>JBOGEA010000247.1:0-8793 GCA_050743205.1 Egibacteraceae bacterium | reverse complement strand
CCAGCACACAACCGTCCCGGAGAGACGCGTAAGGCGTGCAACCCGACCCGCCAGACTTGACTCACGCGCAACGGGTCTCGCCCTCCAAGGCCTCTAGCCCGGGCCTAGGCTGTCGCGCAGGCGGATCAGCCCGTCGCGCAGCCTTGTCTTGACCGTTCCGAGGGGTGTGTCGAGCAGTTCGGCGACCTCGCGGTAGGTGTAGCCGCCGTAGTAGGCCAACTCGACGGCTTGGCGCTGGAGGTCTGTGAGCTGGTTGAGAGCGGTACGGACCTGCTGATGCTCGAAGCGGACCTCCACCTCCTCCGCCACCACGTCGAACGCCTCGTTGCGCTGGTCTTGGACCCCCGCCCGGTCGTCGCGGTCGCGTGCGGACTGCTCGCTGCGCACCCGATCGACCGCCCGGCGGTGGGCCATCGTCATGATCCAGGCCCTGGCGCTGCCGCGGGCGATGTCGAAGCGTGGCGCTCGGCGCCAGATCTCCAGCAGGACCTCCTGCGCGACCTCTTCGGACTGGGCCGGATCACGGAGCACCCGCCGGATCAGGCCGTAGACAGCACCTGAGATGCGGTCGTAGAGGGCCGCGAACGCAGTCTGATCGCCCTTGGCCACTTGCACGAGGAGCTGTTCGAGCGTCAGGTCCTGCTCGCCGGGCGATGGAACACCGACAGCTCGCAGCGACCGCTTGCCGTCGTTGGAGCGTTTCGCAGGCTCCGAGTCAGGCAAGCACGACTCCAATTTCGCAGGGTACTGGGGCAGTAGCACCCCTAGTCTGCCCAATCGTGAGGCGAACCGCACGCAGGCCGGCATCCGCCGCTGCCGCCCTCATCGCGGTCACGTGATCGGAAAGGCGTGCGCGTTCAGACCGCTGGGGTTGTGCAGCACCCACCAGTGCGGTCCCCTGCCGTCTTGAGGTCGCCGGCCCGCCACCGCCTTCGGGCAGCCGAACGCAATGCGATAGGCGGTGATGCCGAGCACCGCACATACATGGGGCCGCCACTCCTGAAGACGCTCAAGCAGCTCAGCCGCGCCGAGCTTCAGCTCAGAGGGCTTGAGGAGTGCTGCCCCACCTGTGCTGATCGCAGCCCCGGATTGATCCCTATAAAGAGCAACCGGGTCCTGAATCCGACGATGTCGGGGACAAGACCCGGTGGATCAGGCTGCAAGAAACGGGATGTGCGGTGGATTACACGCGCTCGTAGAGGACGGGCGCCCGGCCAGGACCACGATGATCGGGATCAGTTCCTATCTCCTTCACCCGGCTCTCGCTGATCTCCTCTTGTACTGCTTTGCGCACAACTGCCGGAGATGCCCCACTACGCTCCTGGAGCTGCTTGATAGTGAACTGGCCTTTGGGAATTGCGGCGCGTACCTCGCCCGTCGTGACACGCGAGCGGGTGCGCGTCCGGCCTCGCGGGGTGATAACGGCGCGGCGTCCACCTGGTACGGGAAGGCCAGAGCGGCGGAGCACGGCCAGATCGACTCCCTCGGCAAGGAATGCCTTTGAGGAGATGCCGTTCTGCTCCGCCCATTCTTTGGCGTGCGTCACGAAGTCGGCCTCGTACCGGTCGATCTGCGGGTCCTCGGCGTCCATGATCTTCTGCCTGAGCTCAACTCTGGTGAGTGCGTCAGTGGACTCAAGCAGCTGACGCTGCAGTTCAGCGAGTCCAGCCTCGTCACGAAGCGCTGAGGGATCGCTCAACGCGGTGAGATAGCTCCGCACAGCGGATTCAGCGGTCGTTGCCATCGCTCCTCTTTCGGTTACCGAGCATGGGGAATGGATTGCGACAGATCTTAGGCTCGAATCAAACAGTTTGCAAATACCAGCTTGGAATCCGCCCGACGCAACCCAACGGCGGGGGTCGCTGGCGTGTAGGGCGACATGCAGGTGAGCAGTTACGGGCGCATTTGCCCGCAGCCGCGCATCCGCCCGAAAGTGCGCATCCCTCGGTTGGGGTGGGTCAACGAGCGTTGAAGTACTTCGCCTGGGGGTGGTGGACGATCAGGGCGTCGGTGCTCTGCTCGGGGTGAAGCTGGAACTCCTCAGACAGCTCCACTCCGATGCGCCCGGCGTCGAGCAGGTCGTAGAGCGGCCTGCGGGCCTCGAGATCCGGGCAGGCGGGGTAGCCGAAGCTGTAACGGGAGCCCTGATATCCCTGCTTGAACAGGCCTTCCACCGTATCGGCGTCATCTTGGGCGATACCCAGCTCATGGCGGATGCGGGCGTGCCAGTACTCGGCGAGCGCCTCGGCCATCTCCACCCCGAGGCCGTGAAGATAGAGGTAGTCGGTGTAGTGGTTGGCAGCGAAGAGTTCGGCCGCGTGCTCGCTGACCCGGGAGCCCATCGTGACAAGATGAAACGCGATGACGTCGCGCTCGCCCGAGGAGACGGGGCGGAAGAAGTCGGCGAGGCACAGCCTGCGCCCACGGGTCTGGCGGGGGAATGTGAAGCGGGCGACGACGGTGTCCGAACCCGGCCCCTCGTACACCAGCGCGTCATTCCCCTCAGCGCCGCACGGGAAGTAGCCGTAGACGACCTGGGGAACGAGCAGGCGCTCCTCGCGGGCCAGCGCGTAGACGTGGCGAAACGCGGCCTCCGCGGCGTCCAGGCTGTCCCGGTCGAACTGCCACTGCGTGCGGAACAGCGCGGTGCGGTTGATGAACGCGGCCACGTCGTCCAGCGGGATGCCTCGGACCACGCGGGTGCCCCAGAACGGCGGTGACGGCACCGGGACGTCACGTGAGACGTCGGAGCGGGCGACCGCGGACACATCCGGCTCTGGCGCCCGGGGCGCGGCGGGGGCGACACGGCGTGAGCCGACCTGCCGACCCCAGTCAGACGGTGCCGAGCCCGCGGCCTTGTACGCCGCCAGCTCGTCCATCGTCTGCAGGCCAGCGAAGGCATTGCGGCAGTAGAAGAGCGGCCCGCTGTAGCGCTGGCGCAGGTCGACCTCGACGTATGCCCTGGTCAGCGCCGCGCCACCGAGCAGCACCGGGTAGTGCTCCAGCCCCCGCCGCGCGAGTTCGTCCAAGTCGTCGCGCATCACCACGGTGGACTTCACGAGCAGCCCTGACAGGCCGATCGCATCGGCCTGGAATGCCTCGGCGGCCGAAATGATCGCGTCGATCGGCTGTTTGATGCCGAGATTGCGGACCTCGTAACCGTTGTTCGACAGGATGATATCGACAAGGTTCTTACCTATGTCGTGAACATCACCTTTGACGGTGGCGAGCACGATCCGCGCCTTCCTGCCCCCTTCGGCGCGTTCCATATGCGGCTCGAGATGGGCGACCGCTGTCTTCATGCACTCCGCGGACTGCAGCACGAACGGCAACTGCATCTGGCCCGCCCCGAACAGCTTGCCGACCACCTTCATCCCGGCGAGGAGGTGGAGGTTGATGATGTCGAGCGGGGCGATCCCAGACGCCATCGCCTCGTCGAGGTCAGCCTGCAGACCGTCGCGGTTGCCGTCGACGATCCGCTGCTCCAGCCGCTCGGTCAGCGGCAGCGCGGCGAGCTTCTGGCTGCTGGCGGGTGCTTTGACCGCTCCCTCGAAGAGCCGCATCAGCTCGGCCAGCGGGTCATAGCTCTCGGTCCGCCGGTCCAGCACCAGGTCCTCGCAGACCTGCCGGACCTCATCGTCGATCTGATGCAGGGGAAGGATCTTCCCCGCGTGCACGATCGCCGCGTCCAAGCCGCGGGAGCTGGCCATATGAAGGAACACAGAGTTCAGCGCCTGCCGGGCGGCGGGGGACAGGCCGAATGAGATGTTCGACACGCCGAGGATCGTCTGGCAGCCGGGAATCTCGGCCTTGACGCGCTCGATCGCCTCCAGCGTCTCCAGGCCGTCGCGGCGCAGGTCTTCCTGCCCTGATCCCAACGGGAACGTCAGCGTGTCGAAGATGAGATCGCTCGGCCCCAGGCCGTACTCGGCCGCGATCGCCGCGATCTGCCGGCAGACCCCGACCTTCCAGTCGGCGGTGCGGGCCTGGCCCTGCTCGTCGATGGCGAGCGCGATCAGCGCGGCGCCGAACTGGCGAGCCAGCGGGAACAGCACGTCCGCCTTGCGCCGCCCGTCCTCCAGGTTCACCGAGTTGATCACCGCGCGCCCACCGACCCGCCGCAGCGCCGCGGACACGACGTCGATCTCGGTCGAGTCGATGACCAGCGGCAGCATCGACTGGGTCGCCAGCCGGTCCACCAGCCGGATGACGTCGCGCACCCCGTCGCGGCCCACGTAGTCCACGCAGACGTCCAGGGCGTGCGCACCCTCGCGGACCTGAGCGCGGGCCATCTGCGCCATCGCGTCCAGGTCGCCGGCGAGCAGCAGGTCGCGGAACTGGCGGGACCCGGTCGCGTTCAGGCGTTCGCCGACCAGCAGCACGCTCGCGTCCTGCCGCAGCGTCACTGGCGTGTAGAGCGAGGCGATCGAGGGCTCGAAGTCCGGATTTCGGGGAGCGGGCGTAAGGTCCCCGCACGCCTTGACCACGGCCTCCATGTGCGCGGGGGTCGCCCCGCAGCACCCGCCGATGATCTGAACGCCGAAGTCGGTGATGAATTCGCGGTGCGCGGCGGCCAGCCCCTGGGGGGTCAGCGGGTAGGCCGCCTGGCCGTCGACCATCTGTGGGATCCCCGCGTTCGGGATCACCGAGATCGGCTTGCGGGAGTGCTGCGAGAGGTAGCGGACGTGCTCGCGCATGTGATCTGGGCCGGTCGCGCAGTTCAGGCCGATGACGTCGATGCTCATCGGATCGAGCGCCACGAGCGCGGCGCCGATCTCGGTGCCGAGCAGCATGGTGTCGAGATCCTTCTCGATCGTGACCGAGACCATCACCGGGACAGCGCGGCCCTCGACGTCCATCGCCTCATGGCAGCCCCAGACCGCCGCCTTCGCGGCCAGCAGGTCGAACTGGGTCTCGATGAGCAGCACATCCACGCCGCCGGCCAGCAGGCCCCGGGCCAGCCGCCTGTAGCCCTGGAGAGCCCCGTCGTAGTCCAGGAGGTCCGACGCCGTGGCCGGATCCCTGCCCAGCGACAGCGTCGGCGAGCGGGTGCCCGGGCCGATCGAGCCGATCACCCAGCGCTCGCCGGCCGCCTCGTCGCACGCCTCGCGAGCCAGGCGGGCGGCGGCCTCGGCCAGCGACTCGGTCTCATCGGCGAGGCCGTACTCGGCCAGCACCCAGGGCATCCCGCCGAACGTGTCGGTCTCCACGGCGTCGCAGCCCACGGCCAGAAACGAGGCGTGGATGTCCCGGATCACGTCGGGGCGCGTCCGCACGAGTACCTCATTGCACCCGTCGAGCCCGCCGAAGTCACCGGGGTCCAGGTTCTGGTCCTGCACCGACGTGCCCATCGCGCCATCGAGTACGACGACATGACGAGAGAGTGCCTCAAGGAAGGAGTTCATGATCAAATTGTCATCGTAGCGCCGGGCGCACAGCGCTCGGACGCCCTCTCCGGCAGGGTAAACAGTGAGGGGCGGTCCGTGTGGCAGGCTGTGCTCAGCGCATGGTTCTCGACGGGGAGGCGCTGGTTGCGGTCACGCAAGGTCGATCTCGGAGGTCCCGTTCATTTCGCGGATTTCGGTGGCCGTGGGCCCGCGGTCGTCTGCGTGCATGGGCTCGGCGGGTCGCACGTGAACTGGGTCGCCGTCGGGCCCGGGCTGGCGCGGCGCGCCCGCGTTCTCGCCATCGACCTGCCCGGGTTCGGCCGGACCCCGCTGGCCGGGCGCCGCACCAGCATCAGCGCCAACCGCCGCCTGCTCGACCGCTTCCTCGCGCGGGTCGTCGGCAAGCCGACGATCCTGCTGGGCAACTCCATGGGCGCCACGATCTCGATCCTGGAGGCGGTGAGCCAGCCGGCGCGGGTGGGCGGCCTGATCCTCGTCTGCCCGTCGGTGCCGAAACCATCCGGCATCGCGCTGGACCGCGAGGTGGCGATCCGCGTGGTCGCCTATGCGGTTCCCGGTCTGTCCTCCGGGCTCATGCGCCGGCGGCGCCAGCGTCTGGGCCCGAGGCGCTGGTGCACCAGAGCATGCGCGTGGTCTGCGTCGACCCCAGCAGGATTCCGGCACACGCGCTGGACGCCATGCTCGACTTCGCCTACGAGCGCGACCGGATGCCGTGGGCCGACCGGGCGTTTCTGGAGGCGGCGCGGTCGCTCGCGTACCTGCACACCAGGGGCAAGCGCCGCTTCTTCGAGGCGATCCAGCGCGTGGAGGCGCCCACGCTGCTCGTGCAGGGTGCGTGCGACCGGCTGGCGCCGCCCGGCGCGGCCCGGCAGGCCGCCCGGTTGCGCCCGGATTGGGCGTTCGCGGTGCTCGGCGAGGTCGGTCATCTGCCGATGCTCGAGGACCCAGGGCGGCTCGTGAGCGTCATCGATGCATGGCTGCGCGATCTCGCGCGGTCAGCGGGTGCGCGGGCGCACGAGGTTGCGTAGATGCGAATGACCAGGTCGTGCAGTCAACGCGCGCCATGGGGGGAGGCGAGCGACCCCTTCCAACCGGCGCTCTCATCGGGCATGCTGGAGGCACCCCAAATATCTGAAGAGGTGGCCGCGATGTCAATCGCACCGCTTGAGGATGGGCTGAGGGTCGTCACTGCCGACGACGATGTCATCCTCATCGAGGAAGAGCGCCGCGCCGCGCCCAAGCCCACCGGGGACGTCGATCTGGAAAGCCTTCGTGACGAGTTCGTCGATGCGTTCAACGCTCGCGACCTCGACGCCATCCTGGCCATCGTCCATGACGATGTCGAGACGCCTGACACCACGGGCGACGGTGTCTCGAACCTGGCCGAGGAGCTGGAGGCGATCTGGGAACGCTCCCCAGAGGCGATCCTCACCCGAGCATTCCTCGACGATCGCGCCTGCGCTGTCGCATGGAGACCCGACGAGGACGGCTGCTGGTGCCGAGCCGCGCTCATCTGCCTCGATGCGAACGCCGGGCTGCTGATGGTCGTCGCCGTGCCCGACGACGCCGACGCCCTCGACCGCGCTGAGGCCGACGACCCATTCGCCGGCGAGTTGGACGAGTGGCAGGACTGGGCCCGCTGGGACCGCGGCGAAGAGACGGTCTCCAGACCCCGCCCGTAGCCCGGCGGTCAGCCAGCGTGAGGGACTTCGGGTCCGCGAATCCGCCGCGCTGGCTTTTGTGGAGCATCGGCGACATATACGTCGCGGATGCTCCACAAAACTGGCGTCAACCCGCGCGCCGCCGTCCCACCCGTCCATGACTCGTCGGGCCGGGCGCAGCCCCGCTAGCCTTGGCTGGCGATGCTTCGCCGTAAGCGGATGCCGGTGGCGCTGCAGCCCGCCTGGGACGCGTTCCGCGCGCAGGCGCTGCGGGTCGAGCAGGCGCGCTCGGCCCTGCTGTCCTGCCTCCCGGTGGGCCGTGTCGATCCCGTCCCCGTGCCGGTCGGCTTGGACCTGGTCCGTGATGAGCTGATCGCGGTCGCCGGTGAGATGGCCAGCTGGCGGCACGACGCCACAGCCGCCCATTGGGATGCCTGCGCCGCTGCGGTCGGCGAAGCGCTGGCCGCGGTTGGCGAGGCGCGCCGCGTAGCCACGACCTCCACCGAGTTGGAGGAGCTGCTCGGGGCGGTCAGCGACGTGGTCGAGCCCCTCGACGCATGGCACGACGCTGAGCGTGCGTGGCTTCGTCTCCGCGCCTGACGATCACAGACACAGACAGAACGGCCCCGGACTCAGAATGTCCGGGACCGCTCGGTGACTGGTCTGACGACTGATGGAACGGCCCGGCCGGTCGGCTGACCACCCGTCCGGCGGGCCGCGTTACCTTTTCCAACGATCGGAAAGCCATTCCGTTACGGGGATGGCGAGATTTTCTGACGGTCATTGCCGGCGCCCATCACGCGGGATCAGGGGGGCGGCGGAGCGCTTTCTTGAGTGATTGGAGGCGCTTGGCCTCCAACCGCTGCCGGTCGGCGGCGCGCGGTCGCCGGGTGCGCCCGCGGGGTCGCTCCTCCCGCATGGCTTCGGCGAGCAGGGCGGCGAAGCGGGCGACCACGGCCTCACGGTTCCGCGTCTGTGACCGGTGCTCGCTGCCGGTCAGCAGGAGTACGCCATCGCCCGTGATCCGGGTGCGCAGCCGCTCGAGTACACGCGCCTTCTGCCAGTCGCTGAGCACGGTCGAGGCATCGACGTCGAAGCGCAGCTCGACACGTGTATCCGAGGTGTTCGCGTGTTGGCCGCCGGGCCCCGGGGAGCGGGAGAAGCGGAACTCCACCTCCTCCTCGGGAATCCACAGTCCGGGCATGATCTCGATGGCGGCCATGCGCCCAGTGTGGACCCCCCGAGCGTGTGAGAGACCCCTGATCGGGCGAAGAATCCGAAGTGTCAGGGATGAAAAAACTTCAACGGAGGGCAGACAACAGGGGGTTGCCTGTGAAATACTCTCCGTTGAGGGCGGATTGGAGAGGCGGAGTAGCGGGTGCTCCGCCTCTCCACGCCTCGCCAGTTGGGAGAGCGGAAAAATGTTTCGGCGGTACGCAGGACTCGGTGACATCAGTGTCGAAACAGCATTAAGTAAGACCGCCGCATCGTCGGCTTGGGCGCGGCGGCCCAAGCCGTCTGGTGCATCACGTGTCGGGCGCGGCGGCCCGGCACTTACTCAAGGCCCCGGGTGACACACCCGGGGCCTTGAGCGCGTCCAGACATGTCACCCGTTGCCTTGAGCCGCGGGCGAAGCGAAGCGGAGCGCGGTTCAGGCGGCTCGATGCCGCCTGAACCGCTCAGCTTTATAAACCAGATTACAGTGGGCGAGCATGGGGTCGGGC
>JBOGEA010000246.1:0-8869 GCA_050743205.1 Egibacteraceae bacterium | reverse complement strand
GCTCGACGGGGGGCTGCTGATGAGCCCGAGCGCCGGGTCCTCCCACCAGGGGCTGTCCTCGCACCTGTGCCATGCGCTCTGGTCGGCGGCGCCTGAGGAGCTCGAGGTTTTCGAGGCCGTCAACGTCCGGGTGGCGCCGGGCAAGATCCTCATCCCGGATCTGGCCGTTGTCACCAACACTTCGGGTCGGGATGTCAAAGTTTTCGAGCCGGCCCAGGTCGCGCTGGTCGTGGAGATCTCCGGGGCGGACAACGTGGCGATGGACCGGGCGGTCAAGCCCGAGCTGTACGCCCGAGCCGGCATCCCGTATTACCTGCGGGTGGAGTTGGGCCGGGGCGCGCCGTCCGCCGCGGCCTATGCGCTGCGCGACGGCGCGTATGCGCTGACGCATACGTGCCTGCCCGGTGAGCCGCTGCGGCTGACAGAGCCGTTCAAGGTGGACATCGACCTCGCGGCGCTGGCGCGGCGCACCCGCCCGCCCGGCTGATCCTTCCGCCGCAGCCACGGCGGCAGGATCTGATCTGCCCCACGTTTTCCGGACAGCTACTTATGGTTATTTTATGCTGCGAGCTGCTGGAAAACGTGGGGCAGATCACAGCGGCGGAGCCCCGGCAAGGCGCATCCTGCAGCCCCGCGACAACCGGCAAGTCGCAACCTTCGAGGGCCTGCCGCCCGGCACCTACCAGGCCACAATCAGCCCAGCGGCCCGTACCGTCAGAGGCGTCGAGCCCGTCACCGACGCCTTCACCGTCTCGCCAAGCGCGCCCTCGATGCGAAAAGAGACGCGGTTGGGGTGATGCCCCGGGGCGTCCCGCGAGTCCGCCGGCGGTGATCGCGTCCGCATCAGATCTCGGCGAGGATCACCGGCGCACCGTGCTGGATAGAGAGGGGACCTGCGCCAACGCCGCCCCCGAGTGGCATCCACCCACCACGCCAACGACCTGGTCCTCCTCCAGCTTCTCTTCGCCGCCGACGCCGCCACGTCGGACAGGTTCTGGGTGTCCTCGAACACAAGCTCCACCTGCCTGCCCACCGCGCCCCCTCGGCGTTGACGTCGGCGACCGCCTCAACGCCTGGCGCGAAACCCAGCGCACCACCACCTGGGTCGTCCTGAACACCTATCCCGCCCCCCGACCCCTGAGTGGCAGGCCTGGTGATGAGCGCATCGTGACAGATATGGCTGGAACTGCTCATTCGCCCGGAAGCGTCAACGGGTACCGCACGAACGGGTGGGAGCGCCGCGGACGTGTCAGCTGTTCAGGCGTTCGGCCAGGTCGCGGGGGGTCAGGATCGGGATGCCCCCGCACTGCTGCAGCACGAGGAGGTCCTGGTCACCGGTCACGAGCACGTCTGCTTTGGCCGCAACCGCGGTGGCGAGCACCACGTCATCGTCTGAATCCCTCGACAGCGCCTGAACCAGGGCGGGACTGGTCACCTCTGCGATCCGTTCGAGTTCCACCCGTGTGTGTCGGGCGGCCTCACGCTTGGGTCCCAGCTTGCGGGCGAGGACGTCTTCGAGTTCGTCGAGCAGCGCAACGCTCGTGATGAGGGTGAGGTTTCCGCTCAGCACACCCTGCAACAGCGTTCTCGGCAGTCCACCGAACAGCAGCGCAGAGGCTCAGACGTTCGTGTCGAAGACGACTCGCACTAGCGTTCGCGCCGATGCTCACGCACGATCCGGACGGCGTCCGCCTCCTCCAGCCCCAGCTGCGCTGACGCCTGCTCCCAGTACTGAAAGATCTCCTCCCAGCGGTCGCGCCGCTCGAGATACTGGCGGACAGCCTCGCGGAACAGCTCGCTCCGCGTCCGGCCCTCCGCCTGCGCTCGGTCGTCCACTTGTCGGGCGAGCTCAGGTGGCAGCGAGATCGTGACAGTCGCAGTGCTGATGCTGATCATGGGGCTAGGATAACAAGAATTATTGCGGTCTGGCCACACGCGCAGAGCCGAACGCGCCGGGCCCTCCAAACCCGCCTGAACAGGGCCCGTCTCAGGGCTTTGGGGGTGGTTTGATGGGCATGGGGGCGGGGGGTGAGCGGTCGTCGCGGCCGCCGGCGGTGCGGTCGTAGACGTCGGCCTCGAACGCCTCCATGAGCTGCGCGCAGTGCGCGACCCAGGCCTCCGCCTCGGCGTGTCCGGGTGCGGCGAAGAAGTCGCGGGTGTGGACCCGGTCGAGCCAGCGGCGGATCTTGTCGAGGTCGGCGCGGATCTCCTCGGCCTCCTCGAACGTGTAGTTGCCGCGGAAGCGCTCGAACTCGATCTCGCGCACGAACTTCATTTCGCACTCCTCGATGATCTCCGCGTACTCCTTGGTCGCGAGATCGCGGAACGCCGCGGTCAACTCGTCGTCGACGCCGTCGGGCTGGGCGGTCAGGCGCAGCAGGGTGCTGGCGCCGCCGTCGGCGGCGATGCGCGCGCGGACCGCGTCGACCGCGTCGGCCAGACCTGGACGGACCGGCAGGATGCAGCAGGCCGACTGGAGGTAGAGCCCCCCCAGACGTTTCAGCTCACGCCACACGCCCACCCGCACCCGTGAGGGCTCGCTGGGCACTCGGTAGACGAGCAGGAGCCAGGCCGCGTCGTTCACAGTTGAGGTCCCCTCTATCGTGGAGAAGAAGCATACGTTAGTCTGTAACACACGCTACATGAAGGAGGCGGGATGGAGTGGATCGCGCTGGCAGCCCCGGCGTTCGTCGCCTCGCTGGTGGAGTTCGTCGAGGCCTACACGATCGTGCTGGCTGTGGGCGTCTCTCGCGGCTGGCGGGCGCCGCTCTGGGGCGTGATCGCCGCCGTCGCCACGCTGGCGCTTGCGGTGGCGGTCTTCGGGGCAACGCTGCTCGACCGGGTCGACGAGCAGCTGTTCGAGCTGGTGGTGGGCACGCTGCTGCTGCTGTTCGGGCTGCGCTGGCTGCGCAAGGCGATCCTGCGCGCGGCGGGCTTGAAGTCGTTGCATGACGAGGACGCCATCTACCGTGAGCAGGTCGCGGCGATGGCGGCGCAGGGGCGCTCGGCTGGGTTCGACGCCGTCGGGTTCGTGGTCAGCTACAAGGCCATGCTGCTGGAGGGCCTGGAGGTCATCTTCATCGTGCTGACGTTGGGCGCGTCGTCGCCCCGCGTCTTGGCGGCTTCGAGCGCCGCCGCGGGGTTGGCGTTCATCGGCGTGGGCCTGGTCGGCTCGGTGGTGCGGGCGCCGCTGTCAAAGGTGCCGGAGAACACGCTGAAAGCGCTGGTCGGCGTGGTGCTGACCGCATTCGGCGTCTACTGGGGCGCGGCCGGGCTGGGCGCGGTCTGGCCCGGTGAGGGCTGGGCGCTGGTCGGGCTGATCGCCGCCTTCGCGATCCTGGCCTGGGCGGCCACCCGCCTCCTGCGCCGCCACGACGTCGCGGTGAGGGTGGCGTGATGGGCTGGCTGGTGGCAGTGGCGCGCTCCGCCCTCGCCTCGCTGGCCGGGCTGCTGATCGACGACCTGGTCCTGGTGGTCGGGACCGCTCTCGCGCTGCTGCTCACCTGGGCGCTGTGGCGCACGGGCTGGGTGCCAGCCCGCGCGCTGGGCTTCATCCTGCTCACAGCCGTCGTGGCCACCCTGGCCACCTCGCTGCGCCGCGCCGCCCAGGCGCCGCGCGAGTAGCGGGCGGGGCACCTACCTCGGCGGTTTGTGCAGCATCCCCGACGTATGCGTCGCGGATGCTCCGACCCACCCGCCCACCCAGAGGAACCGGCCTGGCGGCCGGACTCACAAAGCGTCATTCCCGGCCCCCCGGCGCTCCCGCCGCATGCGCGCATTCGAGGAAGTACTCGACGTGCGCGCGCGCCAGTCGCCGCCCAGCGGCCCGCGTGTCCTCGGTGGCCGAAGCGTGGAGGTGCAGCAGGCGGATCATCGCGATCGGGGCCATCAGCTCCCAGACCAGATGCTCCGGCGGAAAGTCGTCGCGGATCAGCCCCGCCTTCGCCCACTCCCCGAACACCTCCCCGAGACCGCGCTGCACCTGGCCGATCATCGCCAGCGGGTCGATGGCGGCCGCCGTCGAGGCGGATCCCCCCTCACGCAGGAGCACGCTGGTGAACATGCGGGCCCGCGGCTCGTCCCACACCGCGACCACGCCCTCCACCAGTTGGCGAACGACCGTCGCGGGGCCCGCGGCGGCATCGACGCCCGTCTCCAGCACGTTCAGCACCACCGTGGGGCCGGCCTCAGCGAACAGCGCGTCGAAGATCGCCTGCTTGCTCTCGAAGTGGCTGTAGATCCCGCTTTCGCGGATCCCGACGGCCTGGGCGATCCGCCGGATCGACGTGCCGGCGTAGCCGTGCCGCGCGAACCCCTCCAGCGCCTCGTCGAGGATACGGTCGCGGGTGTTGCGCCCCTCCGCCTTCGGTGGCCGCCCGCGCCGGGGCGGCCGGGTCATCATCTCACTCATACAGATAAATTAGCGAACGATCCTTCATTTTCCACCCTCCAGGAAGGGCGGGCGTCGCCGGTCACGCTACCGTTCAAGTGAACGATCGTTTCTTCATTTCGATGCGCGAGGAAGTGGGCCCAGATAGGGGGGACCGTGCCGCTGGCCGCCGAGCCACGGGAGATGACGCACCGCGAGGTCGTCAAGGTGCTCGTGGGGCTGATGACCGCGATGCTGCTCGCGGCGCTGGACCAGACCATCGTTGCCACCGCGCTGCCGACCATCGTCGGCGAGCTGGGCGGGCTGTCACAGCTGTCGTGGGTGGTGACCGCCTACCTGCTGACGTTGACGGTGGCCATGCCGCTGTACGGCAAGGTCTCAGACCTGTACGGGCGCAAGCGGCTGTTCCAGATCGCGATCACCGTGTTCGTCGTCGGCTCGGCGGCGTGCGCGCTGGCCACGTCGATGGGACAGCTGATCGCGTTCCGGGCCATCCAGGGGCTGGGCGCCGGCGGGATCGGCGCCTTGTCGCACACGATCATCGGCGGCATCGTCCCGCCACGGCAGCGCGGCCGCTATCAGGGCTATATCGGCGCGGTGTACGCCCTGGCCAGCGTTGCCGGCCCGCTGCTCGGCGGCTACTTCGTCGACCAGTTCGACTGGCGCTGGGTGTTCTGGATCAACCTCCCACTCGGGGCGGTCGCCATTGCGGTGACGCAGGCCAACCTGCGGCTGGACACCCGCGGGGGGCACCCGCGCATCGACTGGCTGGGCGCCGCGCTGCTGACGGTTGGGATCAGCGGGCTGCTGCTGGCCACCGTCTGGGGTGGCCAGGTCTACCCCTGGGCCTCGCCGGTGATCCTGTCCCTGGCCGGCGGTGTGGCCGCCGCGCTCATCATGTTCGTGATCGTGGAGCGGCGCGCGTCCGAGCCGATCCTGCCGCCGGAGCTGTTCCGTGATCGCGGCTTCACCGTCTCGATCGGCATCGCCGCCATCATCGGGGCGGCGCTGTTCGGCGCGGTCACCTTCCTGCCGCTGTTCCTGCAGACCGTCGTCGGCCTGTCGGCCACCTCAGCGGGGCTGCTGCTGATCCCGCTGGTGGCGGGGCTGCTCATCGGCGTTCTCAGCTCGACACGGATGGTGACCCGCTGGGGCCGCTACAAGGTGTTCCCAATCATCGGTACCGCCGCGCTGGCCGTCGGGATGGGTCTGCTGGCCTCGATGGACACCACCACGACGCAACTCCAGGCCTCCGCGTACATGGTCTTGGTCGGGCTCGGCGTCGGCTTGAACCTGCAGGTGCTCGTCATCGCGGTGCAGAACGCCGCGCCCCCGCGTCACCTCGGCGCCGCCACCGCGGCTGTTCAGTTCTTCCGCTCGATCGGCGCCACGGTCGGCGTCGGCGTCTGCGGCGCGCTGTTCACCACCCGCCTGGCCGCCACCTTGGCGGCGGGGGGCCTGTCCACCTCAGCCGGCATCGACCCGCAATCGCTGTCCACGCCCGAGACGCTGGCCACGCTGCCACTCGCCATCCAGACCGCGCTCCGCGGCACACTCGCCGACGCGATCACCTGGGTGTTCCTGTGGACAGTCCCGATCGCCCTGATCGGGTTCGCGCTCGCCTGGCGGCTGCGCGAGCTGCCGCTGCGCGCCACGCACGCCGTGGCCCGCGTCGACACCTGACCAAGCCCGGTCGCGCGCGACAGGCGCAGGAAACCGTCAGATCCGACGGTTTCCCGCACCCCAAACAGAGCCCAGTCCCGTGTCACCCCGGAAATCCGTCGAATGCGACGGTTTCCTGGCCAAGCCGTCAAGCCGTTGATCAACCATTGAAAGAATGGTGAAAAAATGCCAGACTGCAAGTGACGCATTGGCGCGGCAATGGTGTGGGAGCAGCTTATGGCCAAGCGGGCCGACCAGACGGGCAGCAGCATGCTGCGGAAGTTTCAGCAGAGTCCGTCCAAGCTTGAGGTTTCGGGATTTGTCAACGTCGAAGAGATCGCGGGAACTGTCTTTTCTACGATTTACCGGGCATATGAAGTGCGGTTCGAGCGCTGGGTGGCGATCAAGGTGCTTCCCCGGCCTATGGGCAGCATGTTCGAGCGGGAGTGCAGAGCGCTGGGAAGGCTCAGTGACCACCGGCATGTGGTCAGGGTGTTCCAAGCTGGCGTCAGCAGATCCGGCAGCCCTTACATCGTGATGGAGTACCTGCCGGCGGGGTCGCTGGCCGATCGGCTGCACGCGGGCGGACCGCTGCCGTGGCCCGAGGTGCTCGAGATCGGGGTGAAGCTGGCCGGCGTGCTCCAGTCGGCGCACGAGGCGGGCATCCTGCACCTGGACATCAAACCGGCCAACGTGCTGGTCGGCACGGACTGTGAGCCCAAGCTGGCCGACTTCGGCATCGCTCACCTGCGGGCCGCGCTGGGACTGTCGACCCAGACGCTGGGCTTCACGCCGGGCTACGGCGCGCCGGAGCTGTTCGAGGAGGGTGAGCTGGCTGCGGCCTGCGACGTCTACGGCCTGGGCGCCACCCTGTTCGCGCTGCTCAAGGGTCATTCGCCGTTCCTGCGGTCACGCGACGAGCGGCTCCCCAGCGTCGAGGTCATCATCGGGCGGCAGCTATTCGAACAGATTCCCGCATTGGACCCCGGGCTCCCAGCCGACGTTCGCGCGGTGGTGCGGCGGGCGATGGCGGCATCGCCGCAGGACCGTTTCTCCTCGGCGGGTGAGTTCGCCGAGGCGTTGCAGGCGGTACAGCACAGTCACGAGCTGGCCGTCACCACCCCGATCATCATCCGCGTCCCGCCCATCCTTGCGCAGAACACGGACACGTCCCCTGCCCGTGTTCCACGCTGGCAATTGGCGGTCGCCAGCCTCCTGTTGCTGCTGATGCCGGCGGCGGACGTTGCCCGCGCTGTGGCTGGGCCCGAGCCGTGCGCTACGGTCGAAGCCGACGGCGTGCTGTCGTTCGGGACGTTGTTCCCAAGACCCGGTCAGTTCAGGTTCCAGGGTCCCGCGATGCGGGCCGCCGCGCGGCTGGCGGTCGACGACGTCAACGCCGCCGGTGGCATTCCCGGGATCGCGGTGCAGCTGGATGAGGCCGACCAGCTCGACGAGGGCGACCCGTCCGCCGACACGGTGAGACAGTCGGCAGACGAGCTGCTCGCGGGCGACGCGGACGCGATCATCGGCCCGGCAATGTCGGCATCGGCCCGGATGGTGATCGACACGATCACCTGCGCGGGCGTCATCATGTTCTCACCCACCAACGGCGCCGCGCTGTTCTCCACGCACCCTGACCGCGGGCTCTACTTCCGCACCACGCCATCGAACGTGTTCACGCAATCCCTCCTCGCCGGGCTGGTCGTCGGCGACGGGAGCCGCACGGCGGTGGTGATATCGCGAGACGATCCGTGGGCCACTGACCTCCGCGAGTTGACCGCCCAGGCGATCGAGGAGGCCGGCGTCACGGTGCTCGACTCCTTCGACTATGACCCGAACGCGCTCGACGTCGACCGCGAGGTCCAACGGATCAAGGCCAAGAATCCCGACGCGATCGTGCTGCTGGGTTTCATCGAAAGCGCCCAGATCCTTCGCGCGATGATCCAGCAGGGACTCGGCCCGCGGGACAAGCGCGTGTACGGTGCGAGCAATGTGAACAAAACCTTGGCAAGCACGGTCGACCCGCGGAACCCGGGCGTCTTGACGGGTATGAAGAGCGTCTTCGCCGATGACGGGGACCCCGCGTTCACCACTCGGCTGCGACAGGCCAGGCCCGAGCTGCAGGATCTCAGATACGGCGCGGAGACCTACGACGCGGTGATCGTCACCGCGCTCGCGACCGCCGCCGCCCGCACGGACGCCCCCGCCGCCGTCGCCGCCCAGATCAACGACGTGACCAGGGGCGGCGTGAAGTGCACGGGCTATGCCGAGTGCCTGCAGCTCGTCAGATCAGACATCGACATCGACTACGACGGCGTCTCCGGGCCCCTGGACTTCACCGATCCCGGCGAGCCCAGCATAGGCACCTATGTGATCAGCGAAATCCAGGCCGACGGATCACTCAAGGTCCTGTCCACCAGGGCGGTTCTTCACGAGTAGGGGAGCAGGGGCGGCTCAGCGGACTCGTCGACGCGATGACCTCGCCGCCGAGTACAGCAGCGCCTCCGCGGCGGCCAGCGGGGTGAGCCCGATCAGATCAGTGGTCGTCAGCCTGCGGCCTGGCGCGACCACCACCAGCACCACTCCCTCGAACCGGTGGGGCAGCAGCAGGACCGCGAGCCCCGTCACCGCAAGCGCCGCCGCCAATAACAGCCTCTTCCCAACCTGGATGTCCCGCCACATGCTCCTCAGCGTATGGCCTGCGCGGCGCCCGGCATGGCCGCCCGCGCAATCCCACGGCGTCAGTCCTGCCAGGTGAGCACCCGCCAGCCGTCGTTCTTGGGGTCCGTGGCGGCTGCGACGCGCAGCCGCCACGGA
>JBOGEA010000245.1:0-8876 GCA_050743205.1 Egibacteraceae bacterium | reverse complement strand
CGCCCAGGCCGCCGACCCGCGCTGCCACCGCGGCGGCGCGGTCCGCGTCGATGTCAGCGACCGCGACGCGGTGACCGGCGTCCGCGAGCGCCTGGCAGATCGCGCCGCCGATCCCACCGGCGCCGCCGGTGACGAGCGCGACGCGATGAGCGGTCACCGGCGCCGCTTCCGCGCTTGGGGCTGGTACTCGACCCAGCGCGGGCCGATGCGCATCACGGCTCCGGGTGTGATCGGGGTGGGCTGTTGCTGCCCGACGAAGACCCAGCTCGGGCCTCCTGGGAGCTGGACGCGCGTGCCGTTGACCGAGCCGAGGTCGATGACCATCACGTCCCACCCGTCCAGCCGCACCGCCGCGTGCACGCGGGAGATCTCGCGCGTGTCGTCGGGGAGCGGGATCGGCCGGGCACGGCCGGCGCGCACCGCGTCGTCCAGCTCGGGCTCCCGGCCCAGCACGTAGTCGCTGTCGAGCCGGTAGACAGAGCCGTTGTCGAGGACGAGCGCCCCCAGCGGCGGGCGCGGCGCCCGCGTGCCCGCGGTGACCTGCAGCACGAGCCCGTCCACCGAACAGTGGCGCGCTTCAGGACGGTTGAAGTGGCCGTTCGGGCAGCGGATGCCTGGCACGATCGGGGCGGCCACCGGGTCCAGCGGTTGGGTGATCTCGCTGGGCACGAGCACGGCGCCGCCGCCAACCGTCACCCCGGCGCGCAGGTTGAGGGGACCCTCGATCCGGTTCGGCGGCGGGACGCCGGCAACGCCGATCGCGACGGACTCGAACACGTCCGGCAGTATACGCCAGACTCCAGCCGGACCAGACGGCGCCGGAATCCGCAGCGGTCGGGCAGGGCCGGTGGCCACCGTCGCCTCAACCGCGCCGTGCAGGTACAGCGCCAGCCCGGCATCGGTGTCGGCGACGGCGACGAACGCCGGCACCTCCTGTGACACGGCATTCCCGAGCTGCGCCGCGATCGCCTTGGCCGGGCCGCTGACGATGCTCGCGCACCGCCCGAGCAGCGCATCGATGGCGCCGGCGGGCCGCTCGCCGAGCACGGCGACCAGGGCGTGCGGGAACCGTGCGATCAGCCCGTTTCCGGGCTGGACGCAGACCCTGGTCTCGTCGAGCTTCATGCCCTACGCCCACCGGCTCATCGATACGGCAGCGCATTGGCGGCTGTGCGTCATGGCCGCCGATTCCCCGCCGTCACCGCGCCGTGGGCCGCACGGCCGGCATGGCCCCAAGTGGGCGAAGCCGTCGCGGCGCTCGCGGACTGTGCGCACGTGACCCCTCGTGATCTTGAGCACCAAACCCCCACGACTGAGATTCTATCGAAGACATCCCCCCTGTGACCTGGCAAAGTAGATCATGGAAGGGAGTTGATCGCGGGGACGGAATCAGGGGGTGAGCCATGGGTGACGTGAGTGATCAGGGACCCATCGCCGAGGACATCGCGCAGCGAATTCCCGGATACCGCATCATGCGCGAATTGGGGCGCGGCGGGATGAGTGTGCTGTATCTGGCAGAGGATCTGAGCTTCCCCCGCCCCCGCAGGGTCGCCCTCAAGGTCCTGGCCTCATCACTGGCGCAGGATGAGCGTTTCCGCCGGCGCTTCGAGCGTGAGGCTCAGGTGCTCAGCGATCTCGATCACCCTCACATCATTCCGATCTACAGCGCTGGCGAGTCGGGAGGGCTGCTCTACCTCGCCATGCGCTACGTGGACAGCGGCGATCTGCGGCTGCTTCTGGACACCATGGGCCCGCTCACCTTCCAGCACGCGACCTCCATCATCAGCCAAGTGGCCGATGCCCTGGACGCCGCGCATGCGGAGGGACTGGTCCACCGGGACGTCAAGCCGGAGAACATCCTCGTCGACCGCCGCGGCGGCACCGGAGAGCACTGCTACCTCTCAGACTTCGGCATCACCAAGAACATCATCTCGGGCGAGAGCTTCACCATCGCCCGCCAGTTCATCGGCAGCGTCTACTTCGCGGCTCCCGAGCAGATCGAAGGCGGGCAGGTCGACCGCCGCGCCGACGTCTACTCCCTGGGCTGCGTGCTCTACCAGTGCTTGACGGGGCAGGTGCCGTTCCCGCGCGACGACACCGCGGCGGTGCTGATGGCGCACGTGACCGCCCCGCCGCCGTCGGTCCGCGACCTCCGTCCTGAGCTGCCGGCGCAGACCAGCGACATCGTGGCCAAGGCCCTGGCCAAGAAGCCCGAAGACCGGTACGCGACCTGCGGCGATCTGGCGGCGGCCCTCCGCAGGGTCGCCCCACCGGCTCAGGTGTTCACGTCGCCGACCGATCCCGCCAGGCCCACCGTCACCGTCCTCTCCCCGATCCTGCCGTCTCCCCCTGCCAAGCGCGCGGCCCGCCGCCGCTGGCCGCTGGCCGTGGGCGCCGGCGTGCTGGCGCTGGTCCTGGTCGGGGCTCTGGTGTGGACCAGAACCCGGTTCCCCAACCCGCGCGAGGAGGCGCTCCGGGGCCTCGTCGTGCCCGCCGCTTTCCGTGACACCTGCGGCCGGGACGCGCCGAGTCCCCGGGCGGAGGGCACCCAGGCCGCCATCCGCTGCGAGCCCGACGAGGGGGCCGATGCGGTGGCGTACGCCTCGTTCGCGTCGGCGGGCGCGCTGGAAGACGCCTATGAGCAGGTCGTCGAGGACGCCGGAGTCGAGCCGGGCGCCCCAGGCGACTGCGACGTCAGCGCTCGAGCCGAGCACCTGTACGAGGGCGCCGGCGGGATGGGCGGGCGCCTCCTCTGCTATCGCGAAACCGGGTCATCGCACCTCGTGTGGACTGACGTCCAGGCCCAGGTGCTGGCCACGGCCACGCGCGCCGACGGTGACGGCACGCAGATCTACGCCTGGTGGCAGGACCTGGTCGAGCGGCCCGACTTCCCGACACCTCAGGAGCGGTCGCTTCTCGACGTCATCCCCGAGGCCTCACAGGTCTCCTGCCACCGCGCGCACGACCTGGGCGACCGCCCCGGCGCGGTCGCGGGCGTGACGTGCCTGCCCCTGTCTGGGGCGGCGTCCGTCACGTACTACCAGTTCAGCGACCTGCAGAGCATGGACGCGGTCTACGACGGGCGCGTCCGCGAACTCAGTCCTCCCGAAGCCTTCTGCGGGGACGCCCCGCCGGGCTTCCTGGGGCAGGACACCTACCTACTGGGTGAGAGCACCGTCATGGCTGGAAGCGCGGTGTGCCACACCTCACCGCGGGGTGACGCGGTGATCGAGTGGACCCGAGATGATGTGCTGGTGTTCGCCGTGGCATCCGGCAGGGATCCCAATGCCCTGGCGCAGTGGTGGTCCAGCGGCGACTCCGGGCCGATCTCGCCCGACGCGCCGCCGAGCGAGGAGCCGTTCACGCCCGACGAGTTGGCGCTGCTCGGCAGGATCCCCCTCGCGTCCCGAGTGGGCTGCGAGCGCGCGACCGACGTCGCCGACTTCCCGGGGGCGATCGCGGGTGTGCGCTGCGAACCCACGTCCGGGGCCCTGGGTGTCTGGTACTACCGCTTCCCGGATCAGGCGAGCATGCAGGCGGTCTATGACTCACGTGTCCAGTCAGTCGCTCCCCCCGCCGGGCTGTTCTGCAGCCAGTTGCCTCCTGACTTCGAGGCGGAGAGCGGGTACGTGACGAACGACATCCCCGCCGGCCGTTTCCTCTGCTGGACCGATTCAGAGGGCCGGCCATGGCTCGAGTGGACTGACGACAGCCTGTTCATCTTCAGCCAGGCGGTCGGCACCGACCCGAACGCACTCGTCGTGTGGTGGGGGAACGAGGCTGGCCCGACGTAGGGGCTACTCGAACTCGACTGGCACGTCGATGACGCCGTTGCTGCCCTCGGTGACCACGCTGAAGGTGGCGCGGTCTCCAGTGACGTGGTCGCCGACGGCGTCGCAGTAGCTCACCATGCCGTTGTCCAAGCGGGCGCCGTCGATCGCGACGATCAGCGCCGGCCTCCGCCCGAACCCAGCCCCTTCTGCCGCCGAGCCCGGGAACGCGCTGGTCACGAAGACGCCGGGAGTCGATGGATCAGGGACGGCCAGGCCCAAGCCCGCCCAGCCGAGCGAACGGCCCTCACGCAGCTCGGCCGTCACCTCTTTGACGCGGTCCACACCGATGGCGTAGTTGGTGTTCTGCCGCTCGATGAGGCCCAGCGTGTTCACGCCGACGAGCACCCGGCGGGCGCTGACCAGCGGCCCGCCGGAGTTGCCCGGATTGACCGCCGCGTCGGTCTGGATGACGTTGGGGAAGCTGGGGACCGACCCGTCGCTGACGAACCTGGTCCGGGGCACCGAGACGACCCCCACCGTGGCGGTCAGATCGTCGCGGAGCGAGGGGTTCACGGGGAACCCGACCGCCACGACGGTGTCACCCAGCCGCAGGTCGTCCTGGCTGCCCAGCGGCATCGCCTGGAGCCCAGAGGTGTCCTCGACCCTCAGCATCGCCAGGTCATCGCACGGGGCGGTCGCCATCAGCTGGGCGTCCCGCTCGTCATCGCCGACGCCGACGACGAAGTCCGTCCCGTCGCTCACCACATGGTGGTTCGTCACGATCAGGCCCTCTTGTGCATCCAGCACCCAGCCCGTGCCGCTACTGAACGCCTGATTGTCACGAAACGTGACCACCAGCACGGTGGCGGGGGCCACCGTCTCGACGATCTGTGCCGCCGTCGGCTCCCCGCGGTCCAGCGGCAGCAGCCCGGTGGCGAACAGCGTCACGGTGATGAGGGCCAGGACCAGCGCGGCCACGGCCACCGCCCTGGTCCGCCGCAGCGAACGCCGCAGGAGGAGACGCTCAACCGTGGACTGGCTCGGGGCCCTTGAAGGCGCGGGCCCCGGGGGCGCCGCCGGGGTCACCACCGTGTGCTGGCTGAGGGGACCGGCCGGCCTGTCACCGGGCTGGGCGAACGACACCGAGAGCACGGTGTCGCCGAGCTGGACCTGCTCACCGCCCTGCAGGAGGCACGGCATCTGGATCCGCTGCCCGTTCACCAGCGTGCCGTTCGACGAGCCGAAATCCCGCAGGGTCACCCGGCCATCCTCAAGCCACAGGAGCGCGTGCTGGCGCGACACCTTCCCGTCGCGGATGACGAGGTCACAGCGGTCATCCCGCCCGATCATGAAGTGCTGGCTCGTGACCTGAACCCGCTTGCCCTGCTCGGGACCCGATGAGATGGTGAGCCACATGGTTCCTCCCCCCCGCCGCCCTTGAAAAGCTGGACGCACCCATCGCCCCAGCGTAGCCCGGCACCGCCCCCGTGGAATGCGCTGCCAGCGCGCCCAGCGCAGGCCGCTTGCCCAGCGGCCGGTCCGGGCGCTCCGCCCATGCTGCGCCAGCGCTTACCCCGGCCGGGCAGCAGAGGTGCGGGAAACCGTCGCACTCGACGGTTTCCCGCAGGCGGCGCGGATTCAGCCACCGTTGGAATGCAGGAAACCGTCGGATCTGACGGTTTCCTGCACTTTTGCGGCGGCTGACCGAGTTGGAGCGCACGGTCGCCCGCTCGCGCTTCTCGTCGCTGGGCTCGCCTGCTCGGTCAACTCCAGGCGGGGCCGTATCCTCACGGGAGCCGTCAATACGCAGTTGAAAGGACGGGGAAAAAATGCCACACTGAGACGGCTCATTGGCGCGGCCTCATTGAGTGGGAGCAGCCGATGGTCGTCAAGCGGACGGACATGGTGAGCAACGGTATTCTGCGACGGTTCCGGCAGCATACGCTGGGGTTCGAGATTCCCGGTTGTGTGAACGTGGAAAAGATTGCAGAAACTGTCTTCTCCACGATTTACCGGGCGTATGAGCTGCAGCTGGAGCGCTGGGTGGCGATCAAGGCGCTCCCCCCATCGTTAGGCAGGATGTTCGAGCGGGAGCGCAAAGCGCTGGGCAGGCTCAGCGATCACCCCCACGTGGTGAGCGTGTTCCAAGCGGGCGTGGGCAAGTCCGGCAGGCCATACATCGTGATGGAGTACCTGCCTAAAGGGTCGCTGGCCGACCGGCTGCGCGCCGGCGGGCCGCTGCCATGGCACGAGGTGCTCGCGATCGGGGCGAAGCTCGCCGGGGCGCTTCAGTCCGCGCACGAGGCCGGGATCCTGCACCTGGACGTCAAACCGGCCAACGTGCTGACCGGACCGGACGGCGAGCCCAAGCTTGCCGACTTCGGCATCGCCCACCTGAGGACCGCGATGGGGGTCACGACCCAGTCGGTGTACCTCACGCCCGGCTACGGCGCGCCTGAGCTGTTCGAGGAGGGCGAGCCAACACAGGCCTGCGACGTCTACGGCTTGGGCGCGACCCTGTTCGCGCTGCTCAAGGGTCATCTGCCGTTCCTGCGGTCGTGCGACGAGCAGCTCTCCAATATCGGCGTCATCTTCGGGCGGCAGCTGCACGAGCCGGTCCCCGAGCTGGATGGTGGGCTCCCGGAGGATGTGCGCGCGATGGTGCGGCGGGCGATGGCGCGGTCACCGAGGGACCGATTCGGGTCCGTCGCCGAGTTCGGCGAGGCGCTGCAGGCCGCCCAGCGCAACCACGGGCTGGCCGTCACCCCACCGAGAGTCGTCTCCGTTGCGGTCCCTCCCGAGCAGCCGCCCCCCGTCCGCCCCCCGCGCTGGCGGCTGGCGACGGTGAGCATCTCCATGACGCTGATGCTGGTCGCGGGCGGCGCGGGAGTCGCCACCTGGCGAGAAGCAATGTGCGCACAGCCCAGCGCGATCCCAGCCGACGGCGTGCTCTCATTCGGGACACTGCTGCCGCGGACCGGTCAATTCAGCTTCAGTGGTCCAGCGTTGGAGGCGGGCGTGCGGCTGGCGACCCACGACGTCAACGCCGCCGGCGGCATTCCCGGCATCGCGATGCGGCTGGACCCGACCAACGAACGCGACGAGGGGAACCCCTCTGCGGACACCGCCAGCCAGGCGGCTGACTCGCTGCTGACCGCTGGGGTAGACGTGATCATCGGACCGTCGGCGTCGGCGGCTGCCCTCACGGTCATCGATGCGATCACGTGTGCAGGCGTGCTCATGTTCTCGCCCTCCAACTCCTCGCCGGTGTTCACCGACTACGCCGACCACGGGCTCTACGTCCGCGCCGCGGCATCAGACGTGTTCCAGGGCCTCATGCTCGCCGAACTCGTCATTGCTGACGGCAATTCGACGGTGGTCGTGATGTCGCGCAATGACGCCTACGGCAACGGCCTGCGGGAGACGACCGCACAAGCGATCGAGGACCGGGGAGGAGAGGTCGTCGGCTCCTTCAGCTACGACCCGGACACGCCCGACTTCGAGCGCGATGTCCAGCGCATCAAGGCCGCCGACCCCGACGCGATCGTGGTGATCGGCTTCAGGGAGAGCGCGGGGATCCTTCGAACCATGATCGGCAGGATCTCGGCCCGCGGCAGAAGCGGGTGTACGGCGCAGACGGGAATATGGACAACACCTTGGCACGGCAGGTCAGCCCCGCGGACCCAGCCATCCTCACCGGCATAAGGGGCACCACGCCGTATCTGGGGAACCCCGCATTCCTGGCGCGGCTGAGGGACTCCAGCCCTGGGCTGCAGGATTTCGTCTGGGGCGCGGCGGCCTACGACGTGGTGATCATCACCGCGCTCGCGGCGGCCGTCGCCGACACGGACGCCCCCGCCGCCGTCGCCGCGCAGATCAACGGCGTCACGAGGGACGGCGAGAAGTGCGCGAGCTACGCCGACTGCCTGGTGCTTGTCCAAGAGGGTACCGACATTGACTACGACGGCGCCTCTGGGCCGCTGGACTTCACCGACCTCGGCGAGCCCAGCTCGGCCACCTACGCGATCGCTGAGATCCAAGCCGACGGCTTCCTGAAGACCCTCGACACCAGAACGATCTCCGCCCCCCTCCTGACCGCCATCGACGGCACGCGCTGAGTGGATGCTGACCATGGTCATAGGTCAGAATCGCAGGTACGGTGTACGGAGGTCGTAGGGAGGGATGATGGAAGAGCAGGTGATCATGGCGAGCAGGTTCAAGGAGCATTGTTTGGCGCTGCTCGATCAGGTGGAAAGGACCAAGGTCCCGATCGTCGTCACCAAGCATGGCAGACCCGTCGCTCGACTCGTGCCCCTCGACCAGCCCACCGTGTTGCCGACTATGGGCAGTGTGCAGCTCCTCGCCGACGACGACCACGCATACTTCTCCACGGGAGCGCGCTGGGAGGCTGAAGGCGAAGCCGAGGGCACCCCTGCGGCATGATCCTGCTGGATACCCACGTCGTCCTGTGGTGGCAAGCCGGCGGCGACCGCCTGTCTCGACGTGTGGAACGTGAACTCGCCAGGGCCGATGCGATTCTGATCAGCCCTGTCTCGTGCTGGGAGATCGCAACACTGTTGGAAAAGGGGCGGATCAAGCTCGACCGCGAGATTTACACGTGGATCCGTGACCTGTTCAACGAGGAGCGGATCATGCCGGCTCCCCCGAGTCCACAGACGGCCGTCAGCGCGGCGCTGCTGGGGCAGAGGGGCTTTCATGGCGACCCTGCCGACCGGTTTCTGTACGCGACCGCGCGTGACCTCTCCGTGCCGCTGATGACGAAGGACGAGCGTATCCAGGAGTTCGCCAAGCAAAACGGTGACATCAAGACGATCTGGTAGCGCCCCACGGCGGCATCGACGGCCCATTACCCCTCAAACCACGTGATTCGAGCCATAAATCAACCGTTGAAAAAATGGTGAAACACTGTCGCACTGCAGTGACACATTGGCGCGGGAGCACTTAGTGGTCCCTGACGGAAGTCCTTTGATGTAAGTACAGGCTTGTGTTTAATGCGGCTTGGCGCGTCCGAAGCGCCGTCCCGATCACCCGTGGGACAGTGGGAGCCGCGATGTCCAGGCAAAGCCCGTACCAGATCGTCTT
>JBOGEA010000244.1:0-8893 GCA_050743205.1 Egibacteraceae bacterium | reverse complement strand
ACCTAAAAGGCTTCGATCGCTGAGCGGAACCCGACGAGGCGCGACCCCTTACGACAGTTCTCAAACACGCTCTCAGGCCCTCTGTGCCAAGCTACTCGAACCGCTTGTAGCCGCCCCGGTAGAACAGCAGCGGCCATCCCTGCTGCCTCGTGCCGAGACCCACGACCAGGCCCAAGGCGATCACGTGGTCTCCCGCGTTGTGCTCGCCCGCGACCCGGCAGTCGACCCAGGCGAGCACGTCGTCGAGCAGTGGGGAGCCGGTCTTCGGGGTACGCTGCCAGCCGATCCCCTCGAACCTTTCCCCGTTCTTGGTCGCGAACGCGCGGGACACGCCCTCCTGATCGTCCCGAAGGATGTTCACGCAGAAGGCGCCTGAAGCCCTCATGCAAGGCCAACTCGACGATGACGTCGCCAGGCAGATCGAGATGAGCGGCGGGGTGAGCGAGACTGAGGTGAACGATTGAACGGTGAACCCGATCGGCCGATCACCCTGGAATGCGGTGACGACGGCGACACCTGTGCAGAAGTGGCCGAGGACGTGGCGGAACCGAGTGGGTTCCGCCACGTCCTCGGGCGCATCCCTCACGGCTCGCGTGGCGCGTGGTGTCGAAGTCAACACTGTGCCGCGATGATGCGCGGAGTCCGCTTGATGGACGAAATGTTCAGCTTCCATTACCCCACTCCCATCTCTTGCCACTTGTGCCCTTGGGCACCGTGTCCACGTGGGCGAATCCGGCACGCGCGACGTGTGGCCCCGGCGGACTCACGCCCAACCGCTACGCGGGTGCCTTCGTCTCCCCCTTTTCCGCAACTTCCTGCCGCTCCTGCGCAGACTCGACCGGGTAGCCGGTGGTGCGCAGACGGCCGTCGATGCTGGGAACCGCCCACCGCGCCCAATCCCGGTTCGGACCCACGAACGCGTCTCGGAAGAACCCCCAGGCGCCAGTCGCGCCATGGTGGATCTCTTCCCGCTCGCTCCCGAAGAAATCAGCCGCAAAGGACTTAACTTGGGTCGGCCAAGAATAGAAGTAATGATTGCGGATGTAATCGGGAGAACGGAGTACGCCCCAGAACAGGAGCCGAAGCATGCGCGGAATCGTGAACGTGCCGGCCGGGCAGCGCTCGTCGGAGTCCGTGATCTTCCAGGTACTGGGAGAGAGCTTACTGTCGGCTATCAGCCTGTAGATGTTCTCAGCAGCTTGGGCAGGCGAGACCGACTGGTCCCGTACTGCGTTCATCTGCGCCACAGCACTGGTGAACAGCCTCCAGTACACGGGGTGGTCGACCGCTTGAAGTCCGCGGAGTGGATGACGCTCCAGTCGCTCAAAGTCCGACGGATCGCCCCTGTGCTCGAAGAGCAGGGCCGTCTCGATCAGCGGGGTGGTGCCATACAGCGTCCCGAGCATCCACACCCGGTACCAAGCGTTCCAGAGCTCAAAATGCTCAAAGGCGATATACGAGCACTTCACGAGCTGATCGTTATACGACACCATACGCCCGACCCACGTATTGACGTACTCAAAGCGCTCGGTCGCATAGTCATTCTCGCGCGTCGCCGCGATCAGCCGGTGAGCCAAGGCGTTCACCGCCATGACGGTGATCGCCAGGCCAGCGGAGAAGAGCGGGTCCACGAAGTTGGCCGCGTGAGGCATTAAGCAGTAGCGATCACCGATGACTTGACTCGAAGAGAATTGGATACGCTTCGAGCGTACCCAGCCCCGCACGGGCTTGGCATCCTTAAGCTGCGCGGCGATACCGGGGAAGCGGTTGACGATGCTCCAGAACTCCTCCTCCGGCGAGAGGTCCTGCTCGGGGAACTCCGCCAGATTGAGCGTGAGCCCGACACTGCAGAGTTGGTTACTCGACAGCGGATGATTATTGAATGGGATGACCCACAGCCATCCCCCTTTGAAGATGTGGTGTAACGTTCCTTGAGACAATGGCGAGGGCAGCCCGTGCTCTCTGTACGCTGGCCCAACCCTCTCGTACGGCGTGACCCGCACCATATGAGTGAACATTGTGCGTGTTTGTGTCTCCAGCGGGCACGGCTCCTGACGCAGTCCCAACACCTGAGGAATGATGGCTCTGGGTCCTCCGGCGTCAACCACGTACTGTGCGTGGAACGAGCCTTTCCCCTTGGTGTCGAGCCAGACGCCGTCTTGGTCGAACCGCACATCGGCGATCTGCGTGTCGGTGTGACCGACGGCACCGTAGGAGAGGGCGAGGGAGAACAGGTACGCGTCCACATCTTGGCGGAAATAGTGCATATCAGGGCCGAAGGGAGGCGAGAAAGTGAGGTACTGATTGCACTTCTTTGGCTGGAGGGGCTCTCCCTGCCGGTGGTGCACGAAGCTGAAGTTACGCTTCACTCCGCTCGTCGCCGGGAGGTGCTTCCTGACGCCGGCGTAGTTGCTCAGATGTTTCAGCTCAGGCACGCCGTACCGATAAGCCAGAACACGTATGCCGACGGTCGTCTCAGGGGTCGTCGATTCACCGATGGTGAAGCGCGGATGCGATCCGCCCTCGACCACGAGCACGCGAACACCGTTTCTCGCAAGGATTGTGGCCAGGAGCGTACCCCCGATGCCTCCTCCAATCACGGCAACATCAAAGCTTCCAGCCTCACTCATGATGCCCTCCATATGTGCTCACCATTGCATCTGACCGGTCCTGCGGGAATCTGACCTCTTCTGCTCCTGTCGACGGGGCGAGGACGGGCCGGTAGGCCGCACTGCCTCGACCTGGAACCCTGCCAAGCACGGACTTCAAGGCATCACGAAGTGGTGGGGGAATGGCGCACGGACGCAGCGTCTCACCGTCTCGCCGCATGCAGGCGGTCTCGTGATCTCCCCGCGCGACGAGCATCCGCTCGCCTGGCGCCACTCGCCAATACTCAAACTCCATAGCAATCCGGTTCTGCTGCACGTGCTTCATCATCATGAGCACGGCGACCTTGTCAAAGGGGTGAAGCTGGTCGAGGTACTCGCACGAGCAGCGCAGGGTGACCATTGCCAGCCCGTTGTTCAGCTC
This sequence comes from Egibacteraceae bacterium, assembly GCA_050743205.1. GTDB lineage: Bacteria > Actinomycetota > Nitriliruptoria > Euzebyales > Egibacteraceae > JBOGED01. Next base: position 5,863 of record JBOGEA010000244.1, on the reverse strand, counting down.
GTCGAGCATCCCGGGCGCGTACTGCTGAAGGAACAGCTCGCGACAGCGGCCCTGCCAGCTGAGATATTTTGAAAAGTAGACGTTGCCGACGAAATTCGTGTCCTCGAAGCTCACGACGTGGCGGTACTCAAAGCTTTTCATGTTCAGCTCCGGTCTACGAGAACGCCGACGGCGAGGTCGGCCCGGGCAGGCCCGCCGCGCAGCACCGTGCTCGTGATCACATGGTCGCCGGCCACGAGCGAGATCCACCCATCTGCCTCAGTCGATCGGATCGAAAGCGCGGTGGCAGGGGACAGGCCAGCCTTCACGATGCACTCGCCCGCGGCCCATACCAGCGCCCCGGCATCCTTCCCGCCGAAGCCGGCCGCCCGAGCGACCGCCTCGGCCAGCTCCCAGCGCATCGGGCCGAGGACGTCTCGCCACTCCTCGTCAGTGCAGCGGTCGACCAGCTCCAGATCGCATGCCGTGACGCCATCGGTGATGACGACGGCGAGGGTGGCGTCCGCCGCATGGGCCGTCGATGCGCGGCCGTGGGCCACTTCCGGACGACCGTCAACGCGACGGGTCACCACAGCGTCCTCACCGAGCAGGCGGCGAAGCGCGCCGTCGCTGCGGTCGCGGCGCTCGGCACCGTCACGGCCGAACTCCAATGCCGCACGAAGGTCCAGCCGGGAGAGGATGTCCTGAAGCCGGCGCTCCAGCATCACCCCGAGCAGGGAATTGGGGATCTCTCCCGTCGATCTCGGCGTGGCCGCCAGGCGATAACGCACCTGTGACCACCGTTCGCACAGCTCGCCGTCTGGCGTGCAGATGTCGATGTCCCAGACGAACTCGGTCGCAGCCCGCGCCCGCTCCTCACAGATCACGAGGGCGAGGTCGCCGCTGGGCGACTTGAACCGGTCGAGGCGGGCAACGCTCACCGGAAGGAGGGGGAGGTGCGGGGCAGCCACCTGAATGCAGTGAAGGGCGGCGTCGTGGACGCCCGGGTCACCGAGCAGCAACTGTCCTGGCAAGAAGGCGCTGAACCATGCCTGCTGCTTCACCTCGACCTCGGCGAGGCAGAAGGTCGCCGAGGCGCTGCGGTACCGCCGGATGCGCTGGAACCGACCGGACTGGAACAGCAGGCGGTGGTAGAGGTCCTCCCGCACGTCGATCGATGCTGCTGCCCCAGCGGCTCGGGCCCTGTCCATCGATGGCGGAGGCGATCCAGCCGTCCCGTCGAAGGCACAGCTGGCGCGCATGTGGTCGGTGAGGAAATTTGTGGTGCCGCTGCGCAGGACCACATCGATACAGCCGTTGACGGCAAGGCTTGCGGTTCTGATGACGCAGTCCTCCGCCTCAGGCGCGACCACCGGGTGGAGGAACTCGACACGCTCGAAATGAGTGAGGGGCAGGCCGTCGGCTCGGACAGCAGTTGCCGCCTGCGACATCGCCTCCAGCGCGAAGACGGCGGGGAAAATCGCGTTGCCGTCCATGACATGGTCCTGCAGGTAGAGGTCTTTGTCGGCGCGCACCGTGGTGTCGACGACCAGCTCGATCCCTGGGTACTGCACCCGCGGCTGTTCCAAGAACCGGAGCAGCTCAAGGTCCGAGTGGGGGAACGTCACGGTCGGGCCTTGACGGACCCTCCCGGTCAGGACAATGGAGCCGTTCACGTCACTGCGGGCGAGCAGCCGCATCATCGCGTCGACGGCCAAGTCGACGGGCATGCAGTCGATCCCCTCGCGGGTCAACGCCTCGACACGGCCCAGCCGCTCGACGATTCCGACACCCGACCACGCCGACCACTCCAGCGTGAGGCAGCGGCAGCCGGGGTGGGCGCCGGCGAACCGCTCGACTTCGAGCGCCATCCACTCGTTCGCCAGGCCGTAGTCGCCCTCCCCCCGCATGCCCGCCCGGGCGATGAGGGAGCCGAAGGCGATGAGCAGCCGAAGGCCCGCCGGCGCGCGGGAGTCGAGCGCCGCGAGCACGTGCTGCAGGCCGTGGACCTTCGGCTTCAGGGTCGCCAGGACCCGCTCCTCGTCCAACTCACGGATCAGGCACGGGATGTTCATGCCGGCGCCGTGGAGGACCGCGGTGATCGGGCCGAGCGCCTGCTGCAGCGCAGCGATCGCGGCTTCGGTTCGGCTGGGGTCCGTGAGGTCCCCGGAGGCGTAGGCCACCTGCACCCCGGCGGCGCGCATGCGCGCGAGGTTGGCGTCGAGCTCAGGGTCGTCGCCACTGCGCGAGCGCCCGACGAGGGCGAGGCGGACTCCCGTGGCCTGCCCGAGCGCGAGCGCGCACTCCGCGGCGATCCCCTTGCCTCCGCCGGTCACCAGCAGCACATCGGCTGGGCCCAGCCCGGACAGCACGTCAGGCGCCGAGCCCACCGGGGCCGCCGCGAGGGGGCGCAGGACCGGTGACCGCCGGTGGCCGTCAGCGCTGTAGTGCGCCTCGACGAACCCGTCGGCCGCGGCCACCTCGGCCACGATGGTGTCGGCGGCGCCAGCGGCTTGGTCGTAGCCGACGTCAACGACACAGACGTTGATGTGCTCAGCTTCGAGGAACAGGGTGCGCGCGAAGGCCGACCCGCCGCCGCCGTGCTGGACGACGAGGACGTGCGTCGTGTCATCGCTGGCCAACGCACGGTTGGCGCAGCGCAGCAGGAGACGAAGGTCCGCCGCGTCTCGCCGCGGGGACAGGCAGACGGCGAAGCCTCGTGTCCCCGGCCCTCCCTTCAGGCGCTCTTCCAGGACGCCGGCGAGCGGATGGCCCGGTGGCGAGAGGACAACCCACTCGCCGGCGCCGGCCTGAGGGCCCGCATGCTGGAGGGATTGCGGTTCGAGCGCGACCGTGAACGGCCGGACCCAGGGGCCAACCCCGTCGAACTCGCGCGCGGGGCTCGTGCGGGCGCCCTGCGTCGTGGCGAGCTCTTCGAGGGCTCGTGCCAGCTCACGGACGGTCGCGCCGGCAAAGCTCGTCGGCGCCGCCGCCGCTGGCAGGCTCAGTTGCCGCATCGCCTCCTGCGCGATCTGACCTACGGTGACGGAGCTGAGGTGGAGGTCGCCCAGAAGCCGGTCGTCGTCTCCTACGGCCGACTCGTGCAGCTCCGCCCGCTGGGCCACCAGCGCCCGGACCAACTCCATGATGCGCTCCAGTGTCACCTCACCCGCTGCCGGAGCTTCGGTCGCGGGGTCACTGGACGCTGCCTCCTTGGGCCCGGTCAGGTCCTCTCCCCCGTCAGCTGGCACCAGCTCGCACGGGCTGGTGAGGAAGCGCCGGGGACGATCGAGGTCGAACCGCTTGATGACCCGGTCCTCGAAGAGCGTGGTCGTACGGACCGGGACACCGAGGGCATGAGCCGCGGCGACGCCGCACAGCAGTCCTCGAAGCGACTGCCCGCCGACGTCCAGCGGGATCACGGGAGCAAGCTCTGACACCAGCCCACTGAGCACGTTGCCTGGGCCGACCTCGAAGAAGACATCGGCCTCCTTGGCGGCGACCGCTGCCGCGTCCGCGAACCGGACCAGCGTGGTGAGCTGGCTCAAGAGCAGCTCCCGGAGATCGGCGTCACCGGTCAGCACCTCGCCCGTCACGGTGGACACGATCGTTTTGGCAAGGGGCGCCAAGCGCAGGTGGTCCAGGTGGTCATCGAGCAGCGCCGCGGCGCCTGCCATCAACGGGGAATGGAACGCGTGCGAGACCGGCAATCGTACCGTCCGGATGCCTGCCTCGTCGGCTTTGCGCAGCACCGAGGTGACGGCGTCCGCTGCCCCGGAGATCACCACTTGCCGGCTGGCGTTGACGCCGGCGACGACGGCGCCGGTCCCGTTGAGGAGCTCCAGGGTGGTGACGAAGTCGGCGAAAACGCTGGCCATAGCCCCTGCTGCCGAGTCGGAGCCGGACGCCATGGCCTGCCCGCGCGCCTTGGCGAGCTCGACAAGCTCGGAGGCACCGAACGCGCCGGCCCAGTGGTACGCGCAGAGCTCCCCCAGGCTGTGGCCGACCGCGACGCGCGCCTCGATGCCGAGCGCGTCGAGCACCGCCAGGCCAGCGGCTGACGCCGTGGCGATCACGGGCTGCGCGACCTGCGTGGCGACGGCGTCGCCGCCCGGAAGGTTCGCGTGCTGGTAGAGCTGGGCGACCGCGGCGAAGCGACGATGCCAGGCGCCGCCGTCTCGCGAGGCGGGAGAGCCCTGGCCGGGGAAGAGGAACCCGATGTTCGCTCGGGCTTCTCCGTGACCGACGAAGACGCCTCGATCGGCGTCGAGGTGCGCCTCGCCCCCATCGTCGAGGAGCTTGGCCGCCTCATCGAGCCGCTCCACGAGCTCCCGTGGTGTCGAGGCCACGACCCCGAGCCGCCACGCGCTCGCGGAGCGCTGCCCCGCAAGGGCCGCCGCGAGGTCCCGCAAGTCACCCAACGAGACGCCGGCGGCCCTCTCCCCGACGTGGCGGGCCATCGCGACGAGGTCGCCGCGCGCCGGCGCGGCGAGCAGGAACACCTCAGCGTCCTGCGGGGTCGCGAGAAGGGCTCGTGCCCGTCCCGCGGTCACACCGCTCGCATGGGTGGCGCTTGCCTGCTCAAGGATCAGATGGGTGTTGATCCCGCCGAAGCCCGCCCCCGACACCGCGGCAGCGGGCAGCTTGTCGCCCGGCCACCCACGGGCCTCGGGAAGGACAGCGAGCACCCCACCGCCGTCTTCGATGAGGGGGTGCGGCTGCTCGCATGCCGTGTTGGGCGGCACGATCCCCGTACGGACCGCCATCACCGCCTTGATCATCCCAGCGACCCCAGCGGCTGCTTTGGTGTGGCCGATGTTCGCCTTGATCGACCCGACGGCGGCGGGCACCGTCGCTCCCGCCTCCCGCCGGAACTCCGACAGCGCCTGCAGCTCGACGGCGTCGCCGACCTGCGTCCCGGTCCCGTGACCCTCGATGTAGCGCACGGAGTCGATGTCCACCCCAGCGCGCCGATGGGCCCGCCGCAGGGCCAGCTTCTGGCCGTCCACCTTGGGCCTCGTCATGCCCCCGGCGCCATCCGACGATATACCCCACCCCCGGATCACGGCATAGGGGTCCTTGTGCTGGGCCGCGGCGTCCTCGGCCCGCATCAGCACCACCATGCCGCAGCCTTCACCTGGCCAGAAGCCCGAGCCGCGCCGGTCGTACACGCGCATGGTCCCATGAGCCAGCGCTCCGGCCTTGGCGAAGCCCACGACCTCGAAGGGATCGATGCTGAGGTCGACGCCTCCGGCCACGGCGACATCGACGTCGCCAGCCACGAGCAGACCGCACGCGGTCGCGAGGGCCAGCAGCGACGACGAGCAGGCGCCGTCCACGATGTAGCCGCCGCCCTGCAGGTCGAAGAAGTTGCAGATGCGACCGGCGATGGTGTTGGCCAGCCCGCCGGCGAGCGTGTCTTCGTCCACGGGCGGGAACGGCGCCTTGAACGACCGCTCCATCAGGCCGAGCAGCTCGGAGACCTGTGCGGAGGCGATACCCCCCGCCTCCAGCTCCGCGCGAGCGACCCGCCGGACGTAGGGCCATCGGAACCGCAGGTCGAGGGCTCGGGTGAAGTCGCCGGTCAGCGTGTTGCCGACGATGACACCGGTCGATTCCTTGGGCAGACCCTCGCCGTTGGGGAACCCGGCGTCTGTCAGCGCGTCGTTCGTCACGTCGAGCGCGAGCCAATGGGACATGTCAGTGGTGCGGAACGTGCTCCCAGGCACCCGGAACCGGCTCCGGTCGAACTCGTAGCCTTCCAAGACCGCTGCCTGCCAGGCGTACGTCTTGTCTGGGGTACGCGGGTCCGCGGAGAAGTAATCCTCAGCCCGCATCCGTTCCGGCGGTATCTGCCGGAATGATCGCCGCTGACTGATGACGT
>JBOGEA010000243.1:0-8926 GCA_050743205.1 Egibacteraceae bacterium | reverse complement strand
GAGTTGGGGGAACCCGCACCCACCGTGCGCCCGTGTGGCGTGGGTGCTCTCCGGTGCGATGTGCGTGCTCAGGCGTATGCTCCCGTGAACGCACACCGCTCTGCCGGAAGCTTGTTGTGTGGAGCATTGACGATGTATCGGTCGCGGATGCTCGACAGACGACTCCCGACCGGTCGACCAAGTCCGGACAAACCATAACGTTATTTCCTCCCAAGCCCTAACCGCCTTCACACTGGGGATTCGGTGACCGCCCACATGGCCGCTGTCGAGACGCGTAGGTGTGCCGGCTGTCCCGGGGTCGACGGCTCCCGTGCAGCCTTCCTCACGATCACAGCGGCCGGGACGCTCACGCTGAGCCCTCTGAACGGGCTGCCCGGTGCGAAACTCCAGGCCGCTCCCGCCAAGCGGACCAGCCGCGCATCCCTGTCAGCGTCTGTGTCCGCGCCGACGGGTGCCGCAGGTCGTGCCGGCGGACCCTCGCCAGTGGGCGCCCGTAAGCGCGTAAATGCCATGTGGTTCTCGGCTAATAGCTGGCGGTCACAGCCAACTCGCCAACGAGGATGGCAGAGAAGATGGCCAGTACGTTGGCCGACATCCCCTTTGGCGGGCACCCCAGCCCGATCGTGGCGGTGGCGGTCACCCCCGACGGCACTGAGATCATCACCGCCGGCACCGACGGCACCGCGAGCATCTGGGATCGGCGCAGCGGCCAGCACCTCCGCACCCCCACCGGCCACTTCGGGCCGATCTGGGCGGTAAGCCATGACTCCTGACGGCGAGCAGATCATCACCGCCGGCGACGACGGCACCGCACGCATCTGGAACCGACGCAACGGCCAGCACCTCCGCACCCCCATCGGCCACTTCGGGCTGATCTTGGCGGTAGCGGTGACCCCGACGGCGAGGAGATCGTCACCGCCGGCAGCGACGTGCGCATCTGGAACCGGCGCGACCAGCACCGCTCCACCCTCACCGGCCACAGCGGGCCGATCCGGGCGGTGACGACGGTCACCCCTGACGGCGAGCAGATCATCACCGTCGCTGGCGACGGCACGATCCGTGTGTGGGATCGGGCGCGCGGTCGCCAGCGACGGGGCGCCGACCTGGGGGGCGTCGGGCCGGTCAACCCACTTTCGGCGCTGCGCAGCGACGAACCCAGCATCAAGGACTAGCGGGACTGCGCCCCGGCCCGACGAGCCATGGACGGGAGGGACGGTCGCGCACGGAGTTGACCGAGGTTGTGTGCTGGATAGGCGACGTATACGTCGCCTATCCAGCACAGATCCAGCCCGACGTGACCCGCGACGCGTGCAACTCGACGCCACCAGACTTGACTCACGCGCAACAGGTCTCGCCCCTCCAAGGCCTCTTGCTGGGCATCGCCGCCGAGGTGGAGACGCTGGCTGCGCTCGTGGCCGCGTCGAGCACCCAGGCTCCACTGGCGATCGGGCTGCTGGGCGAATGGGCTCGGGCAAGTCGAGCTTCATGCGCCAAATGGAGCAGCAGGTGGACGAGCTGGCCAAGCTGTCAGCCAACAACCTCGGCCAAGCGCGTTCGTAGCCACTGTCGCCCAAGTCCAGTTCAACGCCTGGCACTACAGCGGCGATCACGTGTGGTCAGGGCTCGTCGAGCACCTGTTCGACAAACTGGCCTCAGCCAGCGGAGACGATCGCGCCAGCGACACACACGAGCCGGACCCAGCACGCGCGGACCAGATTACCCTCTGTGACCGCCTCACCGAGGCCGAGGAAAAGAGGCAGCGTCTCGACCGCAAGCTGCGCAAGTTGGCGACCGCCCCCTCGGTTGCGGAGCGCATGGCCAGGTTGGACTCGCTGCGGGCACTCGGCAGCGAGCTGTGGCACGACGTACGGTCACACCGGCGCTCACTGGCACGGATCGCGGTCATCATCGTGGTTTTGTTGGCGATCGTGGTTGCGTCGGCGGCGCTTGACACAGAGGGGGCTTGTCGCGGATCACCGCCACACTGGCGGCAGCAGTGACCGGAGTCGTAACGATAAGAGCCCCGCTCTGCCAACTGGTGCGCTGGCTGCGAGCCGCGCGTGTACGCGTCATAGGGTTCGCTGAAACCGTGCGAGCAGAGCTGGAGCGGCGCCGGGATGACGCCCTCAGCGAGATCGCCGAGCTAAAAGCAGAGATCGCGACCGTCGATGCCCTCTCCGGTGCGGGTAAAGCACAGCGGCACCAGGCCCTCGGCCCACAGCCCCTGTGTCTGAGAGGCGAGCAGCCCCAGTGATCAGCCCAAGTGATGGTTCGGGTGGGCCGGTCCAGCTGGTAACTGGTCAGCAGGACGGTGGGCTAGCTAGCCCAGGTCGCGTCTGGCGGCGCACACCAGCATGAAACAGTCCACGTCCCGGGTCAGATCTGCGGGCCAGGAGGGCAGCGCCGGTCTCGTCGTCGGACAGCAGCACGATCTGGTCGACCGCCAACGCATCCAAGGTGAGGCACGCTACCGTGAAGCGCTCGATTAGCTGCTAGGGGTCTTGCGGGCGGCTGCTGATCGAGATCACCTGCCGGCCCTCGCGGAACCCTATAACGTGCTGGCCGGGCGAGCCAGGACAGCCGCGGTGCGCTCATAGTCTTGCTGCCGGTCGCGGTGTAGCTGGCCGATCGCTTGTGCGTCACGTCGAGGCTGACGCCTCGCATCCGCGATCAACTCAGCGAGGCATGCAGGCCGTTATTCGCCATGCTGCGACGCTCGCGCTTGCGTCGTGACGTCTGAGCCATTGCCGAACCCCCGTTTGGCCGGCGGCTGCCGGGACACGTGCCGGATCCGGCTTGTTTTCGCATCTGAGCTTGTGATACAGATCAAGGCTATAATCACGCCACATCTAGCGCAACGCTTGCGTGTCTCAGACGATCTCATCTACCCTCCATATAGTCGGTCCCTGAGCGGACGAGGCGGGTCCGGGTTGCCATTGAGTGTTATATGGACAATGACCTGAGCAGGTCGTGGGCTCTCCCGATACGGTTCTTGACCTTTATCGGCTTCGCCTGAAAGGGAAAACGTCAAACAGCTTACGCTGTTTTGCCAGCAGCTCCCACATCTGAGGAGATCAGCATGCGCCGTAGCGGGTCACGACATTTGGCAACAATCCTTGTCCCAATCGTCATGGCGGCCACTCTTTGGGCAATGATAACTATGACATTAGCCCAGGCAGCACCAGTCAAGACAACCATATGCCACAAGTCCGAGAAGACCCTTCATGTTCCACCTCAGGCGGTCCGGGCACACCTCGACCATGGCGACACGTTAGATCCCTGCGTACAGCCTTCAACTCCTGTCCCGTCGCCAACCCCTGTTCCGACTTCCGAGCCGCCAGACTCCGACCAGCCGCCTTCTCCATCGCCAACTCCTGTCCCGTCGCCAACCCCTGTCCCGACTTCCGAGCCGCCAGACTCCGACGGGGAGCCGCCTCCTCCGTTGCCAGCTCCCGACCCGTCACCTTTTCCCACGCCAACTCCTGTTCCGACGTATTGAGTTGGGTGCGGCTCTCCTGAAGTGACGTCGCAGCGTCCTCCCACTCACTGCCGCCGTCCCAAACTGAAGAGCACTGCCAACGGTCCGCGCCACATCGAACCACGTTACGAGGACGGGAACGCCATCGGGCTCCAGCACCCAATCGGTGTGAACCCCCATGCCACCAACCTCATGTCCCGAGCGGAAGTCCGTGTCATGGCGGGCGGTGAAGCATGTGGATGCGCGCTTGCGCGCGTATTTCCGCGGTGATAGCCCAGCCGTCAACGCAGGCAGGTCAAGTCCCGGGCCCTGCTGGGCCGCAGTGGGCGGCACGCTGGCCAGCACCGCGGCGGTGTCCGCGCCCTGGCGGGTCTTGTTGCCGCCCCACTGTTCGCGGGCCACGATCAGCCCGGCGCAGCGCCTGCTCGCACCTCCCAGTTGGTGGCCTGCACCCCCGGGGTGGTCAAGAACGTGAACAGATGGTCCTTCTCGCTGTGATGTGCTTGGCCAGGCGGCGGTCGGGGTCATAGGCAGGTGTGCGCGCGCAGAAGGTCTGCACACGGGCCTCCAGCGCCGCGACGGCCTTGGCCAGCGCCTCGTCTTTCATGCCCTGGTCGCGCACGGCGAGCGCGTCGAGCAGGATGCGTCGCAGCTCGGCAGGGACCTCGGCCCGCCCGTCATCGGCGTCAGCGTCAGCGTCAGCGGCGTCAGCGGCGTCAGCGGGGGCGCTGGTGTTGGCGGTGTTGGCGCTGGTGTTGGCGATCATCTCATGGCAGCGTCGGAGCAGGTGCGCTAGGCACGTTTGGTGGGTGGCCTTGGTGAATTTGCGGTAGGGCGCCCAGCCGTCGCGCCTGACACCCCGTCGAAGTCCTCCCCGAGGATCGCCGCGGCCTGGTCGAACCCTCGTCCGGCCGCGATGTCATAGACCGTGACCAGGTCCCCGACGAAGGTCCACAGCCACACCCGTTCGGCGTCGATGCGCCAGCCGGTCTCATCCGCCGCCACCGCGTCGGAGTCGCGCAGCGCCTCCAGCAGCGCTTGATAGGTGCTCTCGGCGTCCCCGGCGGTCTTGTGCAGCGCCGAGCGCGCACCCGCCGGGGGTGACCGACAGCCCGCACAGGTTGCCCGAGGATCTTGGCGGCTTTGCCCATCGACACGCCCAGCCCGACGCGCAGCCAGGCGGGGCTGCGCGTGCGCCAGCGGGCCCAGCATCACGCCCGCGGCGCCGGTCGCGTCAGAGGTCTGGTCGGGATGGCGGCCGCGGACTCGGCGGCGGCAGCCGGTGCAGTGGCCAGGCGCGATGTCGTAGCGGCGGATGCGGGTGTGGGCGGGGACGACTTCTTCTTGGAACTGCTCCACGACCTCGTCGAGCACGACGTCGCTGCCGCGGTCCGGGCAGTGATCGGGCAGCGGCACCTTGATCTCCTCGTTGACCTGCTCCGGTTCGGGTGGCAGCCGTCTGGCCTTCTGCCCGTAGCTCTCGCCGGGTTTGCGGCCCGGTGTGGCCGGATCAGGTTTCTTCTCACCTCGGGAGAACGGCGCGGCCTGCCGTTTCACCGGCCCGGCGTGCCTCCTCCAGCCCGTCGCGCAGCCGGGTGTTGTCCTGGAGCGCACCGGGTGTTGTCTTCTTCCAGTTCGGTGATGCGCTGGGCTGACAGCAGCGCCTGCTGGCGGAACAGCGTCAGCAGCGCCTGCGCCCCGACCAGCTCCCGGCGCAGACCGGCGACCTCACCTGCAACAACACCACACACCAGCCGCAACACTCACAGACCCGACAGGCCAGGTCAAGCACCCCGCACACGCGCTAACTCAATACATTCCGGACTTGGTCGACCGGTCGGGAGTCGTCTGTCGAGCATCCGCGACCGATACATCGTCAATGCTCCACACAACAAGCTTCCGGCAGAGCGGTGTGCGTTCATGGGAGCATACGCCTGAGCACGCACATCGCACCGGAGAGCACCCACGCCACACGGGCGCACCCTCTTGGGCGAGATCGCCCCAAATGGCAACGTTATTTGCACCCAGGCTCTTACGACTCGATGCTTGGACCAGAGTTCCAGGGCGGCACCGACCTGTCGGTCGGTCAGTGGCAGCGTGTCGCGCTGGCCAGGGCCTTCTTCCGCGACACGCCCTTCGTCATCTTCGATGAGCCCACCGCCGCCTTGGACGCCCGCGCCGAGCACGAGCTGTTCAACCGCATCCGCACCCTGTTCGCCGGCCGCACCGTCCTGCTGATCTCCCACCGCTTCTCCACCGTGCGCTCCGCCGACCGCATCTTCGTCCTGGCCGACGGCCACCTCACCGAGCAGGGCACTCACACGGAGCTCATGGCACTCGACGGCCGCTACGCCGAGCTGTTCACCCTGCAGGCCTCCAGCTACATCGACGCCTCCCGGGTCCCTTGACATGAGCGTAAGGGGTGGATCGATCGCGAGCGACGCTGTGCTGCTGGTGACCGACGTGCTCTTCTCGACCACCGCCGCAGTCGCTGTCGCGATCGAACGATGGCGCTCTTCGCCCGGCGGATACGCGACGGGCGGGCAGGCGCGACCAAGACGGCGCGCAACTGAAGCGATCAGGCGGCCAGGACCCGTCGCAGCGCGGCGGCGGCGCGGCGGCAGTCGGCGGTGGAGACGTCGGGGTGGGTCACCAGACGGACGGTGCGTCGGTCCATCGCGCCGGCCAGGACGCCGCGCGCCTTGAGCGCGGCGATCAGCGCGGGGGCGTCGACGTCCTCCAGGCAGACGATGTTGGTCTGCACCCGCTTGAGGTCGACGGCGGCGGGTTTGGCGTCGAGGGCGGCCTCAGCGAGGAGGCGGGCGTTGGCGTGGTCCTCGGCGAGGCGGTCGACCATCTCATCCAGCGCGACCAGGCCGGCGGCGGCGATCACGCCCGCCTGGCGCATCGCGCCGCCGTAGCGGTGCCGCCACAGCCGGGCCCGCGCGATCGCGTCGGCGTCGCCGACCATCAGCGAGCCCACGGGGGCGCCCAATGCCTTTGACACGCAGAACATCAGCCCGTCGACCAGCGCCCCATACGCGGCGGGCGCGGTGCCCGAGGCCACTGCGGCGTTGAACACCCGCGCCCCGTCCATGTACAGCCCCACGCCCGCCGCGTCGCACACCGCACGCATGGCCCGCAGGTCCTCCAACCCGTAGTACGTCCCGCCGCCCCGGTTGTGCGTCTGCTCGACGCAGACCAGCGACGTCGGCGTCAGCGGGAAGGCATCCGGCCGGATCGCGGCGGCGACGTCCGCGGGGTCGAGCAGCCCGTAGCGGCCATGCACGGTCCGGAACTGCACGCCCGCGAGCAGCGCTCCCGCCCCGCCCTCGTAGTTCACCAAGTGGGCGTCGGCCTCGACGACCACCTCGGTCCCCGGCTTGGCGAGCACCCGCAGCCACAGCTGGTTGCACATCACCCCTGACGGGCAGAACAGCGCGGCCTCACGCCCCAGCCGCTCGGCGGACGCCTCCTCCAGGCGCAGGACCGTCGGGTCCTCACCGTAGACGTCGTCGCCGACCTCAGCCGCCGCCATCGCCCTGCGCATCGCCGCCGTCGGCCGTGTCACCGTGTCGCTGCGCAGATCGATCACCCCGCAGATCCTAAGGACCTGGGCATGAATAACGTGGCGGAAGTTACGGTCGCGTGACTCGCTGACCAGGTCAAATCCGGATGAAAGCGTCAAGTTATTTGTGCCCAGGCCCTAAGTACGTGTTTGAGAAAGCGCGGCCTTGACTTGCGGGCGGCGCGCGGTTCAGGCGGCCAGGGGCCGGGGGAGTCCCCGAACACAAGGGCCGCCTGAACCGCGACCGCACCAACCTCCCCCACCCACCCACTCTTGACGGAAGAGCGGAACCCGACGAGGCGCGACCCCTTACGACAGTCCTCAAACACGCTCTAAGCGTCTGGCAGGATGTCTGGGCATGAGTGTGCTTGCGATCGATGCCGGGACGACCGGCGTGACAGCGCTGGTGATCGACGATGCGGGAGGCGTCAAGGCCCGTGGGTACGCGGAGTTCCCGCAGCATTTCCCCCGCCCAGGCTGGGTGGAGCACGACGCGGATGAGATCGTCGAGGCGATGCTCGACGCCTGCGGCCAGGCGCTGACCCGCGCGGGCATCGAGGCCGGCGACCTGGCCGCGATGGGAATCACCAATCAGCGCGAGACCGCCGTCATGTGGGACCGCGCGACGCTGTGTCCGGTTCACCGGGCGATCGTCTGGCAGGACCGGCGCACCGCCGGCGCCTGCGACGCGCTGCGCGAGGCCGGCCACGCCGAGCTGATCCGCAGTCGCAGCGGCCTCGTCGTCGACGCCTATTTCTCAGGGACGAAGCTGGCCTGGCTGCTCGACCACGTCGACGGCGCCCGCGCCGGCGCGCGGGCCGGGCGCCTCGCCTTCGGCACGGTCGACAGCTGGCTGGTCGCGTGGCTGACCGGCGGCTCGCGCCACGTCACCGACCCAAGCAACGCTTCCCGGACGATGCTGTTCGACATCCGCCAGGGCAGGTGGAGCGACGAGCTGTGCGACCTGCTCCGCGTCCCGAAAGCGGTCCTGCCCGAGGTGCTGCCCAACGCCGGCGCGCGCGGCGCCACCGACCCGCAGCGGTTCTTCGGCGCCCGCGTGCCGATCACCGGCAGCGCCGGGGACCAGCAGGCCGCGCTGTTCGGCCAGGGCTGCTGGCGGGTCGGGGAGTCGAAGAACACCTACGGCACCGGCAGCTTCGTGCTGCTCAACACCGGCAGGGACGCCCCGGCGAGCGAGCGGCTGCTCACCACGGTCGCCTGGGATCTGGGCGACGGGCTCGTCTACGCGCTGGAGGGCTCGATCTTCGTCACGGGCGCGGCGATCCAGTGGCTGCGCGACGGCCTGGGCATCATCCGCGACGCCGCCGAGACCGGTCCCCTGGCAGAGCAGGTCGCCGGCACCGGCGACGTCTACCTCGTTCCCGCGTTCACGGGGCTGGGCGCGCCCCACTGGGACCCGTACGCCCGCGGCGCCCTGATCGGGCTGACACGCGGCACGACCAGGGCGCACCTCGCCCGCGCCGCGGTTGAGGCGATGGCGTTCCAGACGCGGGACGTCGTCGAGGCGATGGAGGCCGACTCCGGTATCCGGCTGGCCCAGCTACGCGTGGACGGCGGCGCGGTCGCGATGGACCTGCTCTGCCAGTTCCAGGCCGACCTGCTCGGCGTGCCCGTCCTCCGCCCGGTCGTGCGCGAGACGACCGCGATGGGCGCCGCGTTCCTCGCCGGCCTCGGCGCCGGCGTGTGGTCCTCCACGGCTGAGCTGGCCGAGGTCTGGCGGCTGGACCGCCGCTTCGAGCCTGGCCTGGACGCCGCCACCCGCGACGCCCTACAAGCCCGCTGGCGCCAGGCCGTCGCCCGCAGCCGCGACTGGGCCCCTCACGGCTGAGTTTGTGCTGGATCCGCGCAATATATTGCGC
>JBOGEA010000242.1:0-8946 GCA_050743205.1 Egibacteraceae bacterium | reverse complement strand
GGCACGGTTGCGCCCTCACCGGTCAGCCCGGCCAGACCCAGATGATCGAGGCCGCCGAGCAGGCCGCCGCCCAGGTCAGTGCCGAAGGCGAGCGTGAACCCGATCACCGCCCAGAGCACGCTGACCAGGCCCATGGCGAAGAAGTTCTGCATCAGCATGCCGAGCACATGCTTGGCGCGGACCATGCCGCCGTAGAACAGCGCGAGCCCCGGTGTCATGAACAGCACCAGAGCGGCGGAGGCGAGCATCCAAGCGGTGTCGCCGGTATCCATCCGACCTCCCAGTCATCCCCATCGTTCGGCGCGCCCGTAGACAAGACGCTCGCCCCTAACGATGCGTGAACGCAATTTCCCCCCCGTGTCCAATATGTTTCAGCGTGGTTACTCACCTTTCGGGAAGGAGCACGGTGCGGCCGGCACCAGCGACGACGCGGCCGACGACCGCCGCGTCGTGGCCGGTCTCCCGCAGACGCCCGACAGCATCACGGGCAGCGTCAGGCGCCGCGCCGAACAGCAGCCCGCCGGAGGTCTGCGCATCGGCGAGCAGGGTGACCAGCAGCTCATCGGTCTCCCCCACGTCCAACCGCTCGCGCGCCCACGCGAGATTGCGCCCGGTGCCGCCGGGCACCAGGCCGGCCGCCGCCAACTCCCACGCGCCGGGCAGCAGCGGCACGGTCTCAGGGTGGACGATCGCGTCGACGCCTGAGGCCTCGGCCATCTTCCGCAGGTGGCCGAGCAGGCCGAAGCCGGTGACATCGGTCGCGCCGGTCGCCCCAGCGCCGAGCGCCGCCTCGGCGGCCTCGGCGTTCAGCCGCACCATCGACACGACCGCGGCCTCGACGGTCTCCGCCGGCGCCTGGCCGCGCTTCGTGGCGGTGGAGATCACGCCGATGCCCAGCGGTTTCGTGAGCACCAGCGCGTCGCCCGGACGCAGGCCGGTGTTCGCCAGGATGCGGTCGGGGTGGACCTCGCCGACGACCGCCAGACCGAACTTGGGCTCAGGATCGTCGACGGTGTGGCCGCCGACCGTGACCCACCCGCCCTCCTCCGCGGCCTCCCCCGCCCCCTCCAGCACCTCGACCAGCAGGTCGATCGGCAGCTCCGCGCTGTTCCACCCCACCAGGTTCAGCGCCACCAGCGGCCGGCCGCCCATCGCGTACACATCGCTCACCGCGTTCGCCGCCGCGATCCGCCCCCACGTCCGCGCGTCGTCCACCAGCGGCGTGATGAAGTCGACCGTCACCACCAGCGCGCGGTCGTCGTCCAGACGCCAGACCGCGGCGTCGTCACCGGTCTCCGTCCCGATCAGCAGGTCAGGATGCGACACCGGGGTCAAGCGGCGCAGCACCTGCGCCAGCTCGCCAGGCGCGAGCTTGCACGCTCACCCCGCCCCATGGCTGAACTCGGTCAACCTCCGCGTCTTCGGGTCCATTGGCCGTCAGGCTACCGGCCACCGGCCCGCGTGGGGTCAGCAGCGCAGCCGCACCCGCTGTCCGCCACCCGCCACCGGCCCGCGCGCCACATCCCACACTCTGTCCCACCCCTCCCCTACTATCGAATTTACGTTCGGTTATACGGGGGACACATGGCGATGTGCGGAGTTGACGGGTGTGAGCTACAAGCGCTGGCAGATCCACGGAGACGTCCGAGCCGACCGCTCCCTGACCGAGCGGCCCGCGCCCGCCCCGACGAGCCATGGACGGGAGGGACGGTCACGGTGCAACCCGACCCCACCAGACTTGACTCCCGCGCAACAGGTCTCGCCCCTCCAAGGCATCTAGCGGCCCGCGCCCCGCCCGTGCGCCGTCGAGGGCTGCGACGAGCTGGCCACTGAACGCGGCTGGTGCCACGGCCACTGAACGCGGCTGGTGCCACGGCCACTGCCTGCGCTGGGTTCGCCTCGGCGACGTCCAGCCCGACATCCCGCTCGGACGGGACCGGCAACCCGAGGTGTGCACGGTCGACGGCTGCAACCGTGACAGCAACGCCAAAGGCCTGTGCCGGACTCATCGCCAACGGCTGTCCACATTCGGCGACGCCCGCGCCGACCTACCGATCCGCGTGGTGACCGGTGAGGGCAGCCTCAGCCACGGCTACTGGAAAATGGGCGCTTGGCATGCGCCCCTGGGTGGTGCCGCCACTGCGCGTTGTGCACTCAAGGCAGCGCTCGCGTTGCGCCCGGAGGGCCGTCGGCAGGGTTGGCCTGGGTGTGCGCCGTTGAGGGAGCTGGGGACAGATCCTGCGCTGCGGCTCGGTGGCGGAGTGGGGACACGGCCGAGGCCGAGGTTGTGAGTGGTAACCGCCGGATCCGGCGGTCAGGACTCACAACCTCGCCTGCCGTCGGCGAGCGGCGACCGTTTTACCAGTTTATGTCCAGTTTTTGCGCACGATCGTCCCGGTCGTTCCGCCGAGGCATGGCTGGATGACGGCGATGAGCGGCTGCTGCCCGCACTGCGGGAATGCCGACAGATCGCTGAACGGCGTGCGTGGGGTCGAGTCCCGCCGCCGGGGGTACGCATGCTGGGCGACAACGCCAGCGAGGCGCGCCCCGGCGTGGGGGCGCGCCTCGCTGGACTCGGGGGCCGGGTGTTACTGGGTCGGCGGCGACAGCTCTCCCAAGAGACCGCCCATGACGCCGCTCACGAGGTCGTTGACCACGTCGATGTTGCCGATGCCGCCTTGCGGCTTGACCGGGCTGTCATCGATCGGGCTGGCGGCCTGGGCCATCGCGCTGCCGAGCAGCAGGCCAGCGGCAACCGCCGTGGTCAGGAGCAGGCGCCGTGGTGTCTTTCCGAGCATCATTTCCACCTCGCTACAAGAGAGACGAGCGCTCCTTCCGCGCCGTGGCGAAAGGCCGCGAGCGCCGCCTCCCCGATGGCGGCTGGGTGCGGTGCATCGCCCGCGTTCGGGGACCGTCCTGGAGGGCGGACTGGCGCTGGGCACAGCTCAGGGCCGTGTATGACTAGTAACAAAGGCCCAAAACCGTCCGCATACAGTAGCAAAGATTGATCAACCGTGAGGGCCGACTGGGCAGGGTGTGCGAGGCTGCGAACAGCGTCAGCCCAGGGTTGTCGACATCACGAGTGGGCCGGTGGGGCTGGCGACTGCGCCGGGGTCCTCAGGGGTCACACCGAGGGTCTCAGCGGTGTTGATGTCGCCCGACACCACGGCCACCACGCGCCCCTGCCCATCGGGAGTGAACGAGCCGGCGTAGCGGGCGTGGCGCTCACCGTCGATCAGCCACAGGGCGTACGTCTGCCCCTGGGGCGCGGGCTGCAGGCCATCGCCGATGAGGACCCCCAGATTGCGTTGGTCCGACCATCTGAACTGGGCCGACCCGCCGATCCGCACCGCAAGATCGTCAATGAGGAGGTCAGGGGCGGACAGGACCGCCTCATAACGGTCGAGCTGGCTCCTGGCCTGCGTGTACAGGCCGCCCAGCGTCAGGACCGCGAACGCGAGCACCGCCGCGGCAGCGGCGAACACGGGTTGGCGATACGCGCGGCGAACAGGCGCTGGCCGCCGCAGCGGCACGACAGGCGCATCCTGCCGGATCGCGTCGATCTCGCTGAGCACCCGGCGGCGCAGCTCTGGAGGCGGCACGGCCGCGGCGGCCTCTCCCAGCAGCGCGGCTGTGGCCTGCAGCTCTTTGGCCTCGGTGGCGCAGACATCGCAGTCCTCGAGGTGCGACTCGAAGGCAAGACGCTGGGACGCGTCCATCGCGTCCAGCACGTATGCCCCTACGAGCGCGTGCGCCTCGTGGTCTCTGCGACGGTTCCTCGTCATTGGCCTCGTCACCGGCATGTTCACGGACACGGCCCATACGCGTCTCGAACGACGCGGCTGCCGTGCCTACTTGTGCAGATTCGGAGCCGAGCCGCCCATGGACTGGCGAGCGTCGCGGCTGCCACCCCCACGAGTGTGGGTTCACAACCCGGTCTCGGCAACCGAAAGCTAAAGAATGTGGCGCCCTACCAGCAACTCTGCCAACTGGACCGTGTTGAGGGCGGCCCCTTTCAACAGGTTGTCACCCGTCACCCAGAAATTCAGCGAGCGCGGATCGACCAGGTCCGAGCGGACCCGGCCGACGACCACCTCATCACGCCCCGCCCATTCCAGCGGTGTCGGCGCATGGTCGAGCAGCAGCCCTGGAAAGCCCGCCATCGACGAGAGCGCGGCGGCGGCGGTGACCGGCTCGGCGAACGTGGCCCGGATCTGGAGCGCGTGGCCCACCATCACCGGCACCCGCACGCACGCCGGCGAGACCGCGAGATCTGGCAGCCCCAAGATCTTGCGCGACTCGTTCTGGAGCTTCATCTCCTCGTCCGTGTACCCATTCTCCTGCATGGTCCCCAACAGCGGCACGACGTTGAACGCGAGCGTCCGAGCGTGGACGGTGTGCTCGACCAGCTTCGCCGCCGCCGCGCCGTCCATGCGCAGCAGCTCACGGCGCGCGAACAGCGGCTCCACCTGCGCCTCCAGCTCGTCGATCCCCCGCTGCCCCGCGCCACCGGCGGCCTGGAAGCTGGTGGCGACGAAGGCGCGCAGGCCGAACGCGTCGTGCAGGGCTTTGAGGGGGAGCACGGCGATCATCGTCGTGCAGTTCGGGTTCGCGACGATGCCTCGGGGAACGCGGTCCAGGTCGTAGGGGTTGACCTCGGCCACCACGAGCGGGACGTTTGGATCCATCCGCCAGCAGCTGGAATTGTCCACCACTGTCGCCCCGGCCCGCACGGCCCGGGGCGCGTGCTCCCGAGAGCGCGCGGCGCCGGCCGAGAACAGTGCGAGATCGACGCCGTCGAACACGGCGTCCTCGGTCAGGGCGCGGACCGTGTGCGCTCGGCCCCGGAACGGCAGCATCCTCCCGGCGGAGCGCTCGGAGGCGACCATCACGACCTCGTCGCACGGAAAGTCCCGGGTCTCCAGCAGGCGGCGCAGGTCCTGACCCACGGCGCCCGTGGCGCCGACGACGGCGACTCGCATCATTCCGCCTCGTCCAGCCCGAACCGCTTGTGCACCGCGCGGACCGCGGTCTCGACCTCGCTGGCCCGGACCACGACCGAGATGCGGATCGTCGACGTCGAGATCATCTCAATGTTCACACCGGCCTCGGACAGCGTCGAAAACATCGCGGCCGCGACGCCCGGGTGCGTCTTCATTCCGGCGCCGACCAGCGAGATCTTGGCAATGTGCTCATCGAACATGACAGTTTCGGCACCGATCTCGCAAGCGATGTCCTCCAGAAGCGCCAGCGCCTTCGGGCCGTCGTCCAGCGGCACCGTGCACGAGATGTCGGTCGTGCCGTCCATGGCGACGTTCTGGACGATCATGTCCAAATTGATGCGCTCATCGGCGAGCGCGGTGAAGATCCGCGCCGCGACGCCGGGTTTGTCGGGCACCCCGCGGATGACGAGCTTGCCCTCGCTCACGTCATGAGCCACCCCGGAGATGATCGCCTGCTCCATACCGTCGCCTTTCTCGATCCACGTCCCCTCGGCGAACCCGAAGCTGGAGCGGACGTGGATGTCGACACCGTGGTTGCGGGCGTACTCGACGGAGCGGACCTGCAGCACGCCTGCCCCGCACGCGGCCAGCTCAAGCATCTCGTCGTGCGACAGCCGGCTGAGCTTGCGGGCAGACGGGCAGATCCGCGGATCCGCGGTGTAGACGCCGTCGACGTCGGTGTAGATCTCGCAGACCCGAGCGCCGAGCGCGGCGGCCAGCGCCACGGCGGTCGTATCGCTGCCGCCGCGTCCCAACGTGGTGATGTCTTTCGAGTCGCGGCTGACCCCTTGGAATCCCGCGACGATCACGACGTGCCCGGCGGCCAGCCCATCGGTGATGCGTCCGGGCGTGATGTCGAGGATCATCGCCCTGCCGTGCATGGCGTCGGTGATGATCCCGGCCTGGCTGCCGGTGAGGCTTCGCGCCGTATAGCCCAGCTCGTGGATGGCCATGGCCAGCAGCGCCATGGAGATCCGCTCACCCGAGGTCAGGAGCATGTCCAGCTCCCGCGCCGGCGGGACGGGCGAGATCTCTTTGGCCTGGCTCAGCAGGTGGTCGGTGGTCTTGCCCATCGCAGAGACGACCGCGACAACGTCGTGACCCGCGCGCTTGGCCTGCGCGATCCGCTCGGCGACTGCTCGGATCCGATCGGTGTCGGCGACGGACGTTCCACCGTATTTCTGCACCACGATCATCCAATCGGCAGCCTACCGCCGATCGCAAGATCCGCAGGGTCCCCGCGCATCGGCAGGTGTTTGAGAACCGTCGTGAGGGGGCGCGGTTCAGGCGGCATCGAGCCGCCCGAACCGCGCTCCGCCGCGCTGCGCCCGTGACGCAAGCGCCACGGTTCTCAAACACGCGCGGTCAGAGGCCGGTGACTGGGTGGGTGACCAGGCTCCTGCCCACCTTGGCGCGCGGCCCGGGGTGCTGGCGCGCGGCGTGGACGATGCGGTTCAGCTCGGCGACAGCGTCCGCCACGGAACGTTCCCCGAAGGCTGCTCGACGAATGGCGGATCGTAGGCGGCGATCAGCCTCGCGACGTACGCGTCGGCGTGGCGCTCGTCGGCGGCGCTGAGCAGCACACGGTGGAGGAGCGTCTTCCCGTCGTCCATGACAATTGTGAACTCGATGACCATCAGCCCGCCGTCAGCGTCGAGCAGAGCGCTCATGCTTGTGATACCGGAAAGATTCTGTGTCAACCAGCGCTCGAACGCATCCTCTCCGGACAGACTCTCCCGCCAATACTCCACGGTGGAGAACGGAAGGCTCTCGAACCGTGAAATGACGAATGAGCGGTCCAGGAACGCCAAGAGATTGCCCGCTCGGGGACCTGAGTCACGGTCGAGCAGCACGCGATACATCGCTCGAAAGGCGCTGCCCTGCGGCAGGGGCGTGAGACGGGCCGCATCGAAGATTGCTGCCTGCAGCGCATCGGCGGACCATTCGACCGCTGCCAACGACTGCGCAAGCTTCTGCAGGAATGCTCTCTGCGCATGGGTCAGCGCAGCCGCGCTTTCGGGCAGCGACTCCTGCACGCGAATCCTGTCGGTGTCATCTGCGTAGTGCTCCAGCCAGTGCAGCGCAGAAGACCGGCGGTATTCCAGATCGCGGACCTCGTCGGTGTCCAAAGGTGCGCCTTTCAGCTTCGCCGCCTCGGAGAAGACGTCGAGATGCGGCAGCTGCAGAATGCTCAACAACAGGTCGAAGCTGATCGTGAACTGCGGGCGCGGGCTGTCGGCGACACGGGAGAGATCGTAGACGCGGCGGGCATTGGAGTGCTCAACGTTTTCCTGCAGCGCCCATTCCCTGTAACGATCGTAGTCTCGGTACAGCGTGATGATGCGGTCTTGGGTGGGGGAGAAGTTCACTGTCCGGGACGGGGCGGTGCGGATCATGAGGAACCGGAGCACCTCAGGGGGCAACAGGTCGGCGATGTCGCGGGCGGACGCGCCGACGCCTCTCGACGAGCTCATCTTTGCGCCGCCGACCAGGAAGAACTCGTAAGGGATGTTGAGCGGAGGCTCCTCGTTGAAGACGGCGCGCAGGCAGGCCGCGGCAACGTCGCGAGAGCCGCCCTTCGTGTTGTGATCCTTTCCCGCGCCCTCGATGGTCACCGGAAAGACATGCCATTTGGCGACCCACTCCAGCTTCCACGGCAGCTTCGCCCGGCCGTCGAATGGCGAGATCGTGCCATGACGGCCGCAGCCCTGTGCCCACTTGACCAGATCAGGAAGGCAGCGATAGGTCACCACAGAGCCGTCGTACGACGTGACCAACGTGGTCCCTATCCGGCCGCAGTGCTCACAGATGACCTGCAGCGGGTGCCACTCATCCGGGGGATTCGAATTGCCGACGGACCGGTAGATCTGGCGTATCCGGTCGCTGTGGCGAAGAATGACATCGATCGCTTCGTTGAGCCGCCCGCCGCGGTAGAAGTCCCGCATGCGGTAGGTCTCGGCCGCGACGTCCAGCTCGCGGAAGACTTGAAAGAACTCGCCGATGTTGTGCTCGGCGAGGTCGGAGGCCGCTGACCCGGGCGGTGCCGGCACGTTGGCCAGAGGAACGCCGAGGTAGGCCACCAGATGCGCGCTGTCGCCGGGCGGCAGCTCGTCCAAAGGATCGTAGTCATCGACCCCGAACAGGTAGCGCGCCGGCAGCTGACGCGAGGCGAGGCTGCGCAACACCGCGTCGTGGATGAGCACGCCGCGAAGGGCTCCGACGTGGACCCGGCCAGAAGGGGTCTTTGAGTCGTTGATCGTCTGGCTGCCGGTGAGGTCTGCGACCAGCTCATCAGACCAGAACATGAAAAAATGCCTTTGCTCGCTGTCAAGTGGTGCCTGCCGGAGGGTTCGCCGTAACGGCGGTGGCCGCGGGCCAGATTGTGCAGCGCGTGGCCACGGGCAGGAGAAAGTATGCCTCGCGGGGTGGCGGCCAGCCAGCGCGGGGCCTTCATCGTTTCAAGCAGTGGATGAAACGTTCACCATGAGAGGCGGCATGGTCCAGCGCCTGAGCTGATCGAGGCCGGTTTCGCCGTCGAGGCGGCCCACGCGCCGCTGCCGCACGACGGGTTGAGCCTGGCCGACCTGGCCCACGTGCTGATGCTGCGCGCGCGGGGTGTCATCCCTGACACCGCAGGCCGCCGCTGCTCGGCCGGCTGCTCGGGCTTGGTCGAGCTGGTCCGGCTGGTCCGGCTGCTCGAGCTGGTCCGGCTGCTCGGCCTGCTGCTCGGGCTGGTCGGGCTGGGCGGCCCCGCCGCAGCGGCGTCACCGGCGGTCGCGGGGTTCCCTCGGCCGCAGGTTCGACATCCTCCAACGCCCACGCCGGCGCCGGCCAAGTCGGCGCCGGCATCGCCGCCGCCCCTCCCCTGCTTCCGCCACGCCCTCCTCGCCCTCGACGCCCCGAGCTGACGGAGCGCCTCAAGAACCCGAGGACGGCTTACGGC
>JBOGEA010000241.1:0-8960 GCA_050743205.1 Egibacteraceae bacterium | reverse complement strand
CCCCCACCCACCCACCCTGAAGGAAGAGCGGAACCCGACGAGGCGCGGCCCCGTACGACAGTTCTCAAACACGCTCTGAGATGAACCGCGAGGTCTACGAGTTCCGCTGCGGCGTCTCGGCCAAGTACGGAATCGGCTTCTGGAAGCCGGGCAGCGGGATCATCCACCAGGTCGTGTTGGAGCACTACGCCCTCCCCGGCGGGATGATCGGCACCGACAGCCACACGCCGAACGCCGGCGGCCTCGGCATTATCGCGATCGGCGGCGGCGGCGCGGACGCCGTGGACGTGATGGCGGGCATACCGTTCACCCTGCGGATGCCGCCGCACATCGGGGTCCGCCTCACCGGCGCGCTCGACGGCTGGACGCTCGCGTTCATCGCCTCTCCCGAGATCGTCGTCGCGGCGGCGCTGGCGGGGCGCTTGGAGTTCATCCGCTGACCGACGAGTTCGCCGGAGGTCTGCGCTTTGACGCCGCCCAGCGGCGACGAGCTGCCCTCCAGTGGCTTCGACCCCGGCGAGTCGGGCTTCACCCCCGCTGCGGACGGGCCAGCGTCGAGGTCCGCGTCGCGCCGGACAGGCGAGTGCCACCAGCTTGGAGTGAGTTCCCCGTCTGGCCGGGCTGTGACTACGAGGGGCTGATGGTGCTGTGGGCAAGCGCACGACCGACCACGGCCGTGGCTGCGGTTCTGCGGCGTCTCGACAGCATCTCCAACAACCTGTTCCTGGGCGCCAACAACGCGTTCGCGAACAGAGGGCCCGGGAGGGGATCGACCGGCCGGGCGGGCAGACCCGCAGACTCCTCGACATCGCCCGCCGCTGCAGGGCCCAGGGCGTGGGCTGGATCGCCGTGGGCGACGAGAGCCGCACATGCGCCGTGTCACCCTTCATCCCTGAAGACAGACGTTGCCAGAGCCACTCGAACAGCGCCGCCGATCTCGGCCGTCGGGTCATCGGAGCGTGGGAATCCCGACGTTGCATGGGCGGGCGGGCGTAGAGGGACCCGACCACAAGCGGCAGCGCGGGGCAGTGCCATCGGGAAGGTGCCGGCACTGCAGGCTGATCACCGCGGCCGAGCGCTCAAGGCTCAAGCCCGTCGGACAGCGTCATGAGCAACCCCGGATCGATGCCCAGCCGCTCCAGCGCGGCGCGGGAGGCCAGCGGGCGACGCGCGCGGGCAGGTCGCGCTCGGCCTGCTCGGCACGGACAAGGTCGCCGCGCACGATGAACATCTAGACGATCCGGTCACGGTCGATCTCCATCACACTGGGTGATCTTCCACCCGCTCGATCGGCGCGGTCAACAGAGGGCCTCGAGCCTGTGTGCTGTGGACATGGGTGCGCTCGTCGGGTCGTGGTCGTTTGTGCGATAGTTGGGACTGGCTGTCAGCCTAGGCGGCCACGGCCACGGAGAGGCACACATGGCCAGCAAGGACAAGGGCAACAAGAGCAGCAAGACGACAGCGTCCAAGACCCAGAAAGAAAGGCGCGCCGCCAAGCGGGAGAAGAAGCAGACCCGGAGCAAGCTGGACAGATCCACATAGACCATCGAGCAGCGCTGGCGTCTGGTCGATGGATCCCTTATGGGGTCAGGAGTTGGCTGTGCACTTCCGGGCGAATGAGCAGTTCCAGCCATATCTGTCACGATGTGCTCATCACCAGGCCTGGGTGGCGCGGGTGAAGCGGGCGCCCCACTCGTGAATGTGGTCGACCAGCTCGGGTGGAGAGAGCACCTCGAACTCCGCGCCCACCGCGCCCAGCGCCAGCGTTGGCCAGTCCAGCGTGTCTGCGGTCATCCGCAGCAGGCACCGGCGGTCATCGAGGTCCTCGATGGTGCCCCACTGGCCGACTGTGGTGCGGACCGTCGCCGCGGGGGCGTGCACCAGCGCCTCGACGGTGTGCGCCGCGGGGACCTTGTCGATCCCTGCCCGGACGAACGCCGCGGCGTCGTCGGCGGGCAGCTCGCGCGGGCGGAACCGCGCCCCGGTGCTGTGCGGGTTGGCGAGGCGGTCGAGCCGGAAGCTGCGCCAGTCGTGCCGGGTCAGGTCGTAGGCGACCAGGTACCAGCGGCGCCCGAGTGAGACCAGCCGGTGGGGCTCGACGTGGCGGGCGGTCTGCTCATCACCGCGGGCCGTGTAGGAGAACCGCATCCGTTCCTCGTCCCGGCAGGCCTGCGCGATGACGGTCAGCGCGGCGGCGTCGACGGTCGGTCCGGTGTCCCACACCGCGGGCACGGTCACGGCGCGCAGCGCGTCGACCCGGCGGCGCAGCCGCGACGGCATGACCTGCACGACCTTGGCGAGCGCGCGGATCGAGGACTCCTCGATGCCGGCGACTCCGCCCTGGGCGGCCGCCAGCAGCCCAATGGCGAGCGCGACCGCTTCCTCGTCGTCGACCACCAGCGGGGGCAGCGCGGCGCCCGCCGCGAGCTGGTAGCCACCGTCGACGCCGCGATGGGCGTTGACCGGGTAGCCCAGCTCGCGCAGCCGGTCGATGTCGCGGCGCAGGGTGCGAGCAGAGACCCCGAGCCGGTCGGCCAGCTCGGCGCCCGGCCAGTGACGGTGGGTCTGGAGCAGGCCGAGCAGCCGCAGCGTTCGTGAGCTCGTGTTCGCCATGTCCCCAGTGTGTCCACTGTTCAGGTCAGAAAGTGGCCGGTATTGATCGTAGCGTGTTCCTCATAGCATCCCACAGCGGGCAGACCCTGGAGAACTCATGACGATTCTTGTGACCGGAGCGACCGGAACCGTTGGCCGCCATGTGGTCGATCAGATCATGCGGGCCGGTCAGCATGTACGTGCGCTGACGCGTAACCCGGCGAAAGCGAACCTGCCCGATGCGGTGGAGGTCGTGCGTGGCGACCTCGCCGCACCGGAGACCCTTGCGGCTGCGCTGGACGGCGTCACCAGCATGCACTTGATCACCTTCGGCGGAGACGACTACGCCCCGCTGCGGACCGGTCCCGAGATCGTGGAGCTGGCCACGAAGGCGGGGGTGCGACGGATCACGGTGTTGATGGGCGGCGAGAAGGGGCCTGTGGAGCAGGCCGTGGAAGCAAGCGACCTCGAGTGGACCCATCTCCAGCCGGTTGAGTTCATGGCCAACGCGCTGGAGTGGGCCGCGTCCATTCGCGCCGAAGGCGTGGTCCGGGAGCCGTTCGGCAACAGGCTGAGCGCCATGGTCCACGAGGCCGATATCGGTGCCGTGGCGGCGACCGCGCTGAGCGAGGACGGTCACGCCGGCAGGACCTACACGCTGACCGGCCCCGAGGCGCTGACCGTGCCGCGGAAGGTGCGCACCATCGGCGCGGCGATCGGACGCGACCTCCGGTTCGTTGAGCTCACTGAGGAGCAGGCGCGCGAGCGGTGGCGGGAGTCGGGCTGCTCGAACGAGGTCATCGAGTTCCTGGTCTGGGTCTACGGCAGCACGCCCGCGGTGGGGTACACAGTGGTCCCGACCGTCGAGCAGGTCACCGGCCGCCCGCCGCGCACCTTCTCCCAGTGGGCCGTCGAGCACGCCGACGCCTTCCGCTCGTGAGCCAGGCACAGGCGCTCTCGGCCGGGGACATGGATCTCCGGCCCTGACTCGTGGCCAACGAGCGGGCCGGCCGGTGCCATGGACACCCAGGCCTGGTCTGGGCCATGGGGCGGAGAACGCGGGCCCGCGGCTCAGCTCAGATCTTTGAGGGCCCCCAGATCGGCCCCCATCCGCGTGGTGGTGTTGGCGCCGTCCAGGGACTCGCGGGATGTCGGCGTGTCCCGCGTGCCGCGCCGTCTCCCCATACCTCCTCGGCCCGGGTGACGTGCTTGATCAGCCCGCCGAGGGTCAGCTCGCTCACAGTGGTGCGCTCGGCGGCCTGCGCGTCGGTGATCTCGCGGACGGTGATGAGCAGGGTGTTTCGCTGCTCGGCCAGAATCCGCGGGATCTCGCCGCGCTCGCCGGTCAAGGTGCTCTCAGGGGTCGCCATGGGGTCGCCATGGGATCGCCATGGGATCGCCCTTTTCGGTTCGGTAGGGCCGACCGTACGACGAATTGCGGTCGGATCCGGTCCGTAATTGACTTCTTTGGGCATCGAGCAGCGGCGTGAGGCAGCGGATGCGCCGGTCACGTCGGTTATGGCCTCACACAGACGGGTCGCCTCGTGCGGGGCAGGTCGCCAGGTGGTCGTTGACGAGGCCGACGGCCTGCATGAACGCGTAGACGATGGTGGGGCCGACGAAGCGGAATCCGTGGGCGCGCAGGGCCTTGGCCAGCGCGCGGGACTCGGGGGTCTGGGCTGGGACGTCGTCGGGGGTGCGGGGGGCGGGCTTCGGCGCGGGTTGGAAGCGCCACACGAGGTCGGTCAGCGAGCCGGCGTCGGCGGCCAGGTCGAGGGTCGCTCGAGCGTTGGTGATCGCGGCCTGGATCTTCGCCCGGTTGCGGATGATGCCGGGGTCCGTGAGCAGCCGCGCGACGTCAGCGTCGCCGAAACGGGCGACGGTCCGCAGGTCGAAGTCCGCGAAGGCGGCGCGGAGCGCGGGGCGCTTGCGCAGGATCGTCAGCCAGCTCAAGCCCGCTTGGAAGCTGTCGAGGCAGAGTTTCTCGAACAGGTGCTGGTCGTCGGTGACCGGGTGCCCCCACTCGTGGTCGTGGTAGGCGAGCAGCAGTGGGTCGCTCGTCGCCCACCAGCACCTGTCCTCGTCCGTCACGGCGCCGACGATAGCCGGCGCCGTCCACGTGGGAGCGTCAGCGAGCCAGTGACTGCATGTGCGCGACGCGGGCGCGCTCGATCGAGTGCCTGGCGCGCTGCTCCGCCCAGTCGGTGCTGGCGCCGAGGTAGACCTGGTGAGTCCCCGAGCGCCAGCCGCACGTGCAGACGCCGAGCAGGCCAACCACCTGGGTCGCGTACCCGGGCAGCGCCGTCCGCTGCACCTCGATGCAGTGCTCGTCGTGGATCGCGGTTGCCTGGCTCACGTGAATCCTCCTCAGACGGCGCTGGTTGCGCGTAGCCGGCTTCGCCCCGTCACGGGTTTGGGCGTTCGCCGGAACGTTAGGTATGCATTGCGTACCGCCTCCCGCCGCTGTCATTCACGTTCAAGCTCGCTGAACGAACCGCTGAAGCAGCGAGCGTGCGTTTCACGCACGATCTCCTGACGAAACCGCCTAATTGAGTTCGGCCCCGCAGGGCCCAGGGGGCCGTAGCGAGCCGACCGTGCCGAGATGGCGCATCAGGCCAGTCTCGCGTCGCACCATGTGCAGCGCGGCCTCGACCCGACACGCGGTGGAGTCCAGCTCGAGGATGCGCTGCTGTTCGGGAAGCTCGACCTGGACGGCGGAGGCGGCCAGGTAGGCGAGTTCGCTCGGGTTGCTCGGGATCCGCTCCAGCAGCTCCGCGGGGGCGCCGAGGCACTCCAGGTAGCAGAGCAGGAGTTCGCGAAGCTGCTTCGCCCGCACGCCGTCGCACTCCCCGCAGGCGGGCTCGTCGAGCAGCTCCACCTCACCCCTCAGGTAGGGGGCACCCGGTACGAGGCGCAGGAGGCGAAAACGCTGAACTCCTCGCGTGAAGATGTCTGAGCGGCCGTCGGGCAGCTGCTCGACGGCCTCGATCTCCGCCACGGTGCCCACCTCGAAGATCTCGGCGTCCCGCCCGCTCTCGCACCCTGCCCGGATCGCCAGCAGGCCGAAGCGGCGATCGCCGTCCAGGCAGTCGCGCAGCATCTGCCGGTAGCGCGGCTCGAAGATGTGCAGCGGCAGCGGTCGCCCCGGGAATAGGACCATGCGGAGCGGGAACAGGGGCAACTCCATCCGGGCCAGGCTATGCGCCTATGCCGCCCGCTGCCCGGCACCACACAGATCGATCTGCGCGACTGCGGCGCGGGGGGAGTGGGTAGAGTGCGCCGCATGCTTCTGCGCATCGACCTCCGCAACGATCGATCCGATCCCACGCGGCTTGTGCGGCGGGCGAGCGAGGAGGCCGTCGGTGAGGCGCGGCAGCGGGTCCGCGAGATCGTGGATGCCGTGCGCCGGGAGGGCGATGAGGCCCTCGTGCGGTTCGCCCGCCAATTCGACCGGTTCGAGGGCGGTGCGCTGGAGGTCTCACAGATCGAGGCCAAACAGGCGCTGGCCGAGCTTGACCCGACCCTGCGCCAGGCCTTGGAGCGCGCGGCCGAGCGGGTCCGCTGGTTCCACGAGCTGGCGCGGCCCCGCAGTTGGCGGGCGGAGCGGGACGGCGCGGTGCTCGGCGTCGACCACCAGCCGCTGCGCCGGGCCGGCGTGTACGTGCCAGGTGGGCTCGGGGCGTACCCGTCGACTGTGCTCATGACCGTCATTCCCGCGAAGGTCGCCGGTGTGGGCGAGGTGGTGCTGTGCACGCCGCCCGGCCGTGACGGGCGGGTCAACCGCACAATCCTCGCCGCTGCCGCGCTCACCGGCGCCGACCGCGTCTTTCGCATCGGCGGGGCGCAGGCGATCGCGGCGATGGCGTACGGCACCCGGACCGTCCCGCGCTGCGAGCGGGTGTGCGGTCCGGGCAACGTGTATGTGGCGGAGGCCAAGCGGCTGGTCGCCGGCGCGGGCGCCTGCGCGATCGACGGGTACGCCGGGCCGACCGAGGTCGCGATCATCGCCGACGACACCGCGGACCCGCGGCTGGTCGCGGCGGACCTCGTCGCGCAGGCCGAGCACGATCCTCTGGCCACGGCGCTGCTCATCACCCCGTCCGAGGCGCTGGTCGAGGCCGTCGAGGCGGCGCTGGCCCGCGAGGTGGGCGCCGCCCGCCATGAGCAGCGGATCCGCGAGGCGTTCGCGGGCCAGGGCCGGGCGGTGCTTGTGGCTGACCTCGACCAGGCCGTGCGGGTCGCCGAGGCGTTCGCGCCCGAGCATCTGGAGGTCCAGACGGCCGACTCGGCGGCGGTCGCCGCCCGCGTGCGGGTGGCTGGGTCGATCTTCGTGGGCGCGTCGACCCCAGTGGCGCTGGGCGATTACGCCGCGGGGCCCAACCACACGCTGCCGACCGGCGGGACGGCCAGGTTCGCCGGAGGCCTCACGACCTCGGATTTCATGGTCCCGGTCAACTGGGTCGAGTACACGCCCGAGGCCCTGGCCGACCTCGCGCCGATCGTGGACGCGCTGAGCGCCGCCGAGGACCTGCCCGCCCACGCCCGTGCCGTGAGGATCAGGCTTGAATCCTGACCGCATCCCGGTCCGCGAGGACCTCGCCGACATCGTCCCGTACGGCGCGCCGCAGCTCGACGTGCCCGTCCGGCTGAACACGAACGAGACGCCCTACCCGCCGCCGGCGGCGTTCTGCGAGCAGCTCGCCAAGCGCTTGGCCGACCTGGATCTGCACCGGTACCCGGACCGGCGGGCGTGGGCGCTGCGGATGGCGCTGGGCGAGCGCTTCGGGCTGCCGCCGCGGCGGGTGTGGGCCGCGAAGGGCTCCAACGAGATTCTGCAGCAGGTCCTGCAGGCGTACGGCGGGCCGGGCCGGCGTCTGCTGCTGTTCCGGCCCGGCTACTCGATGTACCCGCTGCTGGCCAGGGCGACGTTGACCGAGTCGGTCGAGGCCGACCTCGACGCCGACCTGCGGCTGGACCCGGTGATCGCGCGCGCGGCGGTCGAGGCGCACGACCCTGATCTGGTGTTCGTGGCCCACCCGAACAACCCGACCGGCATCCCCGTCGGGTTGGACGCGGTTCGTGCCCTGCACGACGCGGGGCGGGCGCTGGTGCTGCTGGACGAGGCGTACGTGGAGTTCGGCGGAGTCTCGGGGGTGGGCCTGCTCGATGATCTCCCGCGTCTCGTGGTCTGCCGGACGTTCTCCAAGGCGTGGCGGCTGGCGGGGGCGCGGCTGGGCTACCTGCTGGCGCATGAGTGGGTGATCGACGACCTGCGCAAGGTCCGCCTGCCCTACCACCTCGACGCGATGACGCAGGCGGCGGGGCTGGTCGCGGTGGAGCTGGCCGACGAGGTCACCGCGCACATCGCCACGATCGTCGTCGAGCGCGAGCGCCTGCACGCCGCCCTGTCGGTGATCGACGGGGTGCGGGTGTATGAGTCTGCCGGCAACTTCCTGCTGTTGTGGACCGGCGTGGACGACCTGTTCGGCCGGCTGCTCGCCCGCGGGGTGCTGGTGCGGGACTTCTCGCGCCTGCCCCGTCTGGAGGGCTGCCTGCGGGTGACCGTGGGCACGCCCGGGGAGAACGACGCGTTCCTCGCCGCGTTGGGGGAGGCCCTGCGGTGACGCGGACCGCGGAGGTCACCCGCCAGACCCGCGAGACGAAGGTCGAGGTCCGCCTGAACCTCGACGGGGCCGGCGTCACCGACATCGCCACCGGCGTGCCGTTCTTCGACCACATGCTCGACCAGCTCGGCCGGCACGGGCGGCTGGACCTGGCCGTGCGCGCGGACGGCGACTTGGAGGTCGACGCGCACCACACCGTGGAGGACACCGGCATCGCGCTGGGGCTGGCGCTGGCGCGGGCGCTGGGCGACAAGGACGGCGTGGAGCGGTTCGGCGACGCCACGGTCCCCATCGACGAGGCCCTTGCCCGGGTCGCGGTCGACCTGTCCGGCCGCCCCTACCTGGTGTACGACGCGGCCACGCCCGTCCAGCTGATCGGCACGTACGAGACCAGCCTGACCAAGCACTTCTTCGAGGCGCTGGTCGCCAACGCCCGTATCACCCTGCACGTCGCCAAGCTGGCCGGCGACAACAGCCACCACATCCACGAGGCGGTGTTCAAGGCCGTCGCCGTGGCCCTGCGCCGCGCCGCAGCGGTCACCGGCCACGGCGTCCCCTCGACAAAGGGCGTCCTGTGAGATCTGAGACCGGTATGAGAATTGTCGTGAGGGGGTCGCGCCTCGTCGGGTTCCCGCTCCGTTGAATGCCTTGAAGGGGCGAGACCTGTTGCGCGTGAGTCAAGTCTGGTGGGGTCGGGTTGTACACGTCGCGGGTCACGTCGGGGAAGGTTGTGTGCTGGATCGC
>JBOGEA010000240.1:0-8973 GCA_050743205.1 Egibacteraceae bacterium | reverse complement strand
GCGCCATACCGCCGATATCCAGCACACAACCCTCCGGTAGGCAGACCAGGCCCGCTTGGCAACAGGCCGGCCACATGCCCAGCGCGACGCCGACAACCCCATCCCCCGAGCAGCGTGAAGTCCCTTCAGAAGAGCCACACCCTTCTCAGATCGTGCCGCGCGCGGTCGCCAGCAGCTCCCTCGCGTGGTCTGCCGCCCGGGAGCTGGAGGGACTGCCGGACAGCATGCGCGACAGCTCGCGCACCCGCGCGTCGCCGTCGATTCTGGCGACAGCGGCGACGGTGCGACCGCCGGCTGTGCGCTTCTCGACGACGAAGTGCGCGTCGGCGAACGCGGCGAGCTGGGCGAGGTGGGTGACGCACAGCACCTGCCGATCCCGCGCCAGCAGGGCGAGCTTGCGACCCACCGCAAGCGCGGTCGCGCCGCCGATGCCGGCGTCGACCTCGTCGAACACGAGCACCTGCGTGTCGTCCGCCCCGGCCAGCGCCAGGCGCAGCGCCAGCGCGACCCTGCTGCGCTCCCCTCCCGAGGCCGCCTTGGCGAGTGGCAGCGCGGGCTCCCCGGCGTTGGCCGCAAGCAGGAACGACACTCGATCGCCGCCGGAGCGTCCCGGCTCAGACTCCTCGACAACGACCTGGATGAACGCGTGCGGCATGCCCAGCTCGGCCAGGTGGACACCGACGTCGTCGGCAAGGCCCTCGCCCGCCGTCCGGCGCTCCTCGCGCAGCGCAACCGCCGCCTCGGCGACCTCGCGCCGCAGCCGCTGCTGCTCGGCCGCCAGCGCCGTGCAGCGGTCGCCGCCCTCGCGCAGCGAGACGATCCGCGCTCGCGCCTCGTCGGCGTAAGCCGAGACCGCGACGCTGTCCGGCCCGTACTTGCGATACAGGCCGGACAGCGCGGCGCGGCGCTCGCGCAGCGCCTCCAGCCGCCGCGGATCCAGCTCGACGGACTCCGCGTAGGCGACCAGCTCCAGGGCGAGGTCCTGCGCCTCGGCCGCGAGGCCTTCGGCCCGCTCCGCGAGCTTGTCCAGCCGCGGGTCCAGCCCCGCGACCGCACGGAGCGCGGCCACCGCCCTGCCCAGGCCGTCCCGGGCTCCCGCGTCCGCACCGATCGCGGCCCCCGCCCGCGTCCCCGCCGCGATGAGCCTCTCGGCGTGCTCCAGGCGGCCTAGCTGCTCGGCCAGCCCCTCCTCCTCGCCAGGAACAGGACTGACCGCATCGATCTCCGCGATCTCGAAGACAAGCCGATCCAGCTGGCGGGCCTGATCCCTCTGATCGCCGCGCAGCCCCGCCAACTCCTGCCCGACCGCCCGCCAGCGGGCGTAGACGTCCTGGTAACGCTCCAGCGCAGCCGCCAACGGCGAGCCCCCCGAGCGGTCGAGCAGCGCACGCTGAACCGCCGGGTCCATCAGCCGGGCCGAGTCGCTCTGGCCATGGATCTCAACCGCCGCCCCCACCGCATCGGCCAACGCCGACAGCGGCGCCAACCGGCCCCCCAGCCGCGCGCGACTCCGCCCATGCGCCGCCACCTCACGTGAAGCGACCAGCTCGTCATCGGTGTCCGTAACCCAGTCACGCGCCGCCTCCGGCACTGGATCCAACCGCCCCTCGACCAACGCGACCGCGGCGCCGGCCCGCACCCGATCCGCGCCCGCGCGGGCGCCCAGCAGCAGCTCCAACGCCGACACCACAATCGTCTTGCCCGCCCCCGTCTCACCCGTGATGACGTTGAGCCCCGACGCCAGACACAGCGTCACCTCCTCGATGACGCCCACATCCCGGATCAGCAGCTCACTCAGCACACCCGCATCATCGCAAATTACGAGCCGCCCACCCGCAACCCGAACTTGTCCCGCACCCGCTCATAGAAACTGAACGGACGCAACCGCACCAACCGCACCGGCCGCTCCCCACGCCCCACCCGCACCCC
This sequence comes from Egibacteraceae bacterium, assembly GCA_050743205.1. Classification (GTDB taxonomy): domain Bacteria; phylum Actinomycetota; class Nitriliruptoria; order Euzebyales; family Egibacteraceae; genus JBOGED01. Next base: position 7,044 of record JBOGEA010000240.1, on the reverse strand, counting down.
ACCCCCCCGCGGCACCGCGATCGACTCACGGCCGTCACACGTCACCACACACTCGTTGTGCCCACCCACACAGCGCACCGACAGCGTCTCCCCCGGATCCACCACCAGCGTGCGGGAGAACAGCGTGTGCGGCGCCACCGGCACCAACAGGATCGCATCCACCAACGGCGACAGAATCGGCCCACCAGCGCTGAACGCGTACGCCGTCGACCCCGTCGGCGTCGCGCAGATCACCGCATCCGCCGGGATCCGCGCGAACGTCACCTCACCCACCCGCACCTCCAACACCACCAACCGCTGCGGCACCGTGCGCTCCACCGACGCCTCGTTCAACGCCCAGCTCACCGCCCTGATCTGCCCGTCCCTGTCCGTCACCTCGACCCGCAGCGTCATCCGCTCTTCGACCTCGAAAGCCCCCGCCACCAACCGGCCCACCGCCTCCGGCAGCCCCGCCACCTCCACCTCGCTCAAAAACCCCAACCGCCCCAGGTTCACCCCCAACAACGGCACCCCAAACGCCCGCGACCAGTAAGCCGCGCGCAGAAACGTCCCATCCCCACCCATCGACAGCACCACATCCAACCCATCCCCGAAGTCAGCGCTCGACCGCAGCTCCAGCCCCTCCACCCCCGCGCCCCAGGCATCCTCCTCACAGCCCACCACGGCCACGCTCGTATCGGCCAGCAACCCGGTCACCTGCCGCGCGGCCACGATCGCTTCTGGCCTACCCCCATGGATCACCAGTCCAACCGCCTTGAGCGGTACCGGCCCCCCAGCCTCAAGGTCCGCCATCGCGGGTCACTCTACTCGGGCAGGGGCTCTGGCAATGGCCGCGCGGATGGCGGGGAGAGGGTCGCCTGTTCCGCCAACCCGCAGGTGCACGAAGAACTCCACGTTGCCCGCGGGCCCCGGCAGCATGGATGGGACGGCGGTCACGAGTCCAAGGTCCAGCTCGGCGGCCTTGTCCACCACACGCCGCATCGCCTCTGCCCACGCATCCGGCTCGCGGACGACACCGCCCTTGCCCACCCGCCCCCGACCCGCCTCGAACTGCGGCTTGACCAGCAGCACGAAGTCGGCGTCCGGGGTCGCGACCGCACGGAGAGCGCCCAAGACGAGGGTCAGCGAGATGAACGACAGGTCCGCGACGACGAGGCCCGGGGGCGGTGGGGGTACGCCGTCAGGCGCAAGCGTGCGGACGTTCGTGCGCTCCAGCACGACCACCCGCGGGTCCGTCCGCAGCGCCCACGCGAGCTGCCCGTACCCGACATCGACGGCGACGACTCTGGTCGCCCCTCGGCGCAGGAGCACGTCGGTGAACCCCCCGGTGGACGCGCCGGCATCCAGGCATTCCCGGCCCTGCACCGTCACCTGCAGCTCGTCGAGCGCGCCCGCCAGCTTGACCCCGCCACGCGAGGCGTATCGCGTCGCCGGCCAGGCCACCGAGACAGCGTCCCCAGGCGCGACGAGCGCCGCAGCCTTGCTGGCCGACGCCCCACGGACCGCCACCCTCCCCTCCTCAATCAGTCGCTGCGCCTCGGCGCGGCTGGACGCCAGCCCACGCCTGACCAGCTCACTGTCCAGCCGCGCACGCCGACCCGGCGACATTCAACTCATGTCCCCGGCGGCCTCATGGACACGGCGAGGGCGTCCAACTCGGCCACGATCGCGCAATGAAGCCGCTCGAGCAGATCCGGGTGCGCCTCCACTGGCTGCTCGTCGAGGGTCGACAGCGCAGCCGCGAGTTCCTCCGCAGACGCCATGTCAGGTCACCGCCATCCGGCTCATGCCAGGTCACCGCCATCCGGCTCATGTCAGGTCACCGCCATCCGGCTCATGCCAGGTCACCGCCATCCGGCTCATGCCAGGTCACCGCCATCCGGCTCATGCCAGGTCACCGCCATCCGGCTCATGCCAGGTCACCGCCATCCGGCTCATGCCAGCCCTGCTCCTCATCGGTCGGGGGGGCTTCCTGCTCCGCCGTTGCCTTCCTGCCGGCCCTCTTCGCGCCGCCCTTCTTCACGGGAGCGGTCTTGACTGGACGGCTGTGAAGCTCCGCCTCCAGACGGGCGATCTTCGCCTGCAACCGCTCGATGTCCGACTGTCGAGCAAGCCCGAGGCGACGGACCGCGTCCTCAATCTCGCTCCTGGCCATACTCGTCACCGCCTTGCGGTTCGCCTCCACACGGGACACCAGACCCTCCACGGTCTTCTCGCCCTTGATGGCCTCAATCTCGCCGCGACGGACGAGCACGCGCACCACCTGCTCAGCCCGCTTCTGCGTGACCTGTGTGAGCCCCGAGACCAGGTCCATGTACCGCTGCCATGCGTTCGCCACGACGCGCTCCCATGTCTGTGCGCCACCGCACCCAGGCCGGCAAGCATAGACCACAGGCCTTGCGGATACGCCCTGCACGGCGACCACGGCGCCCGGTGGCATACTCCCCGATATCCACGAGCGGTCCGAGGTGTCCATGGTCATCCCGATCGGCGACCACAATCCAACTCGCCGGAGGGCTTGGGTGACCTGGCTGCTCGTGGCGATCAATGTCGCCGTCTTCGTCCTCCTGCAGCCATGGTCGGGAACGGAGTGCCAGCAGCGCGCGTTCTTCCTGCGCTGGGCGACGATCCCGGCCGAACTCGCTCAGGGCAGCCCACTCAGTCCCAGCCAGGTCGCCGCCACGGACCCCGGGCAGTGCGGAGTCCAGACGTTCACGGGGAAGGAGGTCTATCTCAGCACGCTGTTCAGCCTGTTCCTGCACGGAGGCTGGCTCCACCTGCTCGGCAACATGCTCTACCTATGGGTCTTCGGCAACAACATCGAGGACCGGTTCGGGCACCTCCAATTTCTGATCTTCTACCTCGTCTCCGGCTTCGTGGCGACGTTCGTGTTCGTGGTACCGAACCTCACCACCCTGGGCACGCTGGTCGGCGCGTCTGGTGCGATCGCGGGGGTCCTGGGGGCCTACCTCGTGCTGTTCCCCCGGGCGCGCGTCACGTCGCTCCTGTCGTTCTTCTTCTTCATCCCGGTCGAGCTGCCCGCGCTGATCGTGCTGGGCATGTGGTTCGTCCTCCAGATCTTCTCTCTCCCGTCAGGGCCGATGGCCGACGGCGGAGGAGTGGCCTATCTCGCGCACATCGCTGGGTTCGTATTCGGCGTCGCCTGCACGATCGTCTACCGGATATCCGCGTCCCGGCCTCCTCGGTGGAACAGCTCGTCCTCCGGGCGCTGAAAGGGTGAGCGAACCAGAGCAGGACCACCGGCACCGAGGTGCAGCATGCAGCTCAAAGGGTTCGCGTGACGCGTCTTCTCGATTTCCTCAGCATGCTCCTGGTCCTGGTCAGCGCAGTCGACCAAGACGTGTCAGGACCCGCGTGAGCGCCGTTTTGTACAGCCCGCGGTCGGCCAGCGCGTTCGCGATCTTGAAGTGCTTCGCGGCGTCGCTGAGCCGACCCTGCCGCTCATAACAGCGACCGACGCTGTAATGCGCGTAATCGTTGGACGGATCCAACGCGAGGGCGTGCTCGAACTCCGCCCGCGCACGCTGAATCTGCGACGACGCAAAATAGGCCCTGCCCAATACCTCGTGCAGCGACGCCTTCTCCGCTTGACGATCAGCGGACTGCTGGGCGAGCGCCTCTTCCAGGGCGGCGGCGGCCCCCAGGGGATCGCCTTCTTCGAGTTGGCTGCGACCCTGCTGGTACAGCGTGTAGACCCGGTGATCGGGGTCCTGCGCGGCCATGTCGCACCCCCCTTGGTCGGGCCTTGAGTAACTGCTCGCCATCGCCACACAGTAGCGTGAGCCCACAACGACAGGCGGTGGGCGTTCCGAAGCGCGCGCAGAGGCTCATCCCGCGCCTCATTCCCCCCGCACGCTTGCCGTTCACAGCCCATACGCCTACCGTCTGCCTGTGAACAGAACACGCATGGAGCACCACAGCGGAATGCGTGAGCCATGGCTCACGCCGCTGCGGCTCTTGTCGCTCGTCGCCGTGATCTTGGGCAGCTACGCAGTGTTTGCGATGATCCGGGCGCTTCGCGGCTTCCTGCTCATGCTGCTGGTATCGCTGTTCCTGTCGTTCGCGATGGAGCCCGCGGTCCAATACCTCGGCCGGCGCGGCTGGAAACGGGGACTGGCGACGGGCGTGGTCTTCTTAGGGCTTCTCATCGTGCTGTCAGCGGCGTTCGCGGCGATCCTGCCAGCCCTCGTCGAGCAGATCGTCGCGCTGGTCAACAGCGTTCCCCGGTCGCTCGACGAGGTGAGCCAACTGCCGTTCCTCCCCGATCTGAGCGCATCCCCCGAGCTTCAGGCCGAGATCGCCCAGTTCGGCACCGAGTTTGGCAGCCAACTCCGCGGCGTGCTGCTCGGCGCCGCGGGCAGCGTCATCGACATCGGCATGTCAGCGTTCGGGGCGATCTTCCAACTGTTCACCATCGCACTGGTCACCTTCTACCTCGTTGCGGACGGCCCACGGTTACGGCAGGTGCTCGCGCGTGTTCTGCGGCCCGAGCGCCAGCACGAGATGCTTGAAATCTGGGAGCTCGCGGTCGCCAAGACCGGCGGCTACGTCTACAGCCGGGTGCTGCTCGCCGTCGTCTGCGCAGTGCTCCACGCAGCGTTCCTGCTGCTCATCGGCGTCCCCTACCCCGTACCGCTGGGGCTGTGGGTGGGGATCACCAGCGCGTTCGTGCCGGTTGTGGGCACGTACCTGGGCGGGATCCTGCTGCTGCTGGTCGCAGTGACCACGGAGCCGTTGAACGCGCTGTGGGTGACCTTCTTCCTCGTGGCCTATCAGCAGATAGAGAACTACCTGCTCGCTCCGCGCATCCAGGCACGCACGATGGATGTGCACCCCGCGATCGCGTTCCTCTCGGTGCTCGTCGGCGGCACTCTGCTCGGCGCCGTCGGTGCCCTGCTGGCACTGCCTGCGACCGCCATCATCCAGGCGCTGCTGTCCACCTATGTCCGCCGCCATGAGCTGATCGCCGAACTGGAGGAGGTCCCACTGCCGAGCGAGTCGCCTGTGCCGCCCAGACCAGGCCCCGAGCCTGAGGGAATCCGGGAAGGCACCCAGCAGGATCAGGAGACCGTGTGAGCCGCCCACGTCTCGAGCCACTGGGTGATGGCATCTATGCCCTTGACACGCTCACGGCCGGCATGACCAAGGTGACCGCGGGCTACCTGATCGACGCGCCCCGGCCCACCCTCATCGAGTGCGGACCAGCGCGCTCCATCAGCAACGTCATCAACGCGTTGCAGTCAGTGGGCATGGATCCGAGGGATCTCGCCTACCTCGTGCTCAGCCATATCCACCTCGACCACGCAGGTGGCGCGGGCGACATCGCGAAGGCGTTTCCCAGCGCGACCGTCGTGGTCAGCGACGTCGGAGCACGCCATCTCGTCGACCCCGAGCGCCTGAACGCCAGCTCACGTCGCGCCTACGGCGAGCTGTATGACACCGTCTACGGCGATTGCACGCCGATCGACGCCACACGCGTACGCGGGGTCGCAGACGGTGATCGGCTGGCTCTCGGCGGAGGCCGTCACCTCGACCTGCTCTACACCCCTGGCCACGCGAAGCATCACCTCGCCGCGTTCGACCCCGACACGGGCGCACTCTTCGTCGGCGACTCGGTCGGCGTCAAACTGCCTGGCATGACCGCGATCCGCCCTGCCACACCGCCACCGGACTTCGACCTCACGCTCGCGCAGCGAACGCTGCAGCGGTATCGCGATCTGAGTCCCGCAGCCGTCTACCTCGCCCACTACGGCGCCGTGGATCTGCCTCCGCTCCAGACGCTGGAGGAGGCCGCCTCGCGACTGTCCCTCTGGGCCGAGACCACCGAGGCCGCCATGGCCGAGCACACTGAACTCGACCACGTCGTGGAAACCCTCGCCGCCCGTTTCCGCGGTGACATCCAACTCCCCCCCGACGACCCTGATGCCGAGGGCCGCATCACGCTCCTCGCCGGCTACCGCTCCAACGCTATGGGCCTCATGCGCTACTTCCAGCTACGCGACGAAGGCCGCCTCTCGCCGAGCGGGCTCTAACGCTCCTCGCCCGGATCACCGCCGTCGGACAGCGCAACGAGGCGGTCCTCGACGTCGAGGAAGTCATCGACCACCGCAGTGATCGCCTCAAAGTAGTCCCGAGCGCGGGCCCGGTCGCCGATGCGCTCCCACAGATCCCCGGCTAGGTACCACAGCCGCGGATGCCATGGTTGGACGCGCTCAGGATCCAACTCCCCACGCCCGAGCGCGTCGAGAGCCCCACGCAGGTCACCGCGATCCGCTCGGTCGCCCGCGAGCACGAGCAGCCCTTCAGCGACACGATCTGGAGATACGCCGGCAGCGATCATCTGCTCTATGTACTCCGCCACCTTCTCGTGGCGGCCCAAGCCTCGAACGCAGTCGGCCAGCAGATGGTTCTGGTCATGACGCCCCGACAGCCGGCGATATACCAGCAGCTCCCGATGCGCGGCGGCGAAGTCACCCCTCAGGTACGCGGCGACCCCAAGGGCCTCACGGATCGAGGGGCTCCGAGCAGCCATGCTCCTCGCCCACGTCAGCACCTCCACCGCGCGTTCAGGATCGCCTTCGGACAGCGCCTCCTCGGCCACCGCGAACGCCTGCATCACCTGTGTCAGCTCGGTGGCCTTCGCTGTCCCTCGCAGATCTCGGTACACATCCACAGGCAGGCGCGGTCGTCCCTCAGGCAGCGCAGGCCGTGCCGGGCGCGCCCCATCCCGCGAGCGGCGCAGCGGGCGCTGCATTCCATCGAGCCGATCATGTCCGCTGCCCCGCTCCACGCGGTCCCCACCACGACGCTGGCCACCCTTCGCGGACGCCTCACGCCCCTCGGTACCCCTGCCCCGCTCCACCCGGTCCCCGCCACGACGCTGGTCACCCTTCGCGAGCGCCTCACGCCCCTCGGTACCCCTGCCCCGCTCCACCCGGTCCCCGCCACGACGCTGGTCACCCTTCGCGGGCGCCTCACGCCCCTCGGTACCCCTGTCACGCGTCTCCCCTTCGGGCCGCCGTC
>JBOGEA010000239.1:0-8991 GCA_050743205.1 Egibacteraceae bacterium | reverse complement strand
CAGGTCAGGCTCGCGCGATCAAGCTTGAGGCGCACCTTTCCTTCGCATCCGGAGGAAAGCTGCATCTCTGGCTCGAGCACCCCCGACCGGCGGCCCCGCGAGATTTTGCAACAGCCTCAACATGAAGGAAAGCTGCGCCTCAAGCCCGACAACACGCGCCTGACCTGCAGGTTTCCTCAGAATACGGAGGAAACCTGCAGTGCGGCTGACCCAAAGGGCACCCACGGCCCGCGGCACTCAGCCATCCCTGGAGAGCCACTCCCATTGATTCTGCAACAGACTCAATGCGAAGGAAACCGCGCGGCCCGCCGCATCGCCGAGCCGCCTGAGGCCCAGGTTCGGCGAACCACGCGCGGCCTTGCGGGAAATAATGCACAAAACCGTCAGAAGATGGAGGACCCCACCCTTTCTACCAGGACATTCATCCCTCTAGGAGGCTGCTGAAAAACTCCGTTTCCGACGATTGGGCAGTCGCTTGACCTGCGGTTTTACCACCCCGCCGGCCCGAAAAATCGACTTATTCAGCAGGCTCCTAGGTCAGGATGACTGGACTCAAACCAGCACTGAATTCACAATTGGCGGAAGTGGGCTAACATGTCCTCATTCGTACGAAAAAGTGCTGACGTAGTCCTTGCCCGTGAGGCTTGTGTCGCGCTCGCTTCAGTAGCGGGGCTTAGCGTGGCCGTCTGATGTTGGCCGTGCCACACTCCACACGGAGGACTCCCGCCACGATCCACGCTACGCGGGATACCTCGCTGGGCGCCGACACCACCGTCATCATCGAAGCCAACGTCGCCTAGACCCACCGGCTCAGGTCTGCTGGTCAGAGGGCAGCGTCCCGACGCCATCTCGAACAACCTCAATATGATCGGTGGCCGTGTTGCCGCTGGCGTTGCCCGGGCGCCCAAGCCCGGCCGGCGACTCGCCTAACCCGTCGCCGCGGTCCAGGCTCATCATCAGCGGATGGGTGCCGAACCCCTTCTTGAACGTGGGGCCGCGCGGCGGCGCCCATCCCGGTCGTCGTTGTGGCAGATGTGATCACGTCGCGTCGGCGTCCATGCTCAGCCGCAGGTCAGGCTCGTCGCTGTTGCCGCCGTCGGGCTGGGACTGGGCGGCCAGCGCGGCGGCGGCGACCGGCGGGGCGCCGCCGGCCGCCAACACCTGCTCCCGCGTCGCCCGCCGCACGTCAGCCAGCCTCTCTGACACCAGCGCGTCGCAGGCCAGCGCCACGATCGTGCGGTTGGCCGTCGAGGCCGACGCGACCACGCCGAACAGCGCCTCCTGGCCCTCCAGTGCGCTCATGTGGCGCAGCGCGTCGCCGCCGTCGGCCAGCATCACCACGATGTCACGCACGACCTTGCCCGGGTCACAGACCTCCCAGCCGCGGCAGCCGCCGACCTGCTCTGACAGCGCGTCGGTCAGCCCGATCCAGTCGGCGGTCTGTGCCAGCAGTCCGGTGCCAGCGCGGGCGGTCATCCCTGTCCCGTCGGCGGTGACCTCGAACGGGGATCTGACGGCTGTCAGCCTTCAGTCTTCGGGTGAGCCCTGTGGGATCCGGCGCTCTTCACAAACCGGGTTATCCCAGGCCAGCAGGGCTTTCCTGTCTATTTCACCCGTTCACAAGCCAAACTGCGTGAAACATCCAGGCTAAGATGTTGGGGAAACTTTGCCCCATCATGTGGGGCAAAGTTTCCCCAACACTGCCGTCGGAGTCTTCCCGCCGGGCTGGGCCGCGAGCCTACCTGACCAGCGCGAGCCGCTCGTCCAGCTCGCGCACCGCCGCCAACCCGCTCCACTCGCCCGGGAAACCCCTCCGCGCCTTGCGGATCTTGTGGGGGAAGTTCCCGAGCCCGTAGGCCTTGGCCTCGTCGAGGCCGGCGTGGGCGGACGCGCACGCCCGCTCCGGATCGCCCAGCGCCACGCACGAGTCCGTCAGATGGACATGCAGGGAGACGCGGCGGGCAGGCATGCGCATCCCGTCCAGCGCGCTGTCGAACAGCTCGAGCGCCTCGTCAGGGCGCCTAAGGGACAACGCACGGCCCCCCGTGAAGACCTGGGGGCGGACGCCGTCCCAGCCGCTGAGCTGTGCCTGGGTGGACCACCAGCCCCAGCCCGGCTCCTCGTAGTGGACCCGAGCCGCGGCGGCGCGCGCCAGCTCGAGGAAGCGCCCGGAGGCGAGGTCATGGCCGAGCTCCGCGTGCTGCTCGGCGAGGAAGGCGAACACCCAGGCGGACCCGGCGGGCGGAAGGAACGGGTGGAACTCGGCGGCGGCCTCAAGGTCGGTGACGGCCGCAGCGTGGTCGGCCTCCGATGACGTAGCTGGGATCGACGCCAGCGCGGTGAGCGCGTAGGCCTCCAGCCGCCGGTCGCCGGCCTGGCGGGCCAGCTCCAGCGCCTTGTCGAACCAGCGTTGTGCCTGGTCGAGCCTGCCGGCGTTCATCTCGCCGTAGCCGGCCAGCGCCGCCGCGTCCGAGGCGACCGCCCGCAGCTGCGTCTCGATGTCTGGGCGCATCGTGGCGTGTTCGAGCCGGTCGAGCAGCGTGTAGGCGTGCGCCTTGGCGGCGGCGATCGCCTCCGTGTCCGGCTTGGCGGCGTAGGCGATGGCCAGGTCGGTCGCGGTCCGCCTCGCGAACGCAAGCTCGCCCCCGCCGATCCGGCGTCGCGCGTCCAGAAGCTGGGCGCCAGCGATCAGCTCGGAGACGGGCAGCAGCAGGAAGGCCGCGCCGGCCGCGCCGATGCGATGAAGCATCCTGCGACGATGCAGCATTTCCATGGTCATCTCCTCCGGGGTCATCCAGGTCCGCCATCGCGCGGCCCGCAGGGTCGGTCCGAGGCCGAGCATGGCGACCGATTCGACCTCGAAGCAGCCGCACAGAACCACTTCGAACGCATCGCAGGGCTCGTGCTCAAGGTCTTCCCACCGTTCCACCGTCCGCGGCTTGAGCCCTCTGGCCTTCGGGTAGTTCGTTTGGAGGTCAATCGCCAGTTTGCGTCTGCTCTTGCCGAGGGCTTCGCGGCGCACCTCCAGCTCGGTGATCCTTCGGACATCCTCATCCATGCGCTGATCCCCCTTTTCGCGTTCTTCGCACCCTCCGGGGACGTCAGCGTACGCGGGTGGCCTGGGGTTGGCCAGCGTTGGCGCAGCGCTGACCATCCTGTTGACCATGGCGTTGACGCCACTGTTGACGCCCTCGCTGGCACCTGAGGGCGGGCCGGCTGTGGGACCGTCATCTCATGAGCCAACAGGAGTGGACGCATCCGGATTCGGAGCGGGTCGAGCATGTGCCAGGGGCGGTGGTGCTGTTCACGCCGTGCCATGGGCGGCAGGTGTTCTTCCCGCCTGAGCATGCGGTGCCAGGGGCCAAGCTGCGCGCGGTCTGTGCCGCCGACGGCGTGGAGTGGCGGGTGGAGCTGATCGCCCACGAGGCGGTTAAGGGTGGGCTGTGTCCGCTGTGGGCGGTCCCGCGGGAGACGGAGGAGCAGGATGGCTGAGCAGCGGCGTCGTCTCGGCGGCCAAGTGGCGCTGGGCCGCATCGGCGGGGTGGGCGGCGAGGCGGACGCGCTGCTGGCCATCCCGGCCGCGGCGTTGCGCGCGGCGGTCGCCCGATAGCTGGACTGGCAGTCCTCGGCGGCGCCAGCGGTCCGGCTGCCCGCGTCCCCGGCGCGGCAGCCTCCGCCTCTGACCCGCCATTCCAGACGCCGGGGCCCCACCGCCCGCAGGGGCCCCGCGCGTCACCCCACGCACGCGACATGGCAGTCGCGGGCATGCTGCTCGTGGCTGGTTCGGCGAGGACCGTATGCCTGCGCTGCCGCGTTAGCTGCGGGTTTCCGTCAGATCCGACGGAAACCCGCAGTCGAGCCCCCGGCAGGCGACACCGCACCGGTTATCGCACCGTATCAGGAGATCAGGATTCGGCCGGTGGTTGGCGTTGTTGCGGCCAGGTGCGTGGCGGGACGATCCGGGGCGTGCGCAGCGCATCGAGTCCGGGCCTCGAAGATCGCGGCGTGCCGTCCGCACGCCCGGCGTGCCGCCGGCCCGCCGCCCGCTGGCGTGCGCGGGCCGCCGAGCGGCTCCGGTGTTTCCCCTTCGCTCACTCTCCGCTAAGGTGCGGGGTCCAATGGCGACAGAGACGCTGTGATCCCGCTGGCCAGGCCCCTGCTTGGCGATGAGGAGCGGGACGCCGTGGAGCGGGTGCTCGCCTCGGGCATGCTCACGCAGGGCCCGGAGGTCGCGGCGTTCGAGGACGAGTTCTCCGCCCTCGTCGAGGGCAGGCACTGCGTGGCGGTCAGCTCTGGGACGTCCGCGCTGCACCTGGGGCTGCTGGCCGCCGGGATCGGCCCGGGCGATGAGGTTGTCGTGCCGTCGTTCAGCTTCGCGGCCACAGCGAACGCGGTGCGCCTGTGCGGCGCGACGCCGACGTTCGCCGACATCGAGCCCACGCATTTCTGCATGGACCCGGCCGCCGCCGCGGCAGCGGTCACGAGCAGGACGGCGGCGATCATGCCGGTGCATCTCTACGGCCATCCGGCCGAGATGCGCGCGCTGCGCGACCTTGCGCGGCGCAACGGCCTGCTGCTCGTCGAGGACGCTGCCCAGGCCCACGCGGCGTGCCTGCACGGCGCGCCCGCGGGCGCGCTTGGGGACCTGGCGGCCTTCAGCTTCTATCCCACCAAGAACATGACGACAGGAGAGGGCGGCATGATCGTGACCACCGACACGACCCTCGCGCGGCGGGCCAGGCTGCTGCGCAACCAGGGGATGGAGCGCCGGTACGACCACGAGATCGTCGGCGTGAACGCGCGCATGACTGACCTGGCCGCGGCGATCGGCCGCGTGCAGCTGCGACGCCTGCACGGCTGGACCGCCGCCCGGCGCGCCACCGCGGCGCGCTACGACGCCGAGCTGCGCGGCGTCGGCACGCCGGCGGTCGCCGCCGGCGTCGAGCACGCCTATCACCAGTACACGCTGCGCAGCCCCAACCGTGACCGGCTGCGTGACCGGCTGCGGGCACGAGGCGTCGGCTGCGACGTCTACTACCCCGTGCCGATCCACCGCCAGCGCGCCTACCGCGTCGCCGCCGATCTGCCCGAGACCGATCGGGCCGCGGCCGAGGTCCTGTCGATCCCGGTCCGGCCCGATCTGTCCGACGCGGAGGTCACCACGGTGATTCGGGCGGTCAACAACGCATGAGGAGGCTGCGCGCGGGGGTGCTCGGGCTCGGCGAGATGGGCCGGCACCACGCCCGGGTGCTCGCCCACCTCGACGGGATCGAGCTGGTGGGCGTCGCCGACCCGCGGGGCGACCGGTTCGGCTGCGCGCGCGGCCTGGCGTGCCTCGCCGGCGTGGACGACCTGCTCAAGCTGGGCCTGGACCTGTGCGTCGTCGCGGTGCCGACGGCCGAGCACGAGGCGGCCGGGCTGCGGCTGGCCGAGGCGGGGGTCCACACGCTGATCGAGAAGCCGCTGGCGGCCGACCGCGACGGCGCGCGGCGGCTGGTCGACGCGTTCGAGGCCGCGGGGCTCGTCGGCTGCGTCGGCCACATCGAGCGCTGCAACCCGGCGCTGCGATCGCTCCGATCGCGGCTGGAGGCCGGTGAGCTGGGCGCGCTCTACCAGATCGCCACCCGGCGGCAGGGTCCGTTCCCGCGCCGGGTCCGCGACCTCGGCGTCGTCAAGGACTTGGCGACCCATGACCTCGACCTCACCGCCTGGGTGGCGGGCGCGCCGTTCGCGTCGGTCAGCGCCCGCACCGCCCGCATGAGCGGCCGGCCATACGAGGACCTGGTCGCCGTCACCGGGCTGCTCACCGACGGCACGGTCACGAACCACCTGGTCAACTGGGTCACACCGGTGAAAGAGCGCGTCACCACGGTGACCGGCGAGCGCGGCTGTTTCGTCGCCGACACGCTGACCGCTGACCTGACGTTCTACGGCAACCCGACCTCCGCGAGCCGCCGCGCGCTCCCCAAGCCGGAGCCGCTGGTGACGCAGGCCGCCGCGTTCCGCGACGCTGTGCGCGACGGCAGCGGCGAGATCGTGACGATGCGTGAGGGCCTGGCCGTCATCGAGGTGACCCAGGCGTGCCTGGAGTCTGCGAGCAAGGGCGTCACCGTGGATCTGTGCGATGGCCCCCGCTGACCAGCGGGGTATGACGGCTGAGCTCCGGATTCCCCAGCCGCATCGTCATGCCCCGCTCATGAGGGTCTGCGTCGTCGGGCTGGGCAAGATGGGCCTGCCGCTGGCGGCCCAGATCGCCTCTCAGGGCCACACGGTGATCGGCGCGGACATCGACCCGCGGGTCGTGGCCCTGGTCGGCGAAGGCCATGCGCCGTTTCCCTGCGAGGCCGGCCTGGACGAGCGGCTGCGCGCCGCCGTCGACGCCGGGCGGCTGGCCGCCACGACCGACACCAGCGCCGCGGTGGCGCGCGCAGAGGCCGTGGTCATCGTGGTCCCGCTCGTGGTCGACGCCCAGGCCCGCCCCGACTTCACCGCGCTGGACGACGCGACCCGAGCGGTCGGCGCCGGCCTGCGGCCCGGCGCGCTGGTCAGCTGCGAGACGACCCTGCCGGTCGGCACGACGCGCACGCGGCTGGCGCCCGCCCTGGCCGCCGCCTCGGGCCTGACGCTGGGCCACACGCTGTTCGTCTGCCACAGCCCCGAGCGGGTCTCCAGCGGCCGGGTGTTCGCCGACCTGCGCCGTTACCCCAAACTCGTCGGCGCGCCGGACCCAGCCAGCGCCGCCCGCGCCGTGGCGTTCTACAGCTCGGTCCTCGACTTCGACCCGCGCCCGGACCTCGACCGGCCCAACGGCGTGTGGGACCTGGGCAGCCCAGAGGCCGCCGAGCTGGCCAAACTGGCCGAGACCACCTACCGCGACGTCAACATCGGGCTGGCCAACACCTTCGCCCGCTACGCCGACCGCATCGGCGTCGACGTCCACGCCGTCATCGCCGCCGCGAACAGCCAGCCGTTCAGCCACATCCACGCTCCCGGCATCGCCGTCGGCGGCCACTGCATCCCCGTCTACCCGCGCCTGTATCTGGCCGGCGACCCCGACGCCCGCATCCCCGCGGCCGCCCGCCGGGTCAACGAGGGCATGCCCGCCTACGCCGTCGCCCGGCTCGCCGGCCATCTCGGCGGCCTGGCCGGCCTGCGCGTGGCGGTGCTGGGCGCCGCCTACCGCGGTGGGGTCAAAGAGACCGCCTTCTCCGGGGTGTTCCCGCTGGTAGCGGCCCTGTCAGCCCGCAGCGCGCACCCCGTCGTCCACGACCCCCTCTACGACGACGCCGAGCTGCGCGCCCTCGGCCTGGCGCCCTACCACCTGGGCGAGCCCGCCGACGCCGCGATCGTCCACACCGACCACGCCGAGTACCGCACGCTCGGCCCCCAGCACCTGCCCGGCATCCGCGCCCTCCTCGACGGCCGCGCCATCACCGACCCCGCCCGCTGGCACCCCACCCCCCGCCTGGTCCTGGGCAGCGGCTAGGCAACACCTAACGGGGCTGCGCCCCGGCCCGACGAGGTATGGACGGATGGGCGGCGGCGCGCGGAGTTGACCGCGGTTGGGTGCTGGATCGCGGCGGAATACCGCCGCGATCCAGCACAAAACCGTCGCCAACGTGACCGCAATGCGTGCAACCCGATCAGGCAGAACTTGACTCACGCGCAACGGATTCGCGGATCCGAAGTCCTCTAGGCAGCCGGCTCGCGGCGAACGACTGCGGGATCGTCTTCGCCGAATGGGAAGCTGATCCGCAGCCCACGGCCAAGCGATCTCACGCCTGGGGCGGCTCAGGGTCTCCACGTTCGGCGCGCCCTCACCACCCTCCTCAAGCCGAGAGATCGCCGATTGGCTCGTTCCCATCCGCTCGGCCAGCTCAGCCTGCGTCAGGCCAGCCTCGGTTCGCAGGTCATAGATCAGCTGGCCCAACTGCCGGTCCCGGGCAGCTTGGGCATATTCCTCGTCATGGCGGGCGCGCTCCTGAGCGCTCATCCCCGCGACGCGGCGTGCTTTCACCTCGCTCCACCGGCTGTGCGCTGGCATCCCGTCTCCTCACTTCTCTGATCTTGCTTAACCCTCAGTCAGCTTTATGGCCCTCATCCGTGCAGATGCGCATCTCTACGCGCGCTCGGGCGATTTCGCGCTGCTCGTTCTGCCGCTGCTTTCGGAACGTGATCACCCCCGCCACCCCCGCACAACAGCCCGTCCCCGCTCCCGTCCCCTGACCAAGCGGGGTGTGTCGGCTCAAGCCCGGAATCCGGAGCTGGCGTCGACACACCCTCAGTTGGACAGCGCGAGGCGCTCGTCCAGCTCGACGACCGGGGCCAGCATCCGCCAGGACCGGGGGAAGGCGGCGCGGGCCCTGCGGACCTCGTAGACCCCGAGGCCGTGTGTGTCGGCCTCGTCAAGGCCCGCCATGGCCGAGGCACAGGCGCGGTCAGGGTCGCCCAGCGCGACGCGCGCGTCCGTCAGGTCCACCCACAGCTGCTGACGGCGGGAAGGCACAGTCGTGCGGGTGGCGGCGACATCAAGGGACTCGACCGCCTCTGCGGGACGGCCCAGGCTCAGCAGTCGCTTCCCGGCGAACGCCTCGAGACGCACGCCGTCCCAACCGCTGAACATTCCATGGGCGGACCAAAAACCCCAGCCGGCGCCATCGCCACGGACGCGGGCGGCGGCGGTCCGCGCCTGCTCCAGCAGGCGCCCGGAGCCGAGGTCGTCGCCTGCGGACGCGCGCTCAAGAGCGAGCAGGGCGAACAGCCACGCCTGCCCCTCCGGTGGAAGGTACAGGTGCAGCGCGGCTGCGGCCTCCAACGCCTCCAGCGCAGCGGCCGGGCTCGGCTGCGGGCCATACCGAGCTGTGTCTGCGTGGCTGGCGAGCGCGAACGCCTCCAGCGGGCGGTCCCCAGCTTGGCGCGCCAGCCGCAGCGCCGCGGCGAACCAAGCATCCGCCTCGTCGAACCGACCCGCCTGGACCCCGTGGGCGTGGG
>JBOGEA010000238.1:0-9011 GCA_050743205.1 Egibacteraceae bacterium | reverse complement strand
CCAGCGACCCACCCACCCACCCAGAGGACGTCCGTCCTCACGCCGAGACTGGATGGACGCCCGCTGAACCGCGGGCCACCAGGAGCGGTGGATCCAGGCTTACGGGCTGGCGAGGAACGAGACCCTGACGGTGCGAACGGGGTTGTTGGCGTTCGGGTCCACGAGCACGATCGACTGCCATGTCCCCAGCGCCATCCGGCCGTTGAGCACCGGAATCGTCACTGACGACGAGACGATCGCCGGCAGGACGTGATCGGCCCCATGGCCGGGGCTGCCATGGCCGTGGACCCAGCGGCCATCCTCGTGTGGGAGCAGGGCCTCCAACACCGCCTCGACGTCCTGCTCAGTGCCTGAGCCGGTCTCGATCAGCGCCACCCCCGCTGTGGCGTGCGGCACGAACACGTGGCACAGCCCATCGCCCTTCCCCCGGATCCAGTCCGCCACCTCCATCGTGAGGTCCGCGCACTGGAACCGGCTCCCGGTCCGCACCGTGAACGTGGTGGTGTCCATGAGCCGACAGCCTATGCGCAGGGTTCGCCGATCGGGCCGGTAGCATCCCGCTCATGGATGCTCGGTTGGCAGCGCGCATGCGTGAGGCGGCTCCGGGGGCGCTGGCGGCGCTGCCGGTGCGGTTCGCGTACCTGTTCGGCTCGCAGGTCGCCGGGCGCCCCCGTCCGGACAGCGACGTGGACGTGGCGGTGCTGGCGGAGGAGGACGTCCCCCAGGCCGGCTACGACCGGCTCGCCTTCCGCTGCGCTGACGCGCTGGCCGCCGCGACCCGTATTCCACGGATCGAGGTCACGGTCCTCAACGCCGCGCCGCTGCGCTTCGTCGGACGTGTCCTGCGACAGCGGGTCATGCTCTGCAGCCGCGACGAGCCCGCTCGCGCGGCGTACGAGTCGCTCATGGGACGGATGGCCGACGACGTCGAGGTGTGGGCCGCCCCGATGGACCGCGAGCTGCTCGTCGCAATCGCCGAGGGCCGGCGGTAAGAGCGTGGTCGATCTCCTGCGGGCGCAGACTCTCCTCGACCGTCTGGGCAAAGAGATCACGGCGCTGCGCCGACTCGCCGGGCTGGACGACGACGTGCTGCTCGGCGACGACGATCTGCTGTCCGCGGTGAAGTACCGGTTCATCGTGGCGATCGAGGTCTGCATCGACGTCTGCCGCCACATGGTCACTTCGAGGGGGCTCCGAGCGCCGACCGACTACGCCAACGTCTTCACGGTCCTCGCCGAGGCCGAGGTGCTCGCCGACGAAGTTCGTCGGCGACCTCCGTGACACGGCGCGCTTCCGCAACCTGCTCGTGCACGGCTACGCCGAGGTCAACGATCATCGGGTCGTCGAGATCCGCGGGGACCGGCTGAGCGACCTCGACCGCTTCCGGTCAGCGCTCGCGAAGGCCGCCCAGGACTAGCGGGTGCGCCCCGGCCCGACGAGGCGTGGGCGGGAGGGGCGGCAGCGCGCGGGTTGACGGCAGTTTTGTGCTGGAGAGACGCGTAAGGCGTGCAACCCGATCCGGCAGGACTTGCTCACGCGCAACGGATTCGCGGACCCGCAGTCCCCTAGCCGCCCCTAGCGGCGGCGATGACCTTGTCGGCCAGCTCGGGTCGGCAGATGAGCAGGTCGGGCAGGTAGGGGTTGGGCTGGTTGTAGACCAGCGGCGAGCCGTCCAGGCGGGAGGTGTGCAGGCCCGCGGCCGCGGCCACCGCAACGGGGGCGGCGGAGTCCCACTCGTACTGGCCGCCCGCGTGGGCGTAGACGTCGGCCTGGCCGAGCACCACGGCCATGGCCTTGGCCCCGGCGGAGCCCATGGCGACCAGCTCACCGTCCAGCGCGGCGCGGATCTGCTCGGTCACGGCGGGCGGGCGGGTGCGGCTGACGACGAGCCGTGGCCGGGCGGGCGGCGACGCCGCGAGAAGCGGAGCGGGCATGGTCACGAGCGTCCGTCCCCACGCGGGCAGCGCGACGGCGCCGACGGTGAGCGCCCCGTCCTCGACCAGCGCGACGTGCACCGCCCAGTCCGTGCGGCCCGCCTCGGCAAACTCGCGCGTGCCGTCCAGCGGGTCCACGATCCAGACCCGGCGGGCGTCGAGCCGGGCGAGGTCGTCCTTGCCCTCTTCGCTGAGCACCGCGTCGTCGGGGAACACGTGGCGCAGCTGGGCCATGATCAGCTCGTGTGACTCACGGTCGGCCTGGGCGCGCAGGGCCCCCAGGTCGACCGCGCCGTTGGTGGACAGCGTCGCGCGCAGGCGCAGCAGCAGGACGCCCGCGGCTTCGGCGATGCGGGCGGCCTCAACGTGGTCGATCATCTCCCTCACAGTACCGGCGCGGCAGAATGGTGCTCATGCCGGAGCCCCCCACTGCGAATCTGCCCGCGTCAAACCGGGCGCAGCGGGGAGCGCAGGTCGCCAAGCTCTCGGCCAGCATGGGAGCGGGCTTCCTCGCCTCCCGCCTGCGCGGGCTGGTCGACGACACGGCCGACGAGCGCTTCCACGCCCAGACAGCGCAGCGGATCGCCGAGCTGCTCGGGTCGATGAAGGGCGCCGCGATGAAGCTCGGCCAGATCGCGAGCTTCGTCGACTTCGACGCGGACCCGGAGATCCAGGCCGTGTACCGCGAGGTGCTCGGCGACCTGCAGGACGCCGCCCCACCCGTCAGCGCCGACGTCACCGCCCAGGTGATCGAGCAGGAGTACGGGGCGCCCCCTGACCAGGCCTTCGCCCGCTGGGATCGCGAGCCGATCGCGAGCGCGAGCATCGGCCAGGTCCACCGCGCGCGGCTGCACGACGGCACCGAGGTGGTCACGAAGGTCCAGTACCCGGGCATCGCCGAGGCGGTCCACTCAGACCTCGCGAACGCCGAGGCCTTCGCGCCGCTCGGCAAGATCTTCTCGCCCCACATGAGGATCCGGCCACTGATGGAAGAGCTGCGCGCCCGGTTGACCGACGAGCTTGACTACCAGCGCGAGGCCACCTACCAGCAGGCGTTCTTCGAGCGCTACGACGGCCACCCGTTCATCCGCGTGCCCCGCATCCACCTCGACTGGTGCCGCCCGAGGGTGCTCGTGAGCGACTACATGCCCGGGCGGAACTTCGAGGGGATGCT
Source organism: Egibacteraceae bacterium (assembly GCA_050743205.1). Lineage (GTDB taxonomy): Bacteria > Actinomycetota > Nitriliruptoria > Euzebyales > Egibacteraceae > JBOGED01. Next base: position 5,903 of record JBOGEA010000238.1, on the reverse strand, counting down.
CGCCACGACCACGCAGGCCGAGCGCGAGCGGTACGGCGAGATCATCTACCGGTTCATCTTCGGGTCGCTGAACCGGTTCCGGCTGTTCAACGCCGACCCGCATCCCGGCAACTACCTGTTCCCCGACGACGGCGTTATCGTGTTCCTCGACTTCGGCAGCGTGAAGATGTTCGGGCGCCAGACCCGCCAGCTGCTGCTGACCCAGCTCGACGCGGTCATCGCCAGCGACGCCGAGGGGCTCTTCGTCGCATTGCGCGAGGCCGGTTTCTTTCCCGCGTCCACCCCGGACCCCACGAAGCTGCTCCAGTGGTTCCGCGCGTTCAACGAGCCGGTCCTGGAGGATCGGGAGTGGACGTACACACCGGAGTTCGCGCGCGAGGTGGGCCGCATGACGTCTGACCCGCGCGCTGGCTACGCGGACCTGATGCGCAAGCTGAACCTCCCGCCTGAGTACCTGCTGCTCAACCGCATCCATTGGGGGGTCAACTCGATCCTCGGGCGTCTGGGCGCCCGGGCGAACTGGCACCGGATCGGGCTGGAGCTGCGCGGCGGCGCCCCCGCCACCGCCCTGGGCCGGATCGAACGCCCTTTCATCGACGCCTCCCCCTTCTTGGCCTGAGACCTCTGGGTCTGGCATGACCCTGCCCGGTCGTGCGGTTCCTCCGGTTCGTCCCCGGCGGTAGGGTGCGTTTCACCGCTTGTGTGGCGATCGTGGCATGCCACCAGCCAGATCGTGGGGACGCATGATGAAGACCTCTCCGGCAGCAGTGCTCTTGGTCGGCGTGCTGTTCCTGACGGCCGCGCCCGCTCACGCCGGCCACCGCTTCGTCGCGAACGCGGAGGCGGTCGGAGCCGCGATCACGCTCTTGGGCCAGACCTTGAAGTCCTCAGCGACGGACGCGAGGGTCACGTCCGGCGCAAGCCCCCAAGGCTGCGACGGCGCGGTCAACGCCTGCGCGCGAGCGGCTGGGCTCAGCGAGCCGTTCGGCTCCACCGTCCGAGCCAACGCCCCTGGACAGCATGGCCCACGGACCCAGACCGGCTTCGCCCTGGACCAGCGGCGAGGACCCCCCCTGTCCAAAGCGCTGTCGGCCGGCGTCGGCGACGCCACGGTCGTGACCGCTCCTCTGCCCAACCCCAAAGCCAAGGCCTCCACACAGGACACCGCCCTGTCGGTCAACCTCAGCATGTCGACGCCGGCGGTGCGACAGCAGATGCGGACCGGCCTGCCCGCTTTGGCTGACATGCTGGACACCGCTGGCGTCGACCCCGCGCTGCGTGAGCTGGCAGCGGGCCTGCGCGCGTTTGCCGCGGGCCCCGCCGATCAGGTGATCGCCAAGATCACGACCGGCCGATCGACGGCTGAGAGCGCCTCCGATGAGAGCGCGACGACCGCGACCGCCTTCGCGCGCGGCTCGACGGTCCTGATCGGCCCCGCGCCCGGAGTCCTGGTCGTCGAGGTCGGCGAGGCCAGGGCCAGGGCCTCCACCGACGGCACGACCAGCGCCGCCACGTTCACCCCTGCCACCGCGGTCGTGCGCTCCATGCTTCCCGGCGACCCCGCCCAGACGACCGTGGCGCCCGGCCAAAGCCGCTGCTTCGCACGAGCCACCCCGTTGGAGACCTGCGTCACCGTGTCCTCCGGCGCCCGCCGCACCGCCGGCACTGGCGCCGCCGCCAGCACCGCCGGCGTGCGCATCTCGACCCTGCGCGCCGCCGGCCAAGGCATCCTCAACCTTGAGTTCGCCCGCACCTCCGTCGGCGTCACCGCAGCCTCAGGCCAACAGCTCCCGCGCGCCGCCACCGCCGTTCCCGTGGCCGCTCACCCGTCGACACCTCCGCGATCAGCGCTGACGCCGTTCTTGACGCCGGCCAGGCGACATTGACGAACCCGGCAGACCCCGGCCTCCAAGAACGCAAGACCCTGGCCCGCACGGGTGCCCCCGTCCCCCGCCATGCCCGGCAACCTGCTGCTGGGCTCACGCTTTTCGTGACTGCTCCCACATGCGCTCGAAACGGCTGGCCCAATAGTCGAACCAGCGCACCGACTCAGCTCGGTTGATTCGCAGGTGCATGCGCTCGGTGATGGCGGCGTTGTCGAAACCGTGCAGCTCCAACAGCAGGAAGCCGTCAGGGCGGGTCGGGTTGACGACCACCATGCTGAAGCCGGGGCTGAACTCCAACAGGCGAAAGTCGCAGTCCCCCCAGCCGCGCATCTTCCGCAGCGTGGCGATCGACGACGCGAGCGCGAAGTCGAAGTCGAGGCTGTCCTCCAGCTGCGCTTTGGTGAAGCGCACGGCATGCGAGTCCGGGTCCTGGACGATCGCCCGGACCCGGCCGCCCTTGTCGAGGACTTTGGTCTTGATGGCAGCCGCGTTGACGACCACGTTGACCAAGGTGGGCCCGTACAGCAACACCTCGCCGCCGTCCGGCAGGACCGCGCTGAACGCCCCGAGCGCGTCACGGCCTCTGATCACCTGCTCCAACCCCCGGGACGCGCTTTCCCGCTCAAGGGTGGTCTCGAACGCCAAGAAGGCGACCGCCAGCAGCACCCCGCTGAGCAGCACCCGCTCCTCCACGACATTGACCAGCCCGAGCACGGTCAGGACCGCACCGATCGTAAAGATCGTGTACGCCTCGCGATGCCGTCCCTGGCGCAGGTCCTCGGCCACCTGCCGGACCAAGTGCCGCCAGCTCACCCTCTGTCCTGCCACACGCCGCCAGGATACGCGGCCAACCCATTGGAAGGAGTTTGTGGAGCATCCGCGACGTATACGTCGCGGATGCTCCACAAAACCAGTGGTGCAACAGAGGAGGCCGGCGCTCATCCGCCCGCAGACGTCGGGGCGCCGAGCAGGGCGCGGAGGATTCGGAAGCGGGTCAGCTCTGGGAACATGTCATCAAGCCGAAGGAGCGGGCGGCTGATCCAAAAAACGACGAGCGAGATGAGCGCGGCGAGCGCGACGCCCGTCCACAGCGGCGGCGACAGGAGTGTCTGCACGGCGAGCAGCCCACCCGCGCCGACGACGATCGCTCCGTAGACCCTCAGCGTGTCACGGTGGAACAGCCGCACTCCGGTACCCGTCCGCAGGCCGATCTGCTTGAGCGCATTGTGCAGCACGTACGCGCCGCACGTGCCGATCGCGGCGCCCAGCGCCCCGAACCGTGGGATCAAGGCCAGGTTGACGAGCACATTGGCGATCGCGGCGATCAGGTTGATCACCACGATGAAGCGCAGCCTGCCGACCACCTTCAGGGTCAGCCCGTTGAAGCCGGACGCGGCTTGGATGTACGTGCCGAACGACAGCAGCGCCAGATAGACACCCGACTCGGCGTACCGCGGGCCATACAGCAGGAGCGCGAGGGGCTGCGCGAGTGAGAACGTCAGCAGGAAGAGCGGGAACGACAGCACGGCCAGCCAGATCGCGGTCTGCCAGTACAGGGTGTCAATCCCCCGCCGGTCGTGGCGGGCGAACATCCGCGCCGCCAGCGGCAGGAACAGAAACGCGAAGCTGCTCATGACCAGCTGGTTGAGCTTCGCCGTGGGCTGGACCGCCCGAAACGCCGCGACCTCTGCGGTGCCCCTGAAGTAGCCGAGCATCACCGCATCACAAACGTGCATCACCACGTAGACGAGGTCGCTCGTGAGCAGCGGCAGCGTGAAGGCGAAGATCTCCCGGGCGGGCAGTTGGATGGCGCGGACGTTGGCGGGCGTCAACAGACCGCGGGCCCTCATCGCGTGGATGAGGATGACGCCGTAGATCGCCACCCCGACCGCCCCGGCCGCAACGTACCCAGCCGCCAGAAACGCCGCGCCGCTGTCGCCCAGGATCAGCAGGACCACGACGACCAGCCGCAGCCCCGGGGCGAGCACGTAGCGGCGGAGAAAGATCGCCCCCGGTCTCGCGAACACCGCGAACATCCCGACCGCAAGGGAGTCCAGCGCCTGAAGGGGGGCCAGAGCGATGAGGATGACGAGCAGCGTCACCGCCTGGCGGTCCTCGATCAGCCTGCCCGCGATCACTCCTTGGAGTCCGATGACGAGCAGCACCGTCACCAGCCCCAGCCCTACGATCGTGCCGAGCACGAGCGCCAGGGTGCCGAGCAGCTTCCCATACTCGCGCCGCTCGTCGTATATGGGGACGAAGCGGGTGACGGCGCGATCCAGCCCCATCGTGACGATGGTCTCGCCCAGGCTCACGAATGACAGGGCGTAGGCGAAGGCGCCGTAGCTCGTCTTCGACAGAGACCGGACGATCAGCACCTGGACCGCGGTGTTGATCGCCATCGAGAGCAGGCGGCCGGCCAGCAGCAGGCTGGAGCCGCGGATCTGCGTCTTCGCGGCGTCGCGTCCGTCGAGCACCGCGCTCACAGGGGCCGCCAGCCGTCCTGGAGATCGGCGGCGCCTGCGCTCGACGGGGTCTGCACCGATCGGTAGAGCCGCTCGTAGGCGTGGGCCACCGCGCTCCAGGAGTGCTGGCCAACGGCGTAGGCGCGCGCGGCCTCACCCAACCGCCTGGCCAAGTCGTCGTCGTCGAGCACCCGCACGACCGCGTCGGCGAGCGCGTCCCCGCCCTCGGCGACCAGGAGATCGCGCCCGTCTTCGCAGCTCAGACCCTGAACCGCAAGCGGCGTCGCCACGCAGGGGACCCCGCAGGCCATGGCCTCAAGGAGTTTGTTCTTGATGCCGGTGCCGTCCCGCATAGGGCAGACGTAGACGCGGCTGGAGGTGATCCATCCCCGCAGGTCGGGCACCTCCCCGGTCACGGTCACGCCGTCCAGCTCACCCAGAGTCCGCACCGCGGGCGCCGGATCGCGTCCCACCAGGGCGAGCCGCGCGTCCGGACGGCGGATACGAACCCGGGGAAGGATCTCGCGCGTCAGGAACTTGGCGGCTGTGATATTCGGGGCGTACCGCATGATCCCGGTGAAAACGAGGCGGGCCTCCTCACGCTCGCCCTCAAAGATCGGCGCGAAGTGGTCGGCATCCACCCCGTTCGGGATCACCGTGATCTTCAGGCTGGGGTCGAGCGCGAGCAGCGCGTCACGGTCAGCCGCAGTGACAGTCGTGACCTGGTCGAACAGCCGGTACGCGGTCGCCTCGAACCGCCGGACGTTGCGCGCCTCGCCACTCAGCAGGAGCCGGCGCAGCCCACTGGCCACCCGCACTTTCGCCTGGATGTTGACATGGTGCGCGTCGAGCGCGGCCAGCACTCGGGGATAGCCATCGAGGTCGTGGCCCAGTGCCGCCAGGCGCCCCGAGGACACGTGGACGACGTCCGGCTGGAACCGCGCGAGCTCCTCGTGCAGCGCTGGGCGCAGGCCCGCGGCATCGACGTCCGCGCGCAACGGCCGTCCGCGGGCAGCCGCGCGCAGGAGCAGGCCGGCTCTGCTGAGCACCCCGGATGGCCGGTACGGGACGAGCCGCAGGTGGCCGGGGGCGCTGCTCGGATCCTGCCCCGGAATCGCAAACGCGAGCACCCGCACCTCATGCCGCTGTCGGAACTCGCGCACAAGCGCATCGACGACCAGCCGGAACCCGTCCATCGGCGGCAACGGCGCCGCGTTCACGCAGAACAGGATGCGCATGTGGCCCTTCTCCCCCGGCCCCGAGCAGTCGTGGGGACCATAGCAGAAGGCGGTGTGGTCACCGAAGAGACACAGATGGGCGCCGGCGAACGTCGAGCAGGAGGTGTGGGCTGGTCCGCCATGCCATCCGCGAGTTGATGCACACCGGGCGTTGGACGTCGGGCGGATCCCGATTACCTGTCGTTCATACGGTCGCTCCGGTCCGCCGCCAGGTCACTGGCTAACGGGGCTTCGCCCCGGCCCGAGTCATGGACGGGTGGGACGGTCGCGCGGAGTTGACTGAGGTTTTGTGCTGGATCGCGGCGGAATACCGC
>JBOGEA010000237.1:0-9041 GCA_050743205.1 Egibacteraceae bacterium | reverse complement strand
CGGTCGCAGGACCGGCGGGCGGCCCTCGCTCGGACGGCCCTCCAACCACCACTTCAGCGTGGAGACGGGCATGCGGAGCAGCCGAGCCGCCTCGCCCACCGTATACAGCTCACGCTCCAGCACCGCCACGCTCACGACGACCACCTCCTGCGCGGATTCTACGATCGCGCAGCGACAAGGCCGACCATCCGCAGCGCTGTAACCTTCCGCGCCTTCCAGGCTTGCGTGATCACAACCGCGGCGGGCTGCAGGATTCCTCCGTATCCGGAGGAATCCTGCAGGTCAAATGCGTGCTGCCAGAACAGGAATGCAGCTTTCCTCCGCATTCGGAGGAAAGCTGCGCCTTCCCGGCTCGCGGCGAGTGCTTGCCTATCCGCGCGGCCACTGACTGAGCCTGGCACAGCGAAAGCGAAACAACGTGGCGCATGGGGGATCGTTGCCGCCGGTCAGTCCCAGAGGGCGAGGTCGAGGTTGGCGCGGATCGTGCGGTCCGCGGTCAGCAGCGGAATGCCGTCGGCGACCGCCTGCGCGGCGATGAGCCGGTCGAAGGGGTCGCGCGTCCACCGCAGGCCGATCGCCGCTCTGACCACGGAAGAGAACGGCGACGCGGAGACCGACAGGCCGAGCGGCGCGAGATCCTCTATTACCACGGAGGGCGGATACGACATCCTGCCGATCTCGTAGAGGAAGCCGATCTCCAGCTCGACCATCGGCGAGATCGCGAGCGGCTCGGTGTCGATCAGCTGTCGCGCGGCCTTGGGAATGCGTTTTCGCTGACCGTCGTGCAGCCAGGCGACCACGTGGGTGTCAAGATACATTCGGCTCAGGGTTCCAGTACTCGGACCAGTCCATGTGGATCAGGTCGTCCGGGTCACCGATGATGCTGCCCGGGTGCGGGACGAGCCGGTCCAGCTTGGAGCGCGGCTCCTCCGGCACGACCCGCAGCCTCTTGCCCTTGCGCTCGATCTCGAGCGGCACTCCTGTCTCAAGCACCTCGTCCAACAGCCGGTAGATGTTCTGCCGCAGCTCCGACGCCGTGACTGCCATGACGACCTCCTTATTCGTGCGTAGCCTACGCTATCGCACGTACGGTTGACTGTCTAATCCAGGAGCCCTTCCCAGGCCGAGCTGACGTCGTCGAGCAGGTCGGCGGTGACGGCGTCGCGGCGTTGGCTGGGGGTGAGCCAGGCCGTCCGGCTGCCGGTCGGATGCCGGGTCACCGCGAGCACGTGGTCGATCTGCTCGGCGACGGCCCGGATGTGTGAGGTGACGGCGACCATCCGGCCCTGGGACGCGACGCCGGCGAGCGCCTCGACGGCTTGGTCCAGGTTGGCGCGGTCGAGAGCCCCGAAGCCCTCGTCGAGGAACAATGACTCGAGCCGGCCGCCCGAGCGCGCCATCAGCTCCACCATCCCAAGCGCCAGCGCGAGCGACGCGACGAACTTCTCCCCGCCGGACAACGTCGACGGGGAACGCGCTTGGCCGCTGTCGCGGTCGTAGATCAGCCACTCGGCGTCCTCCGCGTCGATGTCGGCGAACTCGTACCGGCCCCGGCTGATCTCGATGAGCTGCTTCGACGCGACAGCCAGCAGCGCCTTGGACCGCCACAGGGTCAGCCACTTCGGGAACGCCCCTGGTTTGAGCGCGGCCCGACAGGTCGGTCAGGACCGCGCGCCGCTCAGCCAGGCGATCCGCCAGCTCGTCGAGCCGCGCGATGCGCGGGAGCGCCTCGGTGAGGCCGGCGGCCTGCTCGTGCGCCCGCCGGGCCCGGTAGGCGGCGTCGTCGCGCTCCTGCTCGAACCGGTCCAGCAGCCTCCGCCCGGTGGGGTCCTCAGGACCGGCACCCAGCCCGGCCAGCCGGTCACGCGCCTGCCCCTCCCGGTCGCGCTGCGCCGTGGTCCGGTCGTGGACGGTGGCGAGCGCGTGCGCGTGGGCGTCCGCCAGCCCGACCGCCACGCCAGCCAACGCTTCGGGCCTCGCATCGGCCGCATATGACGGAAGGACCACGGGCAGCTCGAGCCGGTCGATGCGCTCACGGTGGCTGTCCAGCGTCCGGCGCAGACGGTGAAGAGGATCCGTGACCTCACGCTGGCAGCGTGTGTTCAACTCGCGCGACTGGCTCAGGACCGCGTCGAGCCGCCGCGCCAGCTCGGCCCGCTGCCGGGTGCGCTCCTGCAGGAGCGCCTCTCGGGCCGCGATCGCCCCGGCAACGCGGTGGACGGGAGCCAGGTCGAGGACCCACGGGAACGCCGCAGCGTCGGCGGGCAGCGCCAACTCCGGACGGAACACCGCAGGCAGCAGCGCGATGCTGTATCTGATGCCGTCCAGGGCAGCCTGCACGTTCCTCGTCGCCGTCGCGGCTGCCTCGACGAGGCCGCGGGCCCGCTCCTCGGCTGCCGCCGCAGCCTGGCCCGCGTGCTGCGCCATGGTCCGCAGCTCCTCGGTACGCGAGTCGAATGCGGCCAACACCCCGGCGCGCTCGTGCACTGCCCGGTCCACCGCCACCAGCAGCTCGGCATCGTCAGCATCCAGGTCGAAGGCGCCAGGCGGGATGTCGAGCGCCGCCGCGGCCTCTCCCCGCAGGCCAGCGGACAGCTCGCCGGCCTCAACCGCGCGGCGCTCGGCGTCACGCGCGGAGGCCAGCTTGGCCACGGCGGTCGCCGCCGCTGTCGCCTCAGCCCGCTGGAGCCGCGCAGCGCGGGCCTTGGCCTCTGCGAAGGCGCGCACGGCGTCATCGAGATCCTCCGCGTCCGGCGGGGCCCAACCGTCGTCGAGGCCGCGGCGGCAGACCGGGCAGTCGTCGCCAGGATGCAGCCCATGCGCGGCGGTCGCCGCCGCGTCAGCGCGCTGCGCCAAGCGCAGCGCTGCCTCCGCCATGGCTGAGGCAGCAGAGGCCTGGTCGGCGGCGGCGCGTGCCCTCTCGGCTCCGGCGGACGCCGTCCCGGCAGCGCGACGCGCCGCCTCCGATGCGCGCCGCTCCTGCTCGGCCCTGCGAGCGACGGCTCTCGCGTCAGCGACCAGCCCCGTGGCCTTCCGCTGGGCATCGGCCGCCTCGGCGTGCATGACGTGCAGCGGCATCCGCGCCGACGTTCGCTCTTCGACGCACCCGTGCGCCTCGGCCGCCGCCCAACGCAGACGCTCGGCATCGGCCTGCGCGCCCTCGATCGCCGACCGCCGCGCCGCAGCCTGGGCGCCGCCGCGCAGCAGCGCGTCGAGGTCGCGCGGCAGTTCCTGAACGACCGACTTCGCGGCGCCGGTCGCAGCTGCGCCCGGCCCGTCATCCTCCTCGCCCGGGATGGCGTCTCGGCGGGCGCGCGTCTCGGCGGCTGCGCGGTCGAGCCCCTCACGCTCCCCCCGCAGCGCCTCATCCAGATCGGCGAGGGCACGCGCCCGCTCCTCGATGCCGGACAGGTCGATGGCCGACAGCACAGACCGCGCCTGTGCCAGCTGGGCAAGCGCCTCCTGGGCCTGGCTCAGCGTCTCGACGGCACCGCGGGCGTCGTCGAGACGCCGCTGCGCCGTCTCACACGAAGTGGTCGCATCCACAGCCTCACGCGTGAGCCGGGTGAGCTCGGCCGCGGGATCGTCCGGGTAGCCGCTGCGGGCCTGCGCGAGGCGTCCGGCGGGCTCGCTGAGAGCGGCCAGCGCCGCATCGACGGCCCGACCGGCCGCCACCAGCTCGTCGGTGCGCCACACCTGCTGCAGGATCTCCGCCCGGCGGGTCGGCCGATCGGCCACCAGGAGCTGGGCGAACTGGCCCTGCGGCAGCACCACGGTGCGGATGAAGGCCTCCCAGTCCAGGCCGAGCAGCTCTTGGACCCGCCGGTTCACCGCAGTCACGTTATCGACACGCTCGGTCGGCTCGCCGTGCTCGTCGAGCAGCTCGAGCTTGGCGTCCGCGGGCCGAGGGGCACGCTTGCCGTCCAGGCGGATGGCGCGCTGCACCCGCCAGGTCTCCCCTCGCACGCTGAACACCAGCTCCACCCGCAGCCGCTGCGCCGTGTCACAGACCAGGAACTGGTTCGCCTGCTTCGCCCACGTCGTGTGGCCGTACAGCGCGAACGTGATGGCCTCGAGGATCGACGACTTCCCCGCGCCAGTGTCGCCGATCATGGCGATGTGCGAACGCCCAGTGAAGTCGATGGTCTCTGCACGACGGAACGAGCGCAGCCCCTCAATGGTCAGCTGGACGGGGCGCACCTCAGCGCTGCCCGCCCACGGCGGCCGCGTCATCGACGGCGGCGACCAGGTCCGTCACTCCCATGTCCGGCGCGGCGTCAGTGCCGATCGTCCCCATCAGCCGGTCGAACAGCTCCGCCACACGGGCAGGGTCGCCGCGCCGCGCCGTCGTCGTGGCCTGCCACTCGCGGAACATGCTCTCCAGCGCCGGCTCGCCGCCGGACGCGTCCTCCGTCGGGATGGGGCGCGCGGGAGCATTGCGGATGCGGTTGGTCAGCTCGAACACCGCGGCGCGAGGCGCCATCTGGGCGACACGGTCCGCCAGGTCGGGCAGCGGGTCGTCGGAAACGACCACGGCCTTGAGGATCACGCCATCGAGGGCTCCGGTCCCTGCCTCGGCCGCCAACGCGTCGAGCGTGATGCCTGGGCGGAGCACGAGGGGGCGCCCGGGTGGGAGCGGCAGCTCCTCGATCCAGCGGTCGTGGGCGTCGACGGTCACGAGGACCGCCTGCTTGGTCTGTGCGGACTCGCCGAAATCGAGCGGCACGAGGGCGCCCGCGTAGCGCCCCGGGACGGCCCCGCCCGGCAGGAGCTGCGGATCGTGGATGTGCCCGAACGCCGCGTACACCACGCGCTCAAGGCCGGTGGTGTGCGTCGAGTAGTCCTCGCCCACGGTGATCCGCCGCTCCGACCGCCCCGGCTTCGCGCCGTGGACGTGGAGGTGCGCGGCGTAGAACAGCAGGCCCGAGGCGGGGTCGATGCGTGTCCTGGCCTTCGCGAGCAGGTCCTTGTTGACCTTGTCGATGGCGGCGGCGTACGTCCCCTCCCATGCCGTGGGGTCCACCGCCAGCAGGTCGACGACGGCGTTGGGATGCACGAACGGCAGGCACGCCAGCGCCACATCCTGCCCGTCTATGACGAAGGTGAGGACGTCGGGTGAGGTGACGAACCACAGCCGCCGGGGCGCTGCCAGGCCGGCGAGGTCGTGCAGGACACCCAGCAGCGCCACAGAGTCGTGGTTGCCGGCGAGCACCACGGTCGGCGCGATCGCGGACAGCCGCGCCAGCGCCTTGACCGCCAGCGCCATCGCCCGGTACGGCGGGCGGCTGCCGTCGAACACGTCGCCGCTGTGGACGATGAGGTCGGGCCGCCGGTTCTCGGCATGCTCGATCAGCGCGCGCAGCGCCACGAGCTGATCGTCGTACCGGTCGATACGACCGAGCTTCGCGCCCAGGTGCCAGTCGGAGGTGTGCAGCAGCCTCACAGCTCGACCCTTGGGCCGGCGGCGACCGCCATGCTCTTGGCCACGCGATCGGCGGTGGCCGCCGCCACCTCGGCGTCCCCACGGCCTTCCTCGTCGTTCGTCGCGTACGGCGGGAACGGGAAACGGATCGGGATCGGCTCGGGCACCAGCGGCTGGGACACCACCATCGTGCCTGGCAGGAACCGTGTCGCCCGCTCGCGCAGCAGTGGTGAGAGGAAGCGGTAGGAGTCCGACTCGCCAGCGTCGAGCCTGCCGGCGACCTTCAGCGACGCGTTTCTCGGCAGCGCCGGCGCGACCGCGGAGACGGCCTGCTGCGCTCCGACCAGCAGGACGCCCAGCGAGCGCCCGCGCTCGGCGATGTCGACGAGCAGCTCTTTGAGCGGCGAGTGGCCGACGGCTGGGGCGTACTTGTTCAACTCGTCCAGCACGATGAAGCGCAGGGGCTCGCGCCCAGTCCCCTGCTTGTCGTTCCAGATGCGGTCGAGCAGCGCGGCGACGACGAACCGCTGGGCGTCGTCGTGCAGGCGGGAGATGTCGACCACGTGGACACGGCGGTCGCTCAGCTCGACGGGCTGGACGCCTACGGAGATGAGGCGGCCGATGCGCCGCCGCAGCTTGACGAGCCGGCGCAGGAACGCCTGCTGCGTGCCCGGCTGGGTGTTGCCGAGCCACCCCTGGTCCTCCTCATGCACCTTCCGTTCGATGAAGTCGAGCAGCTCGCCGAAGTCGCGGACGACGTGCCCAGCGCCGGCCGGCAGCGAGAGCGGCTCGCGGTCGGCCAGCCGGTCCGCGTTGAACGTCACGCTGGGCGAGACACTGCCGGCGATCACCACCGCGCCGGAGTCGTCGCCTTGGAGCCGGTGCATGTGGCGCAGGAGCTGGATCCGCACCTGCTGCTCGACGAAGGTGACCTGCGTGGTGCGCTCGTCCTCGGCCGTGAAGCAGAACTGGAGCAGTTGCTGCCTGATGAACTGCTCGGGCGTCCACCCGTAGGCCGCCACCTCGCCGAGGGGGCGGGTGCGGACATCGGGCACGGTCTGCGACGAGCCCGTGTCCGCCCGGGGCGCGTAGAGGCGCACCGAGCTGAACGGTCGCAGGTCGGTCACCCCCAGCGCCGCCCACCACTGGAGGTCCTTGGGCTGCTGAGGGAACGTGACGTTCGGCCGATCGATGTGGAGGAGGTCCTCGCCCTTCGTGTTGAAGATCAGCGCCTTGGTGTTGTGCAGATCGGCGGGTCCCTCGAGCAGCCGCCGACCGGCCTGCGTCTCGAACGGCATGTAGAGCAGGAACAGCGCGTACGACGTCTTCGTCGCCACGCCTGAGATGCCTGAGATCGACACATGCCCGCCCCTACGCCCGTCGATGAAACGGAAGTCGGCGTGCACCGCCTGGTCAGTCGTCAGGTCGACGCCGGCGGGCAGCTTGTCCGCCATCTGGTCGGTGAACAGCGCCCGCTCGCGGTGCTCCCCGACCGCTCGCTCCACCGGCGCGCCCGGCTCGGGCATCAGCCACAGCTCCGGGACCGTGCGCAGCACGTTGACCTCAGCTCGGCGGACCAGAGGTCCAACGAGTGAGTTCCCTGGACCGAGGCTGCGATCTGCGCCCGCGTCGCAAGGCGCGAGGAGCGACGCGTAGCAGCGCTACGCGAGCGACGACGCAACGAAGCGAGGCGGGATGCAGGCGCAGCCGAATCCAAGGAACTCATGAGGCGGACCTCTCGCTCGCAGGGCAGCGTCTGGGCCTCGAACCGCGCCGTGTCCGAGGAGACCTCCGCTCCCTCGAGCTGGCCACGCGTCTCCACGACGATCCCGTAGTGGGTCACCTCCCGGCCGTCCGCCAACCGGGACGTGACCGCCACCAGCTCGTCGAGCTGCACAACCGCCGTCGGGTCGAGCAGCACGTGGAACCTGCGAGACGTAGCCTCGGTGTACCCATCGACGAGGCCGATGCGCGGCGAGGTGGTCATCGGTGCGTTCCTGCGGTGAGAAGGCGGACGGAGTCACGAACGGCCCTGACCGCCAGCTGGCGGCTGCCCAGCTCCCGGTGCAGGCGACGCTCCAGCGCTCCCACGGGCTGCAGGTTCACCGGCGCCCGCGGATCGCGGTGCGGCGCGCTGGCAAAGCGCGGCAGCCAGACCGCGGCACGGTCGACGGTCTGGGCGACGGCCTTCACCCCGACCGAGGACGGCACGTCGAGGCGCACGACGCCCGCCCACGGCGACGCCCACCGGCCGCAGTCGCCGACACGCGTGTAGCAGGCGTGGACATCTGAGTAGAGCGCGAACAGGCTGGTCCGCTGCCCTACCCTCAGCCGCGGCACGCGTCTCCACTGCTCAGCATCCAACACCGGCCGGTGATGGGTCTTCACGTAGCCGATCACCGGCATGTTCCGGGAGCGGATGTTGTTCAGCGGGCCGTCGACGACCGTCAGCCAGCCATCGCCGCACAGCGCCTCGGCCAGTTGGCCCTCCGCCACCCGCATGCGCCGCTCCAGGTCCCGGAGCGACGCGTCGGAACCGCTGCCGGGCGCGGACTCCGGCCGCCAGGCCCACCCGCCGACTCCAGGCAGCGCATACCGCTGGCCATCGCCCCACAGCAACAGGCGCATGACCGCCAGACGCTCGATCCGGACCGGCGTTTCGGGTGTCGCCAGCACGGCCCCAACCCCATGCGCTCCCGCGATCCCCGCGCAGACACGGCCGCCCGCGGTCGCGGTCAGGCGGGCGTCCACGCGCCGCACGCCGTCGACGAACGCCAACTCCTCAAAGCTCGCCGTGCCCACCGCCGGGGTGCGGCACTCCAACGACCCGCCGTCCTCGACGACCTCGCACGCCTGCGCATACAGCGACTCCGCGTCCACCTGATACGCCGCGCCATAGCCGGGGTCGAACGCCTCGACCCCGATGACCGGCAGGCCGTCCATCACCTGACCTCCACCCCCTATGTCAGTGCGATGCGTGACGGACTCCGCGCCGAGGGTCCGTGGGGCGACGAAGCTCGTGACAAGACGATCTTGCCAGACCATGCGACCACCCCGAAAGGGGCTCCCGTAGAGCGCCGCAGTTTTGTGGGACCGGCCACACAACCTGACTCACCTGACCCCGGCTGTGGTGGCTAGCTGTGCCCGGCCAAGCGCGCGTGCGTATCCGATTGTCATACACTTTTGGCCGTGGACGCTGACCGGCTTGACATCGACCTGCTCGATCCCGAGAACCCCTTCGAGATCGACGACCAGGCGGCGCACCTGTTCAAGCATGCCGGGTTGGGCGTTGACGACATTTACGAGGTCTGGGACAGCGCCCCCATCTTCTACCCGGCCAAGCGCCCAGCCGACTGGCTGATGGTCGCCGAGGTCGCTGGCACGGTCTTCGTCGTCCCCCTGGCCAAATCCGATAACGGCGACGCCACCCGGTGCCGGCCGATCGGCTGCTACGCAGCCGCCAAGCACTTGGCCGACCAGTACCGACGAGACCGATGACCGAGGAGGTGAAACCGATGAACCGACAAGAGGAGTACGACTTCTACGCCGACCCGGAGAACCAGCGCCCCCAGGGTCCTGGCCGTCGGCGGCAGGGGCGCTTGACCGCACTGGTCCCCGT
>JBOGEA010000236.1:0-9078 GCA_050743205.1 Egibacteraceae bacterium | reverse complement strand
GCACACAACCGGCCCGGAGAGACGCGTAAGCGGTGTCAGGGCGGGTTGGGGGTGTAGGCGTCGCGGATCCGGCAGACGAGGTCGGGCGGGGGCTGGCCGAGGATGAAGAACACGTCGTGCACGAGGGGGCCGAGCGTGTCGATGCGGGCGCCCGACACGTCCATGCCCGCGTCGGCCAGGACACGGGCGAGCCGGTAGAGCACGCCAGGCCTGTCAGGGCCGCGAATCTCGACGCGGTCGGTGTCGATGCGGACCTCGACGGGAATCGGGGCGGCCAGCGGCGGGGGACGCTCGTCCCGGCGCTGCTCACGCCGCGCCACGGCGG
This sequence comes from Egibacteraceae bacterium, assembly GCA_050743205.1. Classification (GTDB taxonomy): domain Bacteria; phylum Actinomycetota; class Nitriliruptoria; order Euzebyales; family Egibacteraceae; genus JBOGED01. The sequence continues at coordinate 8,753 of JBOGEA010000236.1, read as the reverse complement.
CGGCGATGTCCAGCTCTCCGGCCGCGGCCTGGCACAAGTCGCTGACCACCCGGTCCCAGCGCACGTGCGGGCCGTCGCGCACGACGAACCAGTCGAGCGCGACATGATCCGAGCGGGTGAATAGGCGGGCGTCCAGCACGCCCAGGCCGTGGGAGGCGAAGACGCCGGCGCAGTCCGCCATCAGGCCCCGGCGGTCGCCCGCGACAACGGTGACGACGGTCGTGCCCACCGCCGGACCTGGTCGGTGCCGAGCCCGCAGCGTCCCCGGCCGGGGCAGCGGCAGGAGCAGGCGGGCATGCTCAGCGACCTGCTCGGCGCTGGCGACCGTGAGGTAGCGGCTGGGCAGCTCGCCGAGCAGCACCTCCAGGCCAGCGATCTGCCCATCGGGGGACAGCAGCGCTCGCGCCTCGGCGGCGACGTCAGGCACTGGCAGCTCCTGGCGCTGGGTGTCCGCGTCATCGGCCAGCAGCCGCCGGACGTGGCGGTGGAGCGCGGCGAGCAGCTGGTCCTTCCACGCGGACCAGGCCGCTGGGCCCGTCGCGCGGGAGTCGGCGAGGCTGAGCAGGTACAGGCCGTCGAGCGTCCCGACATCGACGACCCGACCGGCGACGGCGCTGATCTCGTCAGGGTCGTCCAGGTCACGGCGTGTCGCCACGTCGGGGAGCAGCAGGTGCCACCGGACGAGCCGGCCGACCCGCGCCGCCAGGTCCGGGGTGAAGCCCATGTGGAACATCCACTCGCGGGCCAACCGCTCACCGGTGACGCTGTGATCGCCTGGCAGCCCTTTGCCGACGTCATGGAGCCAGGTGCCCAGCAGCGCGGCGTCGCGCGCCTGATCGTCCAGGTCCGCCCATATCTTGTGGTGCACCGGATCGAGGGAGCCTCCGGCGATCGCGATGAACTCCGCGACGGCGAACAGCAGGTGGGTGTCGACGTCGTACCGGTGGAGCGGGTTGCGCTGCGGCAGGCCACGCAGCCGCTCCCAGCCCGGCAGCAGCGCGACGAGGAGCCCGATGGAGTCGGCGTCTCCCATCGCGGCGACACCGTTCCAGCCCTGCCGCAGCGTGGTGAGCAGGGCCTCACGGCCGGACGCATCCCACCGGAGCGTGCCCAGCGCCGCCACCTCACGCCGCAGCTTGATAGCGCTGGCGCGGCCTAGGTGGGTGCCTTGCATGGCCGCCGCGGCGATCGCCCGCAGTCCGAGCGACGGCTCGGCGGCAAGCGTCCGCCCGGCATTGACCTCCACGAGACCGTCGACGAGCCGGATCCCGTCGTCCAGCGCCCGCGGCGGTGGATGCTGGCGGCGGCGTCCGCCCCGCGCGTCGGCGAGGAGCAGCGGCCAGGTCCGGCTGTGGAGGTGCGAGATCGTGCGGGTCGCCAACCCCACCTGGTGGAGCAGCTCGTCGCCGCCGCCGGGCAGCGCAAGACGCGCCGCGACCTCGTCCTGCAGATCCAGACGCAACCGGTCGCGGTCAGCGCCCGGCCGCCCGCTGCCGCGCCCGGTCAGCAGGTGCAGCGCGGCGCGCGCCTCAAGCAGCGTCGCGCCGGCCTCGGCAAGCTCCCGGCGGTCGGTCGCGCCCAGGTAGCGGGCGCCGACCAGCGGGTCCAAGCCGACCTCGCCGAGCACGCACGCGCCGGCCCAGCGCAGGCTGTGAAGGTCCCGCAGCCCCCCCACCCCGCTCTTGAGGTCGGGCTCGAGCATCCCCGCCGCGTCGCCCCTGCGCGCGTGCCGCTCAGCGTCCAGAGCGGCCAGCTCGTCCAGGACTCGCGCGCTGTTGCGGCGCAGCCAGCGGCGCATCCGGACGGCCAGCTCGTCGAGCAGCCCACCGGAGCCCGCGATCAGCCGCCGATCGGTCAGCGCGGTCGCGGTGTCGACCCGCTCCCCCGCGGACCGCACCGCCTCGCGCGGGCTCCGCACCGCGTGGCCGACAGACAGGCCAGCGTCCCACAGTGGGTAGCAGATGGACTGCACCAGCTCGGTGAGATCATCATCCCGCCACCCATTGTGCAGGAACAGCAGATCGATGTCGGAGGCCCGGCACAGCTCCTGGCGGGCGTAACTGCCCAACCCGACCAACGCAAAGGAGGGGGAGGATCCACCCGAGGCGAGCCAACCGCGAATGGCCTCGTCGACTATTGCCGTCCATGCCCTGCACCAGGCTGTGCCTGGGGGAAGGGTGATCCTGGCCGCGTCGAGCACTGGGGTCCTTTTACGCCTTACGCCAACTGGCGTCTTGGGGTCGCGTTGCGTCCTGAGGTCGCACGGCGTCTTGGGGTCGCGTTGCGTCGGATTCCGCTCAGCGCTTCACCCTTTTAGGTCGCTCCATCCGACGCAACACGACCCCTTTCGTTGTTCGCCTTGGGTGGTTTCTTAGAGCGCGGTGCGATTTTGGGCGGCAAGGGCCACCCAAAACCGCGCTTCGCTCCTGTGGTCCTGGTTCGTGGTTCGGTATGGTTTTCGGTTTCAGAGGGCGTCGATGCCGTGTTCTCCTGTGCGGACTCGGATGACCTCCTCCAACGGAAGGATGGCGACCTTTCCGTCCCCGATTTTTCCGGTTCGGGCTGATTTCACGATCGCATCGACGATTCCGTCGAGTGCTTCGTCGTCGCACATCACCTCGATCCGGCTCTTCGGCACGAAGTCGACCTGATACTCAGCGCCCCGGTACACCTCGGTGTGGCCACGCTGGCGTCCGAACCCACGAGCGTCGCTCACCGTCAGTCCTGTGACGCCGACTTCACGCAGCGCCTCCTTCACGTCGTCGACCTTGAACGGCTTCACGATCGCGATGACGAGTTTCATCCGCCCCTCCCTTCGTTGCGCTTCACTCTTTATGGTTCAACTAAGAAATTACCCTGCCGTCAGCTCGATGTTTCACCCTGGTTACGGTCTCCCTCGAAAACGAGCAGGCTCGCGGTGTAGCCGTGGATGAAGTTTCGCGCGCCGATCGGACCGAACTCGCCCGCAGCGAAGAAGCCGGCGAGGGGAATGTCGCCGAGGATCGCGCGCACGAGGGCGGCGTCGTGGTCGGGTTGGCCGAACAGCCGCCTGCCCCGGCCGTTGCACGAGAACAGCAGCCCGGCGGATCCCGGGGGGCTGTCCTCGGCGATCCGGTCGAGCAGCTCGCGCAGGTCCTCGTCGGCGCTGGCCGCGTCGCGGACGTGGAACTGGGCGGTCTGGCCGACGGACACCAGGTCGCCGATCACGATCGCGCCGGTGCCGGACTCGGCCCCGAGCACGCCTCGCACCAGGAAGTCACCGCGCCCGAACTCGTCTTTGTACTCGTCGATCAGGGTGCCGATGTGCAGCCCGGTCCGCATCAGCGCCTTGTCCGCCGGGCTCGCCTCGCTGAAGGTCTCCTGGACCCGCTGGACCGGTTGGGCTCCGCCCAGCTCCTGCAGCAGGTTGCGCTCCGCGCGGGTGACGGTATAGCTCTTGCCGATCGGCCTGCAGCCCTGCGAGACGAGGGTGCGCAGCCGGACATCGCCGCCCAGCGCGACCGCGACCGCCCCATCGTCGTAGACGTCGCCGTCCAGCAGCAGCCGGTTCAACCCGCGCCCCGCGCTGGCCTGCCCGCCGCAGACCGGCAGCCCGGGGCGGGCCTGCTCCAACCACTCAAGGAACGCCGCTGACGGGAACGTGAACGGGTCGGCGAGCAGCACGACGCCGCGCGTGCCCGCTGGCGTGGGCGGCCACTCCGCCGATGCGGACTCGCTCGGCGGGGCGGCAACGCGCAGCGGGGTGACCTCGGCGCCGTTGAGGCGGGCCGCCCACAGCGACAGGCAGTCCCCCCGCTCGATCTCGGTCCCGTCGGCGATGACCCCGCCCGTGGTCACGCCCATGAGGTGCGCGGGCGCGAGCAGGTCGGTGACCAGCGCGCCGATCCGCTCCAGATCCCGGGCGTAGCCAGCGCCAGCGAAGACCAGCGCAAGATCAGGGCGGAGGGGGCCGAGGCGGTCAGCCACCTGGGCCAACGCGGCCCGCGTCGCCTGGAGCGGGTCGGATCCGACCCCCCAGCCAGCCGCTGCCATCACGGTCATAGCGCTATCCAACCACGGCTGGCGCCCCACGACTACGCCTCTTGCGTTTCCGGCGCCCCCAGCACATAGTCGTCGGCCTCGTCACTCCACCGCATCGAGACGATCCCACGGGCTCGAGCCGCCTTGCAGAACTGCAGAAACGCGTTGAAGCCGAAGTCCTTCTCGCTGAAGCTCGGCCGCCGCTTGCGCAGCTCGTTCTTCAGCCCCGACAGCGGCGGCGGGTTGCCCGACGCCCGCTGCAGATCCCTCACCACCGCGCCCAGCAGCTCGAACGCGTCCTCCTCGGTGCGGCTCTCCTCAGGAAACCCGACCTCAGGGTCGCCCTTCGCGCTGCCCGAGGACAGCTCGACGACCCGCTTGGCCTCCAGATGGCGCAGCAGCTCACCGAACGCGCGGAACCCGTGGTCAGCCTCGGTGAACGTGGGGTCTTTGCGCAGCAGCGCACGCTTGAGCGTTGAGGCCAGCACCGCCCCGCCGCTGGACCGCTGCAGACCCGACAGCGTCTGCGTCACCAACCGCGGCAGGTCCGGCTCCTCACCCTCGACCACTGCCTCCCGGGTCTCCGGCCGCGCCTGCGGCGCCGCCGCCCTCGCCACCGCCCTCGCCGAGCGACCGCCCCGCCGGCCGCTCGGCTTGGCGCGGGCGTCCGGCTCGGGCAGGTTGACCCCCTCGAGCCGCTCGTAGAACAGGAACTCGTCACACGCCGGCGGCAGCAGCGCAGACGTCGAGGCCGCCAGCCCCACACCGATCACCCGCCGGTTCAGCTCGCGGAGCTTGCCGACCAGCGGCGTGAAATCACTGTCGCCGGTGCCGATCACATAGGTCGTGATGTAGTCGCGCTCGAAGCACAGCTCGATCGCGTCGACCGCCATCTTGATGTCAGCCGCGTTCTTGCGCACCGCCCCCAACCGCTGGGGCATCTCGATCAGCTCGACATGCTGCTGGGTCAGCATCCGCCGGTCCTCCTCGAAGTAGGACCAGTCGGCATACGCCCGCCGCACCACCACCCGCCCACGCTCAGCCAACGCGTCAGCCAACGGCTTCAGGTCAAACCGCAGTCCCCCGAGCTCCTCGCGCGCGCCGATCGCGAGGTTCTCGTAGTCCAGGAACAGCGCGATGCGCTCCTCATCAGTCGTCATTGGTTTCAGAGCATAGCGCTCCACTTCGTCTCTTTCCGTGAATTCGGACCCGCAGCGGCCTGGGTGCCACGGTTGGCGGCCATGCTCGTCCGGGTTGGAATGAGGAACAGGCGCATGGTCCTGCCCCGCGGCCTGGAGCTGCGGCGCTACGGGTCCTGTCCCAGGACCAGGCGGGCGAGCGATCGGAGGGCGCGGTGCTGCAGGGCGCGGACGGCGCCGGAGGTCTTGCCCATGGCGGCGGCGGTCTGGGGGACGTCGAGATACTGGATGAAACGCAGGTTGAGCACCTCGGCCTGCTCGCCCGTGAGCTGGCGGAGCGCGGTGCGGACCTGGAGGGTCGCCTCCCGTGACAGCAGCGCGGTCTCCGGATCGCTGGCGCGGTCCTGGCAGGGGGTCTCGAAGACCTCGTCGACGCTGGCCTCCAAGCGGAAGGGCGCGGACTTGAAGTGGTCGTTGACGCGGTTACGGGCGATTGTCTGGAGCCATGCGCCGAAGTCGACGTTGCGCTGCTGGTATGACCCGATGTGTCCCAGAGCACGCATGAACACGTCAGCCGTGAGGTCCTCAGCGGTCGCCCGATTGCCCACCCGGCGCATCATGTACGCGGAGACCTCGCCGACATAGCGGTCATACAGGCCGGCGAACGACTGCGCGCAGCCCTGCTGCGCGGACGTGACCAGCGCGTGGATCTCTGGGATCAGACGCGGCGGGTCAGCCGAGCCGCTCGGCTCTCCGGCGCACGGGGCCGCCATCGACGTTGTTGCCCTCCCCCGCTGTGTGTCTGCCGTCTCCCCAGCTCAAGGCCCGAGGGGAGACGCTTGAGGCACATCGTAGACCACGGGAGGAGCTTCTACAGGAGCGCGGCAATGTAAACACGGACAGCGCGGAACGCGTGACCCCGGTGCGAGATCGCGTCCTTCTCTTCGGGGCTCATCTCCGCTGTCGTCCGCAGCTCGCCGAGCGGTTGGAATATGGGGTCGTAGCCGAACCCGCCCGCCCCGCGCGGCTCATCGACGATGTGTCCGTCCACGACCCCCTCGGCCGTCCACTCACCACCGTCCGGCGTCACCAGCGCAGCCACGCACACGAACCGGGCCGACCGTCCCGGCATGCCCAGCAGCCGCTCCAGCACGAGGCGGAGGTTGGCCTCGTCGTCCGCGTCGGGCCCGGCGAACCGGGCGGAGCGCACGCCTGGCTGGCCGTCGAGCTGGTCGACCACGAGCCCCGAGTCGTCCGCCAGCGCCGGCAGGTCCGACGCCGCGACCGCGGACCGCGCCTTGGCCAGCGCGTTCTCCGCGAACGTCTCGCCAGTCTCCTCGACCTCTGGCAGCCCCAGGTCAGCCGCGCTCACGAGATCGACGTCAAGTCCCTGCAGGATCCGCCGCAGCTCCGCGAGTTTGCCCCCGTTCCGCGTCGCCAGGACGACCCTCACGATGCGCCTACGTGCACCGCCTGCAGGGCGAACAGCTCCTCGCAGCCCTTGGCGGCAAGCTCGAGCATCACGTCCAGCTCGTCGCGCGAGAACGTGGCGCCCTCCGCCGTCCCCTGCACCTCCACGAACCGGCCGTCGCCCGCCATCACGACGTTCATGTCGACCTGGGCGGCGGCGTCCTCGACGTAGGACAGATCCAACAGCGGCTCGCCCCGGACAATGCCCACGCTCACCGCCGCCAACGGGTCCAGGCGCGGGCGCTTGGCCATCCTCCTGTCGGCGACCAGACGGTCGAGCGCGAGCGCGAGCGCGACCCACGCCCCCGTGATCGACGCCGTGCGGGTGCCCCCGTCGGCCTGCAGCACGTCACAGTCGATCAGGATCGAGTGCTCGCCCAGGGCGGCCATGTCGACCGCCGAGCGCAGGCTGCGGCCGATCAGCCGCTGGATCTCCTGGGTCCGGCCCGACAGCCGCCCTCGGGCGGCCTCGCGCGGCGTTCGCTCCAGCGTCGCGCGCGGCAGCATCGAGTACTCGGCGGTGACCCAGCCCTCGCCTTGCCCACGGCGCCACCGCGGCACCCCCACCTCGACGGAGGCCGCGCACAGCACCTGGGTGCGGCCGCATGTGATCAGGGCAGAGCCTTCGGCGTGCTCCTGCACACCGGTCGTGATCGTCACTGGACGCAGGGAATGGAACGAGCGCCCGTCTGGGCGGTTCATAGCGTGAACTCCTGGAGGTCGGTCGCCGCGGACACCTCGCCAGCGAACACGCTGGCGGCCTCGGAAGCGACGGCGATGGGGTCGTTGGCGGGGAAGACGTGGGTGACGACTAAGTGGGCCACCCCGGCCTGGGCGGCGGTCAGCCCGGCCTCCCGTCCGGTCATGTGCAGGTCAGGGGGCAGGGGACGCTGGCGCTCGAGCCAGCTCGAGTCGCACAGGAACAGGTCCGCCTCACGCGCGCAGGCGACGATCTGGGGGCTGGGCCCGCTGTCCGCGCTGTAGGCGATGACGCCGTCCGGGTGCTCCACGCGCGGCGCGAGGGTCTCGACCGGGTGAGCGGCGGCGAACAGCTCCACGCGCAGCGGCCCCAGCCGCAGCTCGTCTCCAGCCTGCGCCACCTCGAAATGGCACGTGTCCGCCAGCTTCCCTGTCGGGTCCGGCCCCAGCAGCTGCGCGATGAAGTCGTGGGCCCCCCGAGGCGCGTAGACCGGCACCCACCGGGGGCCGCCCTGGTAGTACCGCAGGGCGTAGTACAGGCTGTAGAGGTCGGCGAAATGGTCGACGTGCAGGTGGGTGATCAGCACGGCGTCGATGTCGGCGACATCCCAGCGCCGCTGCAGGCGCGACAGCGACCCATTGCCGCAGTCCATCAGCAGCCGGTACCCGCCGGCCTCCACCAGGTAGGACGCGCACGCTCGGTCCCGCGCGATGTGCGTTCCCGACGAGCCCAGCACCACGAGCCTCATGGCATGTGCCTCCCCACCCACGCGCCTGACGGCGCTCCCGACAGGTGCGCGATCTGCTCGACGTCGACCTCGGCGAGGCGGGGGCCCAAGAACCGCGAGGCCAGGCGGGCGAACTCGAGCCGGTCCCCCGTCGAGACGAACCGGTGCGCCGGCATGGACTCGCGCGCGAGCAGACCCCCGCGCATCAGCAGCGCGAACACGCTGCGCGCGGTCTCCTCGGCGCTGCTCACCAGCACGACCCGCGGCCCCAGAAGGTAGGACAGCACACCGGTCAGCAGCGGGTAGTGCGTGCATCCCAGGATCAGCGTGTCGATGTCGGCGGCGACGAGTGGGGCGAGGTAGGCGGCCGCCACCTCCAGCACCTCCTCGTCAGTCGTCCGCCCCGCCTCGACCAGCTCGACGAATCGTGGGCAGGCCCGCGGGAACAGCTTCACGTCCGGCGCGACCGCCTGCACCGCCCGCTCGTACGCGCCGGAGGAGATCGTCCCCACCGTGCCGACGACGCCGAGGCGCCCGTTGCGGGTCGCCCGCACCGCCGCGGCGACCGCGGGCGCGATCACGCCGACGACGGGTACCGCGAACTGGAGCGGATCCGTCTCCAGCGCCGCCGCCGTCGCCGTGTTGCACGCCGCGACGATCAGCTTCGTGTCCTGCGCGGCAAGCCAGGCCACGATCT
>JBOGEA010000235.1:0-9098 GCA_050743205.1 Egibacteraceae bacterium | reverse complement strand
ACCTAAAAGGGTGTGCGCGAGCGGAACCCGACGAGGCGCGACCCCGGTGTGAAGGCCTCAACCATTCAGCGATCATCGTCATCACGATCCCGATCCCGATCACGCCGCCGCTCCCGATCCCGGTCGCGATCTCCGCGCTCACGATCCGACTCGTCATCACTCCCCCCGATCTCGATATCCAGACCCGGAAAACCGGGGATCGTGATCTGCGGACCATCGCCGGCCTGCTGGCCGGCCTCAGGGGTGGGCGGCGGTGGTGGTGGTGGAGGCTGTCCGGTCGAGACGCTGATCACGACGCTGTCACCGACCTGGGCGGTCGATCCGGGCCGTGGGCGCTGGCTGATCACCGTGCCGGCGGGTGACCGCGACGGCACCAGACGCAGATCGCCCACGAGCTTGGCCTGGGCGAGCGTGCGCAGCGCATCGGTCTCGTCCTGGCCGACGAGGTCGGGAACGGTGACGATGCCCTGGCCGGCGGCCAGGCCCTCGCCGAACTCGACATTCGGGAATCCCACCGGCGGCACGCCTTCGAGCGCGCGGGTCATGAAGGCCCGCCAGATGCCCGCAGAGAACGAGCTGCTGCTGTCGCCCCTCATCGCGATCTGGCCCTCCGGATATCCCATCCACACCGCGGTGGACATCACCGGAAGGTAGCCGACGAACCAGGCGTCGGCGTTGCGCTGGGTGGTCCCGGTCTTGCCCGCGGCCTCCCAGTTCTCCAGCCGTGCCCTGGCGCCCGTGCCGGCGCGCACGACGTCCTGCATCACGCTGACCATCGCGGCGTTGACACGAGGGTCGAGGACCTGCTGGGGCTGGGGTCTGCGATCGTAGAGCACGGTGCCGTCCGGTCCGGTCACCCGGTTGATGAGCGATGCCGCGACATGCCGGCCGCCGTTGGCGAATGTTCCGTACGCCGAGGCCATCTCCAGCGGCGTCACACCGCGCTCCAGCCCACCCAGCGCGATCGACGGGTTTTCGATGCCCGCCGTCGCGGTCGCGACGTCGATGCCCATCCCGCCCGCCACGGTGAGCACCTCACGAGGCCCGACAATCATCATGAGCTGAGCGAATGCGGTGTTGACGCTGTTGACCAGCGCGCCGCGAAGGTCGATGCGCCCGTAGTCGGATCCCCCGAAATTCGTCACGCCCTTCTGCCCCCACTCGGGAGACCCTGAACCCCGGATCCGCAGTGGGCTGTTGCCGTCCAGTGACAGCCGCAGCGGGATGCCCTGCTGCAGGGCTGTCGCCAGGACGAACGGCTTGAAGGACGAGCCAGGCTGACGACGGCCCTGCGTCGCGAGGTTGAACTGCTCCTGCTCGAAGTCGGTGCCTCCGTAGATCGCGAGGATCCGGCCGTCGCGTGGGTCGACGGCCGCGATCGCCGCGGTGGGGCCGCGCTGGCTTGGGAGCGCGTCGTTCACGACCTCGCGGGCGGTCTGCTGGAGCCGCGGGTCGAGTGAGGTCTCGACCTTCAGCCCGCCGCTGAACAGCAGGTCCGCGCGGGCCTCGCGGTCGGGGCCGAAGATGGGGTTCGCCAGGAACTCCTGCTGTACAGCGGCGGTGAGGTAGGGGTCAAGCGGGGCGTCTTCGCGGGGCGGCACCACGCCGAGCGGTGTCTGGACGAACAGATCCACCGTGCCCGGGTCCAGGTAGCCGAGCATGCCCATCTCCTGGAGCACCTCGTTCCGCCTGGCGAGCGCCTGCTCTGGATTGCGCCGTGGATCCAGCGTTCCCGGTGAGCGGATGAGGCCGGCGAGCAGCGCCCCCTGCTCCACACGCAGCTGCGATGGGTCGGTCTGGTCGAAGTACTGCTCGGCGGCGGCGGCGATGCCGTAGGCGCCCGAGCCGAAATAGACCTGGTTCAGGTACCGCTCGAGCAACTCCTCCTTGGTGTACTCGCGCTCCAGCGCGAGCGCGTAGGCGAACTCGGTGAGCTTGCGCTCAAGCGTCCGCTCGTTTCCGACCACGCTCTTCGCGATCTGCTGGGTGATGGTCGATCCGCCCTGCGCGATCTCGCCGGTCTGGAAGTTCACGACCATCGCGCGGCCGATGCCCTCGATGTCGTACCCGCTGTGCTCCCAGAACTTGCGGTCCTCGGCGGTGACCACGGCTTGGCGGACCCACTGCGGGATCGTGTGGAGCGGCACAACCTTGCGGTCGATCTCCGCGTGCAGCACAGCCAGGACAGTGCCGTCGCCCGCGAGCACCACTGAACGCTGGGAGAGGTTCGACAGCGCCGCCTGCTCCGCGGGGGCGATGCCCAGAGCCAGCGATCTGGCGGCGTTCGCGGTCGCCGCGGGCAGGCAGAAGCCAACGAGCAGGAGGAGGACGAGCGTGCCCGCGACCCCGCTGGCCAGCAGTGTCGCCGCGTGGCGGGCCAGCAGAGAGCGCGTACGGGCGGGCGGCGAGCCGGCGGCCTTGAACATCTGGGCGTGGCCCCAACCCGCGGCTGGGGGAGCGGCCTCGACCGAGCGCGTCGCCGAGCGCGCTCGGCGACGCGTCCTCTTGGCGCGGTGGCTGACCGCGATCACCTGGGCGTCGAGCGCACGCCGCAGCCGTCGAAGGGTCGACTGCCGCCAAGCCCGGAGCGTGCGCTCCAAGAGGCGGGCCCGGGTTTGGAGGAGCAATGCCTGCCCCCGGATCCGCGCCAGGATCCGTCCACGGGGACGCCAGACCGAACGGCTGAACGCCTCATCGAGGCGCACCCGCGCCACCCGAACCCTGGCGCTCACCCGCCGCGCCGCTGCGCGCACCCGCCGCGCGAGCATTGTCAACGGGCCGGAAGGACCGGAGGCCCTCCCGCCAGGGTTCTGCGCGTGCCGGCCTTTCCGCACTGCGGCACGCAGATCGTTCGGTGCGCTCATCGCCTCGCCTCGATGCCGCCGTCTCGCCTCATTGATCACTGATTTCCCACGCGGGCTCTATTCTCACACGTGCCGCTGCCCCCTCAAGCTCTGAGGAGATGGGCTTTGGTGATCCGTCCCCACGAGGGTGTCCATTCGGACAGGGGGGCAATCGGAGGAGGCGATCGTGCAGGCGCGGCTGGAGCGGCTCATCAACCTCGTGATCGCGCTGCGCGAGACCCGGCGCCCGCTGCAGGCGGTCGAGATACGGCGGAGCGTGGCTGGGTACGGGCAGCCGGACGCCGAGGCGTTCCGCCGGATGTTCGAGCGTGACAAGGCTGACCTGCGCGACATGGGGGTGCCGGTCGAGACGGTCCCCATCGGCCGCTTCGACGACCGCCTCGGGTATCGCATCGACCCACACCGCTACGACCTGCCCGAGCTGCGTCTGGAGCCTGCCGAGCTGACCGCGCTCGCGCTGGCCATCGAGGTCACCGGTCTCAGGGACGAGGCCAGCAGCGGGCTGCTCAAGCTCGCCGTGGACGCTGGCGACCCCGACTCGGCGCGCGCTGTGCAGGCCGTGCCGGTTGCGATCCCGCTGGAGGCTCCGCACCGGGGCATGCTGATGGAGGCGCAGCTCGCGCGGCAGGTCGTCCGTTTCGCCTACGCCCGGCCAGGACAGCCGGCGGACCAGCGCACCGTCGATCCGCACGCGCTCGTGTACCGGCGGGGGCGGTGGTATCTGGTGGGCCGAGACCACGGCCGCGACGCGCAGCGGGTCTTCCGGCTCGACCGCATCACCGGCGGGGTGCGGACGGTCGGCGAGCCGGGAGCGTTCGACCCCCCTGATGTGAGGATCGGCCCTGACGATGTCGTGCCGCCTACGGCGAAGGGCGCGCCCGAGACCGCCGAGGTGCTCGCCTCGCCGGAGATTGCGTGGGAGGTCGCACGCTCTGCCCGTGGCAGCGGCGGTGCGGCCACCGACGAGGGCTGGACGGCCTTCACGATGGCGGTCGGCGACCCCGAGCGGTTCGTCGGCTGGGCGCTGAGCTGCGGCCCTGAGCTGGAGGTTCTCGGCCCGCCGCAGCTCCGCGCGGCGGTGATCGCCCGCCTTGAGCGGCTGGCGGGATCATGACGGGCGCCGGTCGGACGCTCGCGCGTTTGCAGCGCATCCTCATCATGGTGCCGTGGCTGCTGGAGCATCCCGGCGTCGAGCTGGACGAGGCCGCGCGGCGGTTCGGGGTCAGCGTCGCCCAACTCGCGGACGACCTCGATGTGTTGGGGTACTGCGGGGTGCCTGGCTACGGCGGCGGCGATCTGGTGGAGGTGTCGCTGGTCGGCAGCCGGGTCACGGTGCACATGGCGGACTTCTTCCGGCGCCCGCTGCGCCTGTCGCTGCGGGAGGCGCTGACGCTGATGCTGGCCGGGCGCGCCGTGGCCCAGCTGTGGGAGTCCGCCGAGCTGCGCAGCGCGCTCGTCAAGCTGGAGCGGCTGCTGGGGGCCGCCGAGGCGCCGCGCCTGGCGATCGACCTGGGCGGCCCGGGCGACGAGCACCTCACCGTACTGCGCCGCGCCGTCGAGGATCACGCGGTCGTGCACCTCACGTACCGTTCGGGATCGAAGGCCGAGACGACCGAGCGCGACGTCGAGCCGTGGGCCTTGACCGGCTGGCGCGGGGTCTGGTACCTGCAGGGCTGGTGCCGGCTCGCGGGCGCGCCCCGGGTCTTCCGCGCCGACCGGATCCGCGACGCCCGGCTCACCGGCGAGGCCGCGCCCCCCGGCCGGGCTCGCCACGTGCGGCCTCCGGCCTACCACCCGTCTGGGGAGGATCAGACGGTTGTGCTCGACCTCGATCACGCCGCCTGGTGGGTCTCGGAGTGGGTGGTCTGCGATCAGATCGAGGAGCGAGCGGAAATCCGTCGTATCACGCTGCGCACTGGGCAGCTCGAATGGGTGGCGAGACTGATCCTGCGCCTCGGTGAGCACGTGAAGGTGTGTGCCCCGCCCGCCCTGATCGAGCGGGTGGCTGAGCTTGCGGGTGAGACTCTGCGCCGATACCGAGTGACCTAGTCACTGTTCGGGAGGAAAACCACCCGAACATGGCATACCCGATCGAGGTCTCAGCGCGTTTTGATGAGTGACGGTCGGGGGACGGTAACCAGGGGCGGTAGTCCCAGGAAGACAGGGCAAGGGGAGATGACAACCATTAAAGCCACGTGCCCCAGATGTGGCGAGATAGGGCTGATGCCGGGGGAGATCGAGCTGCGGGTGGACCGCTCCGGGCGGGGCGCTTCGTATTATTCGTTCACCTGCCCTTCATGTCTCGACGTCGTGCGCAAGCCGGCCGACGACCGCGTCATCCGTCTGCTGATCTCCGGCGGGGTTCACGTCCTCTCGCTGGAGGCGCGGCCTGTGAAGACACGGCGCCCGCTCGCGGAACGCTTCGACGGCCCACGGATCACGCACGACGACCTCATCGACTTCCACGCGCTGCTGGAGCGAGGCGACTGGTTCGACGACCTCGTAGCCCTGACGGGCACCAGCAGGTAGCGAAGCAGACCGCAGCGGTGAGGTGCGCGTGAAGCGCAGCGGTCCACACGCGCGCGAAGCGAAGCGGAGCGCGGTTCAGGCGGCTCGATGCCGCCTGAACCGCTCAGCTTCAAAGTAACCACCACGACATGTTGGCGGGGGTTAGGGGTCGCGCTCCGTCGGGTGAAGCGACCTAAAAGGCTCTTCGCGAGCGGAACCCGACGGAGCGCGACCCCTGTCGGGCGGGAGCGCGACCCCTGTCGGGCGGGAGCGCGACCCCTGTCGGGCGGGAGCGCGACCCTGGTGAGACGACTCCGGGTTTTAAGGCTCTGCTACCATCACCGCATGTCAGCAGCCGTGACCCTCGCACTGTCGGTGATGGTTATGTCCCTTGGCGCCGCGCTCGTGGCGGCGGTTGCGCTGAAACGGGCGGCGGGCTCGTTAACGGGCGGGGTGAAGGCGACGCTGGAGCGGGTGCAGCCGCTGGTCGATGAGCTGGCGGAGGGCTCGGCGACCACGACCGCTGAGGGCCAGAGCCTCCAGCGATCTGTCGAGGGCATGAAGCGCCTCCGGACCAGGCAGGCGCGCTGACATACACTCGCACCCTGCACGCGCGCCCTCATCGGCGCGCCATGACCCTGAAGCGGAGAACCCCATGCCCAATCTCGGAGGTCCTGAGCTGCTCATCGCGTTGGTCGTCCTGGTGCTGCTCTTCGGCGCGAAGAAACTGCCTGAGCTGGGCAGCTCTGTGGGCAGAAGCATCAAGAACTTCAAGGCGGGCATGGCTGAGGCCAAGGCGGAGGACGACGCCCAGGAGCGGGTCACGACGCCGCCCTCACCGAAGCCTGAGCAGCAGTAGCAATCCCTGTGCTTGCGCGCATGGCCCCTCCATGACGACGACCGGCGGGCTGCGGGCGGAGTTGGCGTCGGTGGCCATTGAGCGGGCTGGTCCTGGCTGAGTGACGATATTCGCCGAATTCGCGGCGGGGTACGCCTTCGGTCTTGACGAGTTTCAGACCGCCGGGATCGCGGCGCTGCTGGAGGGCCGGTCCGTCCTGGTGGCCGCCCCGACCGGCGCCGGCAAGACGGTGGTCGGCGAGTTCGCCGTATGGCAGGCGCTGCGCGAGGGTGGGAAGTGTTTCTACACAACCCCGATCAAGGCGCTGTCGAACCAGAAGTTCCTGGATTTGACCGCCCGTCACGGCGCACGGTCGGTCGGCCTGCTGACCGGGGACAATGTCGTGAACGGCGAGGCTCCGGTGGTCGTCATGACGACCGAGGTTCTGCGCAACATGCTCTACGAGGCCTCACCGACGCTGCGCGGGCTCCACGCGGTGGTCCTCGACGAGGTCCACTACCTGGCCGACCGTGACCGCGGCGCCGTCTGGGAGGAGGTCATCGTCCAGCTCCCGTCGGCGGTGCAGCTCGCCTGCCTGTCAGCCACGGTGTCCAACGCCGAAGAGTTCGGGGCGTGGCTGAGCCACGTGCGCGACGGCTGCGACGTCGTGATCTCCGAGCACCGGCCCGTGCCCCTGAGCCACCATTACGCGGTCAACGAGCAGATCCATCCGGTGTTCCGGAAGGGCAAGGAGGGCGGTCGCAAGGCCTCTGTGGCAGAGGCCGAAACCGCGGCGCAGGCACGTGGCGGTGTGCCGAACCCGGACGTGCTCATGCTCGAGCGCCAGGCGGGGATATCGAACCGCGTGTCCGGGCGTGGCCGGCGCCAACCGAGCAGCGTGCGGCTGCGGGCGCCGCGGCGGTCTGACCTGGTGCGAGCACTCGAGCGGCGCAGGTGGCTGCCGGCGATCTGCTTCATCTTCAGCCGCGACGGCTGCGACGGGGCGGTGGACCAGCTCGTGCGCGACGGGGTCCGTTTGACCACGGGTGAGGAGCGTGCGCTGATCCGCCAGCTGGTCGAGAAACGCACGGCGAGCCTGCCTGATGAGGACCTGGAGGTGCTCGGCCACGCGTGGTGGGCCGCCGCGCTGGAGCAGGGTATCGCGGCCCACCACGCCGGCATGGTGCCGGTGTTCAAAGAGACCGTGGAGGAGCTGTTCGCCTGCGGGCTGGTGAAGGTGTGCTTCGCGACAGAGACGCTGGCGCTGGGCATCAACATGCCGGCCAGGACGGTCGTGATCGAGCGGCTGGAGAAATGGAGCGGCCAGCGCCACGAGCTGCTCACCCCCGGTCAGTTCACACAGCTCACCGGCCGGGCCGGGCGCCGTGGCCTGGACGAGGTCGGCCACGCCGTCGTCGCCTACCAGCGCGATGTCGACTTCCGCACTGTCGCCGGGCTCGTCAGCCGCCGGACCGAGCCGCTGCGCTCCAGCTTCGCGCCGTCCTACAACATGGCCGTCAACCTGCTGCGCAGGCACGGCCGGGCTCAGGCCGAGGCGCTGCTCGCACGGTCGTTCGCGCAGTTCCAGGCCGACGCCGGCGTCGGCGCGCAGGAGCAGCTGACCGCCAGGAACCGCGAGGCGCTGGAGGGCTATGCCAACCGGCTCGTGTCCTCGCGTGGCGACTTCGGGGAGTACTGGGCGCTGCGGCGTGAGCTGTCACGGCTGGAGTCAGCCGGAGCGCGTGATCGCCGGCAGCGCCGCCGTGACACGGTGGCCGAGGCGATCGAGAGCCTGCGCCCGGGTGATGTCGTACGGCTGGCCGGGGCGAGAGCCCGGCTGGCGGCGATCGTGTCACGGACCTCGTCCCGGGAGGGGGTCCCCCTGGCGGGAGCGGTGACTGACGACCGTCGGCTCGTACGGCTCGGGCCGCGCGAATTCGACGAGCCGCCCCAGGCGATCGGCTGGATCGCGCTCCCCACGGACGGCGGGCCGCGGCATCCCGGCTACCGCAAGGAGGTCGCGCAGGCGCTCCAGGAGGTCGACCCGTCCAGACCAGGGCGCCTCGCCTCACCGGGCGACGTGGAGGGGTCCCGGGAGCGCATCGCCGAGCTGCGTGCGGCGCTGCGCGCGCATCCGGTCCGAAGCGATCCCGAGCTGGCCGACCTGGAGGCCTGGGCACGGCGTTACGACGACCTGTGGGCTGACACCGAGCGCTTGGAACGCCACATCCGCCGCCGCACGTCGTCGATCGTCCGCCAATTCGACCGCATCATCGGCGTCCTGACCCAGTTGGGCTACCTGGACGAGACACCCATGCCGACCGAGACGGGGGTCCGGCTCGGCGCGCTGTACGCCGAGACCGACTTGGTCCTGGCCGAGGCGCTGCGCAAGGACGTTCTATGCGGGCTGGACCCGCCCGAACTCGCTGCGGTGGCCAGTGCGTTCACGTATGAGACCCGGATCAAGGACGCGCCCGAGCCACGCATGCCGAGTCCCGCCGTCAGGCGTGCCGTCGATGAGATCGTCGATATCTGGTCCGATGTCGTCGCGCACGAGGAGAACGCGTCGCTCCCGCCGACCCGGCCCGTCGATCCCGGCTTCGCCCAGATCCTGTGGCGCTGGGCGAACGGCGCCGACCTCGATGACGCTCTGGCCGACTCGCTGATGACCGCGGGTGACTTCGTCCGCAACACCAAGCAGGCCGCCGACCTCCTCGGCCAGATCCGCGACATCACCACCGGCCCCCTCGCCGACACCGCCCAACATGCCCGCAAGTCCCTGATCCGCGGCGTCGTCGCCTACACCGGCGTTTGAGAGCGTGCTTGAGGAAGCGCGGCCTTGACGTGCGGGCGAAGCGAAGCGGAGCGCGGTTCGGGCGGCTCGATGC
>JBOGEA010000234.1:0-9142 GCA_050743205.1 Egibacteraceae bacterium | reverse complement strand
TCCGCGACATATGCGTCGCGGATGCTCCACAAAACCAGAAAGCCGTCCTCATACCGGGCTGCGCCGGGACCGCTGGGGGGTGGTGGGCGTGTGGACCCAGGACTATTTGCATACCATGGGATGCAGGTGTAAGCTTTTCGTATGCGGACCAGGGTGACGATCACAGTGGATCAGGACGTGGTTGCGGCGGCGGAAGTCGCGGTGGCCGCCGGCCGGGCCCCGTCGGTGAGTGCGTGGGTGGCCGAGGCGATGTCGGACCGCGCCCGGCGGGAGAGCCTGCGCGCCGCCCTCGCCGAGATCCGAGCCGAGCTTGGGCCCGCGACCGAGGAGGAGACGGCATGGGCGCGCAGCGTCCTCGGCCTGTAGTCCTTGACGCCGGTGCGCTGATCGCCGTCGAGCGCGCCGACCGCCGGATCGTGCGGTTGCTGGAGTTCGCCGAGCAGGTGCACGTGCCCGGGGCGGTCGTCGCCCAGGTGTGGCGCAACCCGGCCCGCCAGGTCCGGCTGGTCCGGGTGCTCGCCGCTGAGGAGGTGAGGATCGCGCCGCTGGACGGAGCGGAGGCGCGCGCGGTCGGCCAGCTCTGCGGCGCGTCGGGCACGGCCGATGCCGCGGATGCCTCGGTGGTGCTGCTGGCGCGACGGGTCGGCGGGGTTGCGGTGACCAGCGACCCGAACGACCTGCGCCGCATCGATCCCGGTGTCGACCTCGTTGAGTGCTGACCGAGGCGATGCACTTCCGGGCGAATGAGCGGTTCCAGCCACATCTGTCACGATGTGCTCATCACCAGCCAGCGGGGCTGCGCCCCACCCCGACGAGCCATGGACGGGAGGGACGGTCGCGCGCGGAGTTGACCGCGGTTTGGTGCTGGATCCGCGCAGCATGCTGCGCGGATCCAGCACAAGACCTTGCCCGACGTGACCCGCGACGCCTGCAACCCGGTCCCGCCAGACTTGACTCACGCGCAACAGGTCTCGCCCCTCCAAGGCCTCTAGCCTGGGCCGCGTCGTCATCAGGTGAACAGGAGGCGCGATGGACGTGGGAGTCGGCCTGCCGAACTCGATCCCGGGGACCCCGGGACGGCTGCTGGTGGACTGGGCGCGGCGCGCGGAGGCGCTGGGGTTCTCGACGCTTGCCACGATCGGCCGGGTGGCCTACCCGACGTACGAGGAGCTCATCGCCCTGGCCGCGGCCGCTGGCGCGACCGAGCGGATCGGGCTGATGACCAACGTGCTGCTCGCGCCGACCCGCGACCCGGTGCTGTTCGCGAAGGAGACCGCGAGCCTCGACCAGCTGTCCGGCGGTCGGCTGACGCTGGGGTTGGCGGCCGGGGGCCGGCCCGACGACTTCACCGTGACCGGGCGTGAGTTCGCTGACCGCGGCAAGCGGTTCGACGCTCAGCTGGAGCTGCTGCGCCACGCCTGGGCGGGCGAGCCGGTCGCGGGCAGCCCCAAGCCGGTCGGCCCCCGCGCCACCCGTGACACCGGCGTTCCGGTCCTGATCGGCGGCATGTCAAACGCCACGCTGCGGCGCATCCCTGAGTGCGCCGGCTGGACGGCGGGGGGCGCCTCGCCCGACATGGTCGCGCCGTATGCCAAGCGAGTCCGCGAGGCGTGGACCGCCGCGGGGCGGTCCGGGGCTCCCCGAACCTGCGCGCTGGCCTACTTCTCGCTGGGGGACACCGAGGCCGCCTCGATCGCGTACCTCGACGACTATTACGCATTCTCCGACTGGGGAGCGCAGCTCGCCCGCGGCATCCCGCGCACCCCGGACGCGATCCGCCAGCTCGTCGACGCCTACGCCGCGATCGGCGTCGGCGAGCTGGTCTTCAGCCCGACGGTCGCAGACCTCGCCCAGCTCGACCTCCTTGCGCAGGTCGTCTCATAGCCGCCGGCTCACGCAACGACGACTTTTGTGGAGCATCGGCGACATATACGTCGCCGATGCTCCACAGAACTGCCGCCGAAGCTGCCGTCGCGGGTCACCGAGCAGATGAGCTTGTGGTACCGGGCGTGAAGCGCCATTTCTCGCGGTTCCTGTCCGCTGATCCCGAGCGCCTGCACGCCGCCGCGCACAGCCACCATCCCTGGCCGGATGTGACATTCGACGCGCAGCAGCAGGCGTGGCGTGACGCCGCGGCGCTGCATGACGCCAAGTGGGAGCACATCCTCGGCGCGGTGGTGCCCGAGGCGCGGGGCCACGTCGCCCGCCTGCTCAACCTGCCCGACCCGGCCACGGTGACGTTCGCGCCGAACACCCACGAGTTCGTGATGCGGATCCTGTCCTGCCTGCCGGTCCCGACCCGCATGCTCACGACCGGCGCGGAGTTCTACAGCCTCGCGCGCCAGGCGCTGCGCCTGGAGGAGGCCGGGCTCGCCGAGGTCGAGCGTGTGCCGGCCGAGCCGTTCTCGACCTTCGCCGAGCGGTTCGCCTCAGCGGCCGCCCGGGGCGGCCACGACCTCGTGTACCTCTCACAGGTGCTCTTCGACTCCGGCTTCGCCCTCGACGACCTCGCCGGCATCGTCGGCGCTGTCCGAGATCCCGAGACGTTCGTCGTGATCGACGGCTACCACGGGTTCATGGCGCGCCCGACCGACCTGGGAGCGGTCCACGAGCGGGCGTTCTACCTGGCCGGCGGCTACAAGTACGCGATGGCCGGCGAGGGCGCCTGCTTCCTGCACTGCCCGCCCGGCTACGGGCCCCGCCCGCTCAACACCGGCTGGTTCGCCGAGCCCGGCGACCTCCGCCGCGGTGAGCAGGTGAGTTACGCCGCCGACGGCTCACGGTTCGCCGGCGCGACCCTCGACCCGACCGGCCTGTACCGCTTCAACGCGGTCCAACGCCTGCTGCTGGACCAGGGCGTCGGCGTCGCCGCGATCCACAGCCATGCCGAGCGCCTGCAGGCCCAGCTCTGCGAACGCCTCGAACAGCTGGGGCTGCCCGAGCCCATCGCAACGACGTCACGCGGCAACTTCCTCGCCTTCCGCCTCAACGGCGCGGCCGAGCTGGACGCCCGCCTGCGCGAGCGCAAGGTCGTCACCGACCACCGCGGCGACCGCTGGCGGGTCGGCTTCGGCATCTACCACGACCCGGAGGACATCGACGAGCTGTGCGCCCGCCTGGCGTCGATCCGCGCGGTCGCCTGGTAGGTCAGCCCGGGGAAGGGGTCGGGGGCAGCGCGGTGTCGAAATGCTGTCCACCGCCATGGGCCTCTCGGTCCGTGGCTCCAGTGGCCGGCGGCGGGATGGGGACGCCGATGGCGGAGAGGCGGTCCCGGCGCGAGAGGGAGAACCCGAGCTTGGACGCCACCCGCAGGTTTGGGAGGTTGTCGGGCGAGGTGGTCCAGCTCGGCCGGCGCCCGCGGGCGTAAATGTCCTCGCAGAGGGCGCCGGCGCAGGCGACGCTGAGGCCTCGGCCCCGAAACCCGTGCTCCGTCACGACCCGATGTCTTCGTACAGGTGGCCCACGAAGAACGTGCAGGCGACAGAGACGAGCCGGCCCTCCGCAAAGGCGCCCCAGGCGTGGCCGCTGGCGGCCAATCCCGCCGGACCGCCCCAGGTCCCGCTGATCCAGCTCACATCGGGGCAGAGCCCCCACACGTGATAGGCGTCGGCGGGCTCCAGCCGGCGGACGAGCTCATCGCGCGGCAACGCCGCACGGGGGGCGTGTGGAACTCAAAGATCACACGATCTCAGATCCGCAGATGTGGAAACGTCGCCTGGAGAAGCGGCGTGAATGTCTCCGGCGCCTCCAAGAAACCGACGACCCGGCGCGCCAAATCGTCTGGCTGGAGGGCGTCTGGATCACCCGAAAGGGAGTAATTCCCGGCGCTGTCCATGAGCACGGCTCGTGGATCGGGCCACCGGTCGGCGAAGCCGGACCCGTTGCCTGTCTGGATGACGTGGGGTCCGACCAGCGGCCCCGGCCGGTCTGGGAGGAACCGATCTCGCAGCGCGCCCGCCCGCGCGGGTGTGAGCTGCATCATCGGGCCAGGCTGCCGCACCCCAGTCTCGGCGGCTCAGCCCGCGCGGGAGGGGCGGCTCAGTCGCTGGCGGGCCCAGTCACGCAGGTCAGGGGCCAGCTCGGGAACGTCGAGCAGGCGCGGCACCAGCCGGTCCTCACCGGTTCGGGCCCGGAAGACCTCGCCTACCGTGAGGCCGTGCGCGGGCCGGTGGACGACCTCGATCAGGTCACCGGCGCCCACCTCGCCCGCTTCGAGGACGCGGACGTACCCACCGGGGCGGGCGGCCTTGGTGAACCGGCGCATCCACGCCGGCTCGCCCAGCCAGTTCTGGAAGGTGAGGCACGGAACGCGCGAGGACGACACCTCGACCAGCGCCGAGCCGATCCGCCACCGCTCGCCGATCACCGCACCGGTCACGTCGATGCCATGGGTCGTCAGGTTCTCACCGAACTGCCCGTTCCGCAGGTCCCTGCCCAGCTGCTCGGCCCACCAGTCGAGGTCCTCACGCGCGTACGCATACGCGGCCTGGTGCTCGCCGCCGTGGACCGCGCGGTTGGCCTGATTGTCCCCGGCCACACCGAGCCGCCCGAGCGCGACGCGCCCGGCGACCGGACGCTTGTCGATCGCGGTGCGGTCGAGGCGCGCGGCCCAGTCGACCTCCACGAGCCGGCCGGCGTTCACAGAGACGAGCTGTCCCATACCCGCCCAGCGTAGCCAGTCCACCCGTCGGTTCTCTCATGCGGTCCCGGCGATCTCGTGGTGAGGGCGCCGCTGGCGGGCATCGTGGCGCCCAGCCGCCCGTCTGGCCGCGGCATCGCGGCGACGGCGCCAGCACCTCGCGCAGTGGCTGGAGCAGCTGCGGCGCCATGGAGCAGACGACCGCGTCGCCCGCCTCGACCGGCCGCGCCGGCGAGGCCGGTGGCGTCTCCCTGCCTCGCCTCGGGGCAGCGCCGCCGCGCCCGCGCCAGAGCCCGACTCCGATCCCGACGCACCACCGTGGCCAGGCACGCTCTCAGAACGTGCGCTGCCGCAGGCCAGGCCGACGATTCTGCGCCGTTCTGCGCCGTGCTCGTCAAGCGCTCTGCGTAATGGCGCTTCGGCGCAGCCAGTGCGCTCGCGTGGAACCCGCGCAGATAACGGTCCCAATCCGTCACGTTGCGGCGCTGACCTGCCGGCGCCTGACGTCAAGGTCGCACACGCGGCTGACCAGGAGCGGACGGTCGCCGCCGATCCTGCATCTGGCCTGCCAGAGTGCGCAATCGGGCCACCTGGCGGCGGCGGGTCGCCTCGGCCAATCGGTAGCTTTGCATGAGGCGGCGAACGCGCTGCTCCAGCTGTTCCGTCGCCACCCGCGAATCGGTACGCATTTTCGCCTCCTTGCCGTGTGTAGCTGTTCGGAGAGTTCATACCCGTTGGCAGCGGTCATCACCCTCCGCGCGGATTTCGACGGAGCAGAGGTCACATACGGCTGAGCGGATCCGGCGGCGGCAGCCGGCTCGGCGGTGCCTGTGCCTGTTGCCCGTGCGCAATGCGCTTGCCAGCCATCTGCACCCCGACCTCCAAGAGCTGCGTCGCCACGTCCGCGAGGTCCAGCGCGGCGTCGTGCGCGTCCTCCCGCTCGGCTTCCTGAGACAGCCGGAACAGGCGGTCGGCCAGCTCTTGGATACGCTCCCCCGCTACACCCTTGTAGTACATATCTGTATGAATCCCGTAGGTGGCCATACCAGTACCTTCCCGCTCATTGCGATCCTGAACCCCGCTCAGTGGTGGCGAGCGCGGGAGTGCGGGAAACCGTCGTATTCGACGGATTTCTGCGGGTGACACGGGCGCGGGCCTCGTTGGGGTGCGGGAAACCGTCAGATGCGACGGTTTCCCGCACCGCAGTCGGCGCGATCCGTCAGTGGAACCAGTCCCAGCGCTGGCGGATCGTCTCGGTGAGCACGGCGACCAGCGCGATTCTGACCAGCAGCACGACAGGTGGGATCCCGGTCCTCAGGTCGATGACCAGGCCGGCTGCCACGGTCAGCCCGAAGAGGAAGACACCCCACCGGTGCCACCGCCAGACGCCGGCCACGGCGACCAGAGTCGCCACGGCGAGCGCCATCGCGGCAAGCGTGACGCCCTGACCCGGCCTGCCGTGGGCGGACGTGTTCCGCCAGCTAAGATACAGCAGGACGACCACCGGAAGTTGGGCGAAGGCGGAGATGGCAAGCACGGCGGTCAGCCAGGCGCCACGGGTGGCTGTGTCCGCGACCTTCGACATGGGGCTCCCCTCCACCCGTGACCTGGACGCCCCTGACCAGGTCTGATGCTTCCATGATGGCATCGCGTCGCTCGTGAGGGAAGCTCGGTTCAATGTTGATCCTGCTCCAGGGCCCGCCGCCGCGTCCCCGCAAGCCCGCAGGGCCATGGGAGAAGGTCGGGTGGTCGTTGCCGCGTGGTCGCCCGGAGAACGGCAACGGCGGCAGGAGCGCGCGCAGCCCGGGCCTGCCGTCGTACGGTTCAGCCCTGAGCGTCCGGTCTGTCGCGGCGATCGTGATGCTGGGCACAGGGCTGGCGCAAGAAAAGATCTGGGGACCGATGAGTTCTGCCGTGCCCTCCGGTCTGATCTTCGAGCACAGCCCACCACGACCGGTTCGGAGGCAAGTTCCATGAGCACCAAGATCTTCGTCAACCTGCCCGTGAAGGACCTGCGGGAGTCAGTCGCCTTTTTCACCAAGCTCGGGTTCGAGTTCAACCCTCAATTCACCGACGAGAACGCCACGTGCATGATCATCGGCGAGGACAGCTTTGTGATGCTGCTCGTTGAGGACTTCTTCAAAACGTTCACCAAAAAGGCGATCGCCGACGCCTCCACGCACACCGAGGTCATCGTCGCGCTGTCCGCCGAGAGCAGAGAAGGCGTCGACGAGATGGTCAACGAGGCCCTCGCCGCGGGCGGCAAGCCCGCCAACGACCCCATGGACCATGGCTTCATGTACGGATGGAGCTTCCAGGACATCGACGAACACATCTGGGAAGTTTTTCACATGGACTCCAGCGTTATCGAGCGGTGACGGCGTAGCGCTCGTCCGGCTTTTCGCGCCTTTCCACCCCTGCCGTCGCCCATCGACGGCAGGGGTGGGGAAACTTTGCCTCACCAGGTGGCCAAAGTTTCCCCAAACGCCACGGTCGGGGTCCTGTTCGCTCTTGTTGTCGCGGCCGGTGGGGGCGGGACTTGCGGGGTCGCGTACGGAGGGCAGAGCGCGACCAGCTCGACCGGCGGCCGGCTGGTGATCAGCCAGATCGACGAGTCGGGCGAGCTCACGCCGATCAACCCGCTCGGCAACCACGTGCCGCTGCCGGCCTCGCTCGTGTACGACACCCTCGTCCGCCGTGACCCTGCGGGGGGCCCGCCCCAGCCGCGGCTGGCCACCGAGGTCGAGCACCCGGATCCCACCACGTGGATGCTCACGCTGCGGGAGGGCGTGGCGTTCACGACGGCTCGGCGTTCGACGCCGAGGACGTCGCCGCGACGCTCGCCTGGGTGCTGGACGAGGCCAACGGCTCGGGCTATCGCCGCTTCATCGCGACGGTCAGCGACATCGAGGTCGCCGATCCGCGGACGGTCACGCTCACGACCGCCATCCCGGACGCGCTCCTCGCGGACTACCTCGTGCAGGTCCCAGACGCTGCTCGCGTTCCCGTCCCTGTGGCTGCCGCTGGTCCTCGTCGCGGGGCTGGGCGCCTCCGACACGACGCTCGTGCTCACGCTCGGGCTGGTCGGCATTCCGCAGGTGTACTGGCTCGTCCGCGGCGAAGCCCTATTGGCCAGGCTTCGGCACGGATGCGTGCCGAAGCCTGGCCATATGCCGTTTCTTGGCCATTAACGCTTGTGGGAATGACGCACAGTGAGGATGTGGCGCTCAAAGATTGCACTGAGCTACTCGCGCGCCGGGCGCAGGCAACCACAGCCAGCAGCCGAGCGGAGCCTCGATGACCGACGTCAAGCGGATCATCCGTGACCGCCGGGCGACCGGCTGCGACGCCAGCCCGACGAGCCCGGAGCAGGACAGCGCCTGGCGAGCGCTGCCTCTGTATGGGAGACGGCCCGCTGACGTCGTCCTCGTCGCCGGTGCGGGCTGCGCCGACGTCGTGGTCGAACCGCTCGACCGGCCTGCGCTCTGGTCGGCGCCGCGGCACGGCAGCCGCTGCGCCGTCCTGATCCGGCGGCGGTGACGTGCTGGAGGGCCGAGGGCTGCAGGTCGCCTACCGCGGCGGGGCCCCCAGCAGGAGCTGGGGAGAAGGGCCTCGACGCTGTGGACGCGTCGGGGCGCCGGTCATCGCCGGCGCCGACCTGACGGTCGCTGCCGGCGAGGCCGTCGGGCTCATCGGCCCCAGCGGCAGCGGCAAGACCACGCTCGCGCTCGCCCTGCTCGGCCTTGCCGCCGACGCCGGGGCCGAGGTCACCGGCGCGGTGCGCTGGCGCGGCGCGGACGCGGACCTGGCCAGCCTCCGCGGCAGGGCGATCGGCCTCGTGCCTCAGGAGCCCCGCGCCGCCCTCAACCCGTACCGCACCGTGGGGGCGCAGGTCGGCGAGGCCGGGCGTGGGCGCGCCGACATCTCCGCGCTCCTCACCGAGGTGGGCCTGGACCCCGCGGCCGCGCGCGCCTACCCGCACCGCCTGTCAGGCGGGATGTGCCAGCGGGCCTGCATCGCCGCGGCGCTGGCCGGTGACCCCGCGCTCCTGATCGCCGACGAGCCCACCACCAACCTCGACCTCGCCGCTCGCGAAGGGATCGTGACGCTGCTCGCCGCCCTGCGCGCCGACCGCGGGTTGGCGCTGCTCCTCATCGCGCACGACGCCGACCTCGTCGCCCGGCTGTGCGACCGCGCGGTCACGATCGAGCGCGGCCGGCTCGTGGCCGCCCCGACGGCGCGGAGCGCGCCGAGCCCCCCTCGGGCGCGTCCCCGCGGCGACCCCAGCGTCGGCCCCCCAACCGCCGCTGGGCTGCTGGCCGCCGAGGGCGTGAGCGTCACCTATCCCGGGGGCGCCCGGGCCCTCGTTGACGTCCACCTGGCCCTGCGCCAGGGTGAGGTCGTCGGCCTGCTCGGCCCCTCCGGGTCGGGCAAGAGCACGCTCGTGCGCGTCCTGGCCGGCCTCGTTCGCCCGGACGGCGGACGCGTCCGCCACGCCGGCGC
>JBOGEA010000233.1:0-9165 GCA_050743205.1 Egibacteraceae bacterium | reverse complement strand
CCGCCCTCGCGAACGACGACGCATGACTCGGGGTCACCGTGGGTCGCTACTCCTTCGGTGTAGAGCTCTCTCATCTCCTTCTCCATGCCGGTTTATCCCGGCGCTCTAAACGTCCAGAAAAGTGTGGCAATGAGATCGTTGGCATCTGGTTTCCGGCAGGACCGGGCGTGCCGTGCGGCAAATCCCTAAGTTGGCGGCATTGCCGCTAGCCCGTCTTCCGCACATAGGGTTGACTGGACAAATGCGGCACCGCAGTAGACCGTAGGGTCCCCGAACTCGGGGGCAAGCGCATCGGTACGCGTCCGCGTGGCGTGGTCTGGCGTGTGCATGTTCGTGCGTATGCTTCATGTGATCGCACCAGCGCATTGCCGAGCTCTACCGAGTTCGGCGACCAAGGCGCGGGGACACCCTACGGCCACCATGTGCGGAACACCCCGCTGGCCGCTGGCCAAGCGGTGCTGTTCAGCAACTATGTGCTGCACCGCGACCCGCGCTGGTATCCGGACGCGGACCGCTTCATCCCCCAACGGTGGCTGGACGGCACCACTGATGACCTGCCCCGCTGCGCTTACCTGCCGTTCGGCGCCGGCCCCCGCTACTGCCCCGGAGCCACCCTGGCCCTGGCCGAGCTTGTTCTGATCACCGCCGCCATCGGCCGCGGCGTCCGGCTGCGCCTGCCCCACTGGCGCTCGCGTTCGGCCCGACGCCCGCCGTACACTCGTGCCACATCGGCTCACGATGAGGGTGCAACCCTGGTGATCATCCCCGAACTGACCACAACCTTGCTTCGCCCGCCCGTAAACGCCCTGTACGGCCGCCCTGTGACCATCCGGGCTGGCTGGCAGATCCGATCGCTGGCCCACGCCGTGCGCAACCCCGTCACCGCCGGTCTGTACCACATCTCCGGTCAGGCTGTCACCGACGACCGCGAACCGTCGGATTGGACCGTTGTGCTCAAGGTCCGGTGCCGGCCCGACGACGCGCCGGCCTGGCTCCGCGCGGACCAACCGCCCAGTGGAATTACTGGCAACGCGAACTCCTCGCCTACCGCACGGGCCTGCTGTCCAGCCTCGCGGGAGACTTGACCACCCCCGCTACCTGGGCGTGGACCAGCCCGAAGAGCACACCGCGTGGCTGTGGATCAAACACGTCATCGGCACCCCCGCAACGGCCTGGCCGCCCGACCGCTACCCGGCCGCCGCCCGCCATCTCGCCATGGTCCAAGGCCGCCGGTGGTGGTCACCGGAGCGATGCGCAATCCCACGCTGGCCGGCGCCGACGGGCCAGGAAACCTGCTCGCAGCCATCCAGGTCGCCGCTGCCCCACAGGCTGGCGATTTGGGCGTCCTGGTGGTCTTCGCCGACGAGGTCCACGCCGCCAGCCGGGTCCGCAAGACCCACAGGTCCGGTCTCCCAACGGTGGGCCGCTGGGCTATGTGGTGGAGGGACGCGCGCGGTTGCTCAACCGGCTTCCCCGCCGCACCACGATCCCCTCGCCGACCAGTACCCGGCCAGTCGAGACCGGCTTGGTCACGCTGGTCCTGGGCGACACCGGGATCCTCCGGGACGGCCTGGCCGACCGGCTCGACGGGCTGGTCGTGGCCGGCTTCGGCACCGGGCACGCGTCCGCCCCCGTCGTCCCACGGTTGGAAGCGCTCGCCTCGCGCATGCCGGTAGTGCTGGCCTCCAGGACGGGCGCCAGCGCGGTGTTCGGCGTCGCCGGCGGCTGATCGAGCGCGCTCACGAGCTCATCGTGTCTCTCGGGACCTCGGGGGGCTGCCTGGTGCGACGCCAGTACTGGCGCTTCTTCTCCTCGCGGACCACGATGCCGAGCTTGGCCAGGTCCGCGCGCAGCCGCGCCACGTCGTCGCTGTCGCCCTTGTCCAAGGCCCGTGCGCGGGCCTTGAGTAGCGCGTTGGCGCTCGCGGAGAGGTCGGGCGTGTCTTCCACCCAGCGCCAGTACTCCTCTTTGTATGGATCACCGTCCTCGTGCCAGGGGAATCCATGGCTGTGGAACGCGTCCCTGAGGCGGTCGGCGCCCAGGTCGGAACCCTCCCTGGCGAGTTCTTCACCCGCCGTACCGAGCAGGACGAGCTGCTTCCTGTCGAGGAAGACGGCTCTGATGGGTGCTCGCTCGATGTCTCGTATCGGGGATCGACCCCGCGCCATCGTGACCAGGTCGTCGAAGACGGTGACGGTAAGGCGGTCTTTGGCCGCGAGATAGGCAAGCGCCAGGCCGGCAAGTCCCCCGACGATCACGGCGCCGATCGTGGCCTGAGGCTCGGGGATGGACGCGATCAGCTCGAACGGCCCTTGGAACGGCACCCACGGGAGAGACGCCACCCAGCCTGCCAGAAGCTTGAGGAGCCACCCGGCCACGGCGCCCAGCGGTGGGAGCCCGATCCACGTCGGGAGTACCGCCCACGCCGGCTCGTCCACGACAGTCCCGCCGCGCTGCGGCGCCGCGCCAGATCTCATCGGCCCGTCGCGCGCACGGTATGACCCGCTGCCGCGAGCAGGAGGACCGCGCCGAGGGCGAAGACCGCGTTGCCGATCAGGTCGACGGCGCCCGAAGCAGCCGATGGTGCGCACGCCGCCAGCGCCATCACGAGCAGCCCGAGCCAACCCACATGACTGAAGCTGGGGGGAGCCGCACATGACGGGAGCCGCGTCCACGCCGGACCCCTCATGTGCGGCTCCCCCCAGCTTCAGTCATGTGTGGACTGCGGGCCCACAGTAGATCACCGCGCAAGGGCGTGTCGAGCGGGTGCGCAGCGAGCATGCCGATGAGGCCTCAATGGCCAGGGTTCGTAACGGATCCGTGCCGAACCCTGGCCATAAGACAGCATGCTGCTCGTGGGGCGACTCAGGCGAGGGCGTGCAGCCGCTCGTCGAGGTCGCGCACGCAGCCCAGCGTGCCCCAGGCCGGGTCCATGCGCCGGCGCACGGCGCGGATGCTCGCCAGCTTGCCGTGGTACCCCGTCGCGGACACCAAGGCGACTGCCTCGCCCAGTGACTCCGACGCGCCTTCGGGCTCCGCGCAGTCCACCCGCACCGTCCCGAGGCTTCGCTGCGCATTGATGCGTTTCCTGTCGCTGGCCGCCTGGGTCAACTGGTCAGCAAGCAAGCGCTCCGCCTCGTCCAGCCGCCCAGCCGCGCCGGCTACCCGTGCGCGAATGCATTGCATATAGGCGGCTACGGGACCGTAGTGTCCCTGCGGACAGAAGAACCCCCCGGCATCGCCGGTGGCCGTGTCTAACGCATGCGCCGCAGCGTCCAGGGCCCACTCGGCGAGCTTGACGTCGCCCAAGTCAGCGGCCTCCTCAGCCAACGAGGCCAGCAGCCACGCCCTGGTGTGCCCGTCGGCGTTGCGGGACAACGCCCCAGCTCTGCCCAGCAGTGCCAGCGCCCGACGCCCGTCTCCTTGTGGATTGTGAAGCGGCGAGTACAGGTACATGGCCTGCAGCGCCCACACGCGGGCTCGCAGCAGCGGGTCGCGGGCGTCGTCGGCGTAGTGGGCGGCAAGCGCGAGATGGTGTCGCATTACCACGCGGTCCCCCACGTGGACCGCCAGGACCGCTGCCATAGAGCGGGCGTCGAGGACGCGCGTTCACAGGGGTGCCTCGGCAAGCTCGCGCGCGTCCACGCCGTGCGCTGGCGCATGGACCCGGTATGGAACGACCTGGCTTGTGTGCAAGAGCTTGACGACCCGCTCCGCGTGGTGGCCTGAGAGCCTCATCCCAACCTTCAAAATTGACAGGGCCCCGGACAAGCGGCCGGGGTCCTGTCATTCAGTGAGACAGGCCGAGTCGCGAGTCAGGCCGCGGGCACTCCCCTGCATGTGTATAATCCGACATGGAGCGCCTCGTTGACGAAGATCAGGCCGCAGTCACCTCGGGATGCAGCCGATCGATCACCTGCCCTGAACCGGCGCGATGCCGCGCTCCAGGTACCTCCTCCGCGGGTGCGGTCGTCCTCAACGGACGAGCCACACCGGGGGCACCCGCGAATGCTCCCCCCAATGCTCCCCACGTGCTCGTGACACTCGGCCGACAACGACTCGCCGTGCGATCGCTCGTGCAGCGATCGCCTCGACCAGTGTCGACTTGCCGGTGCCGTTGTCACCGGCGAGGAAGGTCACCGAGGGGTCGAGGTCCAGTCGCCTACGGCGCAGCGCGCGGACCACTGGCAAGCAGAACGGGTAACTCCCCGCGTCGGTGCCCGGCGCCTCGACCAACTCGACCCAGCGCAGGAACCCTGCACGCCCACGCCGGCAACGGTCTGCTCGCGAGCCGCCATGATCCGAAGATCAACCTCGACGCGCTGCGCTGGCGGGTGCAGTCCAGCCGCGATGGGTTGTGAGCGGGCGGGTGGCGTGGCGGTGCAACGGTCCCGCAAGGTCGGTGTGATGGCCGTAGTTCACCCTCAGCAGCAGGTGGGCGATGGCGCACAGCTGTGCCCGCTGGCCCTCCGGGGCATCGAGGAGGTCCGCGAACACCTCGTACACCTCGCGGGCGACATCGGGTTGGAGCAGGCTGGCGCAGTACAGCATCGCCACGTCATACCCGGCCGGCGCCAGCCCCCAGCCCTCCCAGTCCAACAGGCAGCACGCGGGGGCGGTCAGGTTGGCCCAGTGCAGATCCCCGTGCGAGGTGCTCCATGCGGTGACACGCGCGTCGAGGCGATCGCCGAAGAAGCCCAGCAGCCGCCGGGCCACCAAGTCCTGGCTGACGGCGATGCGCTGAGTCGGCCGGGCGGCCAACGCGTCCAGCGAGCGTCGCAGCGAATCCCACCATGCCGTTGGCAGCTCCGGGCGAGTGCGCAGCTCCGGGGTGAGGGAGCACACCGGCGCCGCGATGAAAGTCATCAGCTCCGCCCGAACCCGGCAGCCGTTTCGGTCCCACTCCTGGTGGCCGAACCATGCCGGTTTGGCCACCGCCGTGATCTCCGCGGCGTCGGCGTTGCCTTCCCAGTACTCACCTTGAGCCCACCGGGCCGGCTCGCTGACGATACGCAGCCACCGCTCGCCTTCAGGGCCGCTGACCCGACAGCCGATCGAGCGTTCCCCACCGAAGCCATAGACTGGCTCACCGGCCAGGCTGACGCCGAAACGGTCGGCGCCGAGCTGCAACGCTTGATGCAGACCCATCTCGCCGTGTCGCGCCTGTGAACCCATGACCGCCGCCTTCGCGCGATGCGGTCGTTGGCCGCCGAGTCTAAGACCGTGTTTGAGAATCGCGGCGCTTGAACCGCGACCCCTTCACGACAGCTCTCAAACACGCCTAATTGATGCCATGGATGTGTGGGTGGACCACGCCTGCGAGCTGGTCGAACGCAACCTGACCCAAGCCGAGTGGGACGCGTTCCTGCCTGGTCGGTCCTCCGTGCGCACCTGCCCCGACCTCCCCTCCGGCCTTGGCGCGGGTCGTCGGGGGCGATGGTGGTTGGTACGATTCAGGCGCCATCGTTCTCGAGGGAGGACTTGAGTTGGCGCACCGCTGAGCACGCAGGAGCTTCGCCCGGTCGGGCGCAGCTGGGCCGCGGTGGCGGTCGACGGGTCCAGGCGTGGCCTAGATCTCCCTCGAATCCCCCTCGCGGTCGGTCATGGATCGCACATCGCGAGGAGGGTTCGCACATGGCAGCCTCATATCTTGACGCAGTCGATGCCGTCGTGGCCGAGGTGGTGGCGCCACAGGCTCGGGCGGTCGACCAGGACGGCGTCTTTCCACGCGCGGCGGTGGAGGCGCTCGGGGAGGCTGGGCTCCTCGGGTTGACCTGCGCCACCGAGACGGGTGGCGGCGGGCAGGGGATGCGCGCCGCCGCTGACGTCGTCGAGCGGCTCGCCGCGGCTTGCGGGTCGACCGCGATGGTCATGCTGATGCACTACGCGGCGGTCGCCGCGATCGAGGCCTACGGGCCGAAAGAGGTCCGCCAGGAACTCGCCGCGGGCCGTCACCTGTCGACCCTGGCGTTCTCAGAGGCCGGCTCGCGCAGCCACTTCTGGTCACCGCGCGGCACGGCCACGGCGGTGAATGGGACAGTCCGCCTGGACGCCCGCAAAAGCTGGGTCACTTCGGCGGGGCAGGCCGACAGCTACGTGTGGTCCAGCCGCCCGCTGGGCGGGGACGCCCCGATGACGCTGTGGCTGGTGCCGGCGTCGGCGCGGGGCCTGGCCGTCGCCGGCGACTTCGACGGGCTGGGGCTGCGCGGCAACGGCTCGCGGCCGATGACCGCCGACGGCCTGACCGTCGATCCGGCCGCGATGCTCGGCGAGGACGGCAGCGGCCTGGACATCGCGTTGACCGTGCCGCTGCCCTGGTTCCTGGTGCTCAACGCCGCGTTCTGCGTGGGGCTGATGGAGGCCGCGACGGCGGACGCGTCCGCGCACGTGACGGCCACGAGGTTGGAGCACCTCGGGCAGTCGCTGGCGCAGCAGCCGGTCACCAGGCTGGAGTTGGCCCGGCTGCGGCTGCGGACCGACGGCGCCCGCGCGTTCCTCGCCGATACCCTCGACGCGCTGGAGAGCGGCCGCGAGGACGCCCTGCTGCGCGTGCTGGAGGTGAAGGCAGCCGCGGGAGAGGCGGTGATCGCGGTCACCGACGGCGCGATGAAGGTGTGCGGCGGCGCGGCCTTCCGCAAAGAGCTGGGTCTGGAGCGGCGCTTCCGCGACGCCCGCGCGGCGCGGGTGATGGCGCCCACCACCGACGCGCTGCTCGATTTCGTCGGCCGGGTCACGACTGGCCTGCCGCTGTTCGACGAGGCGAACAGCTGATGGCCGCCGAGGGCACGCTGCTGATGGGGGCCGTCGCCTACGACCCCAAGGTCGTGACCATCTGGGAGGGGTTCCGCCGGTGGCTGATCTCTGGCGGCCTGCCGTTCGACTTCCTGCTGTACTCCAACTATGAGCGTCAGGTCACCGACCTGGTCTCCGGGCGCATCCACGCGGCGTGGAACTCACCGCTGGCCTGGCTGCGGGCCGAGCGGCTGGCAGCAGCCGCCCACCGGCAGGCGCGCGCCCTCGTGATGCGTGACACGGACCGCGACCTGACCTCGGTGGTCGTCGTGCGCGCGGACTCAGGCCTGGCCTCGCTGGGCGACCTCAAAGGGCTGATCGTCGGGACCGGCGCCGTCGACAGTCCTCAGGCCACGCTCATCCCGCTGTTTCACATCCACGCGGCCGGCGTCGATGTCGAGGTGCGCCGCTTCGACGTCGGCGTCGGCCTGCACGGCGACCACGTCGGCGGCGAGCGCGAGGCCGCCCGCGCTCTGGCCGCGGGCCAGATCGACGCCGCCTGCATGCTCGACGCCAGCCACCTGCTGTTCGCCAAGGAGGGGACGCTCGCGCCGGGCTCGACCCGCGTGATCGCCCAGACCTCGGCCTATGACCACTGCAACATGACCGTGATCGACACCGCCCCGCCGCGGCTGGTCGAGCGTTTCGCCACGCTGCTGCGCTCGATGTCCTACGCGGACCCCGACGTGCGCCCGCTGCTCGACCTCGAAGGCCTCAAGGTCTGGGAGGAGGGACGCACGACCGGCTACGCAACCCTGGCCGCCGCCGTGGACGCCTTCGGCTTCTACGACGCGCAGGGGCGGGTGACCGCCGCGGAGTACGCGCCGTGACGCCGTCGGCGCGCGTCGACCTCCAAGACTGCGGTTTCGAGCAGGGCGCGCACCTGCTGATCGCGCGCGCCCTGGCCGGTCTGCCCGCCGGAGGCCGCCTCGAGGTGTCGGGCCGCGATCCCACGCTGGGCGTGCACCTGCCCGCCTGGTGCCGCAGCCGCGGCCACCGCGTCGAGCGGCCTGACCCGTCGGACCGGCCGGGCACCGTCGCCGTGGTGGTGCGCGGCACCGCCGAGGATGATCGCTGGTCGCAAGCCCAACGTGCCGGCATGGCCGACCCCTGCGAGGTCGTGCGGCGACCGCCCCCGAGCTGGGGGCTGGCCGCCCGCGGCGCGCTGCTGGAGAGCGGCGGGCCCGAGATGGCGTTTGAGCTGGACGAGCGCGACCTCGTCTGGGCCGATATCGCGCCCAAGCTGTACGCACAGGCGGTCGCGCGGCAGTGGGATCCCGCGACGGCGATCGACTGGGACGCCGACTTCGCCCTGCCACCCGAGATTGAGAGGGCGGTTGTGCAGGTCATGACCTACCTCGTTGAGAATGAGCAGGCCGCGCTGATCGTGCCCGCGCGCTTCGTAGGCCGCATCCATCCGCATTTTCGGGAGGTCGTCCAACTGCTGGCGGTCCAGGTCGCCGACGAGGCCAGGCACATGGACACCTTTGCCCGCCGGGCGCTGCTGCGCGGCGCGACGCTCGGCACCTCGTCGGCCGGCGGTCGCGCGTCGCTGTTCACGCTGGTCGCAGAGTCCGACTTCTCCCTGGCGTCGTTCCTGCTGTCGGTGTTGGGCGAGGGCAGCTTCATCGACCTGCTGTCGTTCCTCGAGCGCTACGCGCCCGATCCTGTCACCCGCCGAATCTGCTGGCTGGCGATGCAGGACGAGCGCCGCCACGTCGTGTTCGGGATGGCCCATCTGGAGCATCAGGCGGCGCTCGATCGCCACCTGCGTGACCGGCTGCGGGCGGCGATCGAGCGCCGCCACGACGCCCTGATCGACACCGCCGGCCTGAACGACGACGCCTTCGACGCGCTCGTGATCCTGGCTGCCGGCCAGTGGACCCCCGCCGCGATCACTGCTGGGCACCGGCGTGTGCAGCGGCTGCGAGCGGCGATGGACGAAGGTCGGCAGCGCCGCCTCGTGCGTCTGGGCTTTCCCGCTGACGAGGCCGCGGCCCTTTCCGCGCTCCACACCCGCAACTTCATGTGACCCCGGTCATTCGTCTCGCGCAGGGCGGTATGGACGGGCGACCCGTGCTGGTGGGTGTGGCCGAGAATCGTCTCGGCGAGCGGCTGGTGGACGGAGCTGGGCAGGGCATGGCCCATGCCGGGGATCTCCACCAACCGTGCGCCCGGGATCGCCTCAACGAGATGTCGGCCGTCCGGCGGGAAGAACGGGTCATGAGCGCCCTGGATCACCTCCGTGTCCGGTTCGCGGTAGGGACCGTCCTTGCGGACGGCCCCCCGCACAGATCCCAGCGTGCGCTGCTAACGCACTGGGCTCCTGCCTTGGGTACGGGCGTCAAAACGCACGTTGGGGAACGGATGCTT
>JBOGEA010000232.1:0-9167 GCA_050743205.1 Egibacteraceae bacterium | reverse complement strand
GGCCACGGCTTCAGCAACTGGGACGCTCCGTCGCGCTACGACAAGGCGGCGGCGGACGTCGCCTGGGAGCGCACGCTCACGCATCCGCGGCTGTGACCGCTCGGCGGCCGACGAGGAGAACCTGGTCAATAGCTGTCGCGCCTGCGGTCACGCCATTGCGCACGCTGCCCCGAGAGCGGCACGCGGGCTGGGCGGTCTTTCACGACCGCCCACCCAAGAGGAACACACGACGACTGGTGGACACAAGGGTCGCGCCTCGTCCCGGAAAGAGGCGCTGGTGCGTACGCTCGATGGGCTGGGCGAGGGGTGACGCTCGAGAGCGGCTCGTTACGAGCGATACGACGCGGCAAGACACCCGCGTGTCTGCTCGGTTGTATCAGGTGCCTTGGTGGTGGGCGCTGCTCTGGGGACAGACCGAGCTGGGTCTCCTGTACAACCAATCGGTCCCGAGGCGGGGTTGAGGCCTAAAACCGCAGATCATGGGCCATATATGGGCGGCGGTATGGCGCACACCGGATGTACACGGCATCATGGACGATTCAGAGCCGTCCGACAAGCCTGGATCGAAAGAGTCAAACCTGTGCGGCTCACCACCGTATTAAATAAACTCTTACGCCTTCCTGGCGTATTCGTCACCGCAGTCACCTTCGAGCAGTCAGGTGACCAAGCTGTCAGACCGCTGGCTGTCGTGGGCGCAGCGCAGCCGCATCGAGGAGTGATCGACGGCTTTCCGTCGCATCTGACGGAAACCCGCAGGTCAACCGGGCGAGGCGAGGGTTCGGCTACAGCTTTCCGTCGGATCTGACGGAAAGCTGTAAGTGACGCGGCAGCGGCGGCATGCGGTTCGACCCGCGTTTTGCAACAGGCTCCTTACGGAGGAAAACCGCCGCGGCGCTCGTCATGCTGTGCTGCGGCCCTGTCAATCTGCTTCTTCCACACGAGAAGTGACTATAACCCTCACCTACATATTCTTCAATAGACCCTCATTTTCGGGTCTGCCGCATCCGTTTGGTCTGGGCAGTCGGCATGGGCGCGATGGCCACAACAGATCGTTGACGCGCAACTGTGGCGACGCTATGTTAGCCCGGTTCGAGCGATGAACGTTCCCCACCTTTCACGGGAGTTGGTGTCGGATGCCAGGTGATCTGCTGCGTTATCGTGATCCGGATCCGTGCGCTCCCGCGGATCTGGCGCAGCCGGTGACGATCGGCAGGGGCGGTTGGCAGGCTTTCAGGACGGTGTTCGCGGGCGGCTGCGGCGCGGTCTACGCGATCACGCCCTGACTGCGCGCTCGGTTGGCAGGGGCCGGCAGGATGTCCAGCCCGGCCTCCGCACCAGCTACAGCTTTCCGTCGGATGCGCCCTATGGAGCTGTGGTCGAACCGCCGTCTCGCCGAGTGACCCGCAGCCATGCCTGAGTGCGCTGGGCGGGTCGGCGGAGTCGGGTTCTGCCTCGGCGGCACGCTCGCCTACCTGTTCGCGGCGACGTGCCGGGTCGGCGGTCGCGGCCCGGACGCGGCCGTGTCGTACTACGGCTCGGGAATCCACAGCCTGCTGCAGCTCGCGGACGACATTGCGTGCCCGATCATGCTCCACTACGCCAACCACGACCCGTACATCCCCCAAGAGCAGATCGGGGCGGTGGAGGCGGCCGTGTCAGGCCGCCCCGGCGTGGCGTTCCACCGCTACGAGGCCGGCCACGGCTTCAGCAACTGGGACGCTCCGTCGCGCTACGACAAGGCGGCGGCGGACGTCGCCTGGGAGCGCACGCTCACGCATCCGCGGCTGTGACCGCTCGGCGGCCGACGAGGAGAACCTGGTCGTCGGGGCCGAGGTGGACCTTCTCGCCCTTGGGCGGGTTGATGACGACCTGCCCGTTGATGCGTCAGCCGAGCATGGACACCGCCTGCGCGGCGCCGGCGGCGACGATCTGCTCGTAGCGCACGGGATGGTCAGGGACGAAGGAGTGGGCGGCGCGCAGCTCGACCACGGCGCCGTCGGGGTCGAACAGGTCGTCGAACACGGCTTGCAGCTCGGCGCGCTCGGACAGTTGGGCGAGCATCAGGCTGGCCAGGGCATCGCTGACGATGAAGTCATCGACACCGGTGGTGGCAGCCAGCTCGACGTTGGCCTGGTCCAGCAGCTGCGCGATGATCTGCACCTGTCGGGGCCAGACTTTCCGCAGGGTCAGCAGGGACAGCAGCGTGCGTGAGTCAGCCTCGTCGATGGTCATGCCCTCGCGGTAGCCCAGGACGATGACCTGGTCGAATGGTTCGACCTCGCCGAGTGAGAGCGGCTGCTCGGGCCCCCCGCTGGTGGTCGAAACCCGCAGCCGGGCGTTGACCGGCTCGATCCCGTCGAGGGTGGATGGGTCGGCGAGCGCGGCATCGACGCACACCTCGATCACGGAGCCGGGGGCCAAGAACTCGTCGAGCTCTGCGACCACCTTGGGCCCGAAACCACTCCAGCCGACGATGAGCACCCGGATCGGGGCCTGGGCGCCGGACCCGGGGGACGCGGGCTCAGGGGCGTCGACGTCCCGGAGACCGGTGAAGGCGACGGTGTCGTCGTCCTCGGACACGACGATGACCCGGTCGCCGGGGGCGAAGACGGCGTCGGGCGGCGGGTTGAGCTGGACATCCCCGCCAGCGGTGGCGCGCCCGATCACCGAAGAGGCGTCGAAGGCGAGGAGCGCTTCCGCGTAGGTGCGTCCGATCAGCTCAGGCGCCTCGGCGAAGTAGCACTCGTCGCCCCGGAAGTCCAGCAGATCCCTGAACACCACAGACAGGCCTGACTGGTGGCACGCCTGGGCGGTGACCTGGGCGATGACGTCATCGGAGTTGACGGTGCCGACCGCCCCATCGGTGATCACCCGCAGGGTCTGGGCGTGCTCGGGATGGATGAGCTCCGCGATCACGTTGGCGCGGGAGAAATCGGGGTCGAGGGTCTTGACCCCCAGGATCGTCTTCACCACCTCCGCGTCGCCCCCATCGCCGGCCAGCACGATCACCGACCTCGCGGCGGCGATGTTGGCCAACCGCAGGTCAGCGGGGTGGGCGGGGTTGCCGCTGCGGCACACGATTCTGGTGCTCTTGGTGTCGCCGACGCGGTCACGCAGCTCTTCGTCCATGTCGCCGACATCGCGGGGGGCCAGCATCACGACAGAGGAGCGGGCCAAGCTCTCGTTGGCGACGACCAGCTCCTGCACGATCACGGGAAGGCGGGCTGACCAGCCCAGGATCAGCGTGTGGCCGGTCTCGAGCACGGCGCTGCGTCCCTTGCGCAGATCCTGGATCCGCTGCTCCAGCGCCGTGGCTATCAGACCGATCAGGCAGCCGCCGATGAACAGCCCCAACAGGGTGACCACCAGCGCGACCAGCCGGGCGGGCCAGGCGGCCTCGCCTCCGAACGCGCTGGAGTCCAAGACCAGGACCACGCTCTTCCAGAAATCCTCGCCGACGCCACCGCCCACGCCTCCCAGCAGGAGGTGACCGACCGCGGCGGCGATCAGCACGATCGCCAGGGCCAGGAGCCCCAGCCAGCCGATCAGCGCCAGGGGCCCTCGGGCCAAGTGCTGCTCGAACCGGTACCGCAGCCGCTGCCGGACCGACGCCCTCCGAGCCGATCGCGCGTGTCCGGGGCGGCGCCCAGGCGCGGGATCCGCCCGAGCCGCCGGGTCCGATGACCCATCTCTGAAACCGTCATATCCGCGCTTCTGGATATGGTCGGCATTCCCCCCTCACTGCACAGCAAAGTGTGCGACAGAGTCAGGCACGCATACGGCACCGATTCGTCAGTGACCGTTGAGGAGTTCAGCAGATTCAAACACGCAGAAATCGTGCCTGTCTTCCGAACCCTGAACTGCTGGCGGGCTGGCGCCAACTATAGGCCGCTCAGTAGACTTTCCGCTATCTGCAAGAACGAGGGGGAGGCTGGGGGATGGCTACCATTACCGCCGCAATAATTCATAAACAGTACGATCCGTTCCAGATCGAGGAGCTCACCCTCGAGGGGCCGCGTGACGACGAGGTCCTCGTACGCACCGTCGCCACCGGTCTGTGCCATACCGACATCATCTGCCGTGATCAGTGGTATCCCGTCCCGCTGCCCTGTGTCTTCGGCCACGAGGGCGCCGGGGTCGTCGAGGCCGTGGGCAGGAGCGTCAAGAAGGTCTCGCCCGGCGACCACGTCGTCATGTCGTTCCTCTCCTGTGGCGCATGCAAAGGATGCAAGAGGGGAACGCCCGCCTACTGCAGCAATTTCTGGGCGCACAATCTCAGCGGCGGTCGCGCCGACGGGAGCACCTCACACAGGTCCGGCTCGGTGCCGATACACGACCACTTCTTCGGGCAGTCGTCATTCGCCAGCATGTGCCTGGCCAACGAGCGCAACGTGGTCAAAGTCGACCCCGAGGTCGATCTCAAGCTGCTGGGGCCGCTCGGCTGCGGCATCTCCACCGGCTTCGGCGCCACGGTCAACTCGCTGCACCCCCACGGTGGCTCGAGCATCGTCATCTTCGGGACGGGCGCCGTCGGCCTCGCCTCCCTCATGGGCGCCTACCTGACCGGCTGCTCGACGATCGTCGCCGTGGACCTGAAGCGCTCACGGCTGGAGAAGGCCGAGCAGCTCGGCGCCACCCACACCCTCAACCCCGCCTCGGTCGACAACGTCGTGGAGGCGATCCAGGAGATCACCCGCGGAGGGGCCGACTTCTCGCTGGACACCACTGGCAGCCCGGAGGTGTTCCGCCAAGCGGTCGATTGCCTGGCTGTGAAGGGGAAGTGCGGTCTCATCGGCGTCGCCCCGATCGGCCAGGAGGCAAGCTTCGATATGAACACGATACTTTTCGGGCGCACCATCACGGGGATCATCGAGGGCGACAGCGTGCCTGATCTGCTCGTGCCGACGATGGTCGAGCTGATCAAACAGGGCCGCTTCCGGCTGCCCGAGATCATCACCTACTACAAGTTCGAGGACATCAACCAGGCCGGCGAGGACTCACTCGCTGGAAAGGCCATCAAACCCGTCCTCACCTTCGAGTAATCGAGTAAGCGTCTCGCGCAAAACTTGACGGTGCTTGTGTGCGGGCCTTTAGTGGACGATCATCCTCACCGGGCTCCTCCCGCGCCCGGCAGATCTCACCTCGGAAAGCGCGCGAACTGCGGCCAGAACCATCCGCCAGGGACACGACCGCGCCGCGCGCCGTAGGGGGCCCGACATCGCGCAGTTGGCGCTTGAGCGAATCGGGTAGACCCCCCGTCTGGGTGCAGGCGTTCATGCCCGCACAACGTCCGACGCCTCAGCGATGGGCCACCACGTTGGCCACGCGACCGGACAGCGACGTGTGGAAGTCGACCGCTCGTCGATCTGAGATCTGAGAGACCACCACCGCCCTCGTCGTCACGGTCGCGCCCCGCGACTGCGCCATCAGGTACGTGTAACCCGCCGTGTGCGGACCGGTGGGCCCTACGTACAGCCAGAGACCATGCCGGCCCGGGGAGAAACTTTGCTCCACCAGGTGCAAGTTTCCCGCGATGATCTACAGCGGGCCGAGCAGCCAGTTTCCCGGCGCCTCCGGGTCTTCGCTGCAGTAGTACTCACGGACGGCTTTCTGAATCTCCTGTCGGGTGAGAATTCCGTCTCCGTCAAGCATGCGGAACGACTCGGCGCTGTCCTTCTCGGAGACGCTGAGAAAGGCGCCGAACAAGCGCGCATGCTCGGCTTGGTCCAGCCGTGCGTCGCCGTCGCTGTCTGCGATGTCGATCAGCGCGTCGATGAACGGCAGGTACACCTCATCGAAGGCGTCCGGCCGCTCCAGCACAAGCGCGGTGAACGTGGTCTTGTACTCGGCCTCGTCGATACGGCCGTCGTTGTCGGCGTCGGCGATCTCCCAAAGGCCTTGCCAGACCTGCCGGAACACATCATTCAGCCTGCGCCGCTGGGGGGAGTCCGCAGTGTGACCGAACGCGTCGGCCGTTCGCTGTGCCGCCTCCTGGAAGTCCGCCTGATCGATGAAGCCGTTACCGTTGATGTCGTAGGTCTGGTAGCGCAGGGTGAGCTTACGGTCAAGAAAACGTCGTCGGTTGCATAGTCTCCTCCTCGGGATAAACGCACAGAACTGATTAGAGGGCGGAGGGCCTCACCTTCTCTACCAGCACATTCATCCCTCTAGATCAGGAGGTCTGGACTCACGAACACTGTCCACTTGATGCCCCAACCGTCGAGTGTGCTCTTGGGCGCGGGTGCAACCCCGCACCAAGAGCGCCTTCGTTCAAGGCAGGCACGCCATCGTCTGCATCCCTCTCACGCGGCAGGCACGCCGGCAAGAATCTTGCCGGCAATGAGATATGGCTTTGGTCCCTATATGAGCAAGTCGGGAGTCATATATCCCAATCATCCAGGCGCGGCGCTCACCCGCCTCGCCCTAAAACAGCAAACCATTTTCACGACCTCATTGCACTAGACCCCTGCCACTCTTATAATCTCATACCAGCCCAAACGCAGGCAAAAATTTCCAGATATTGGAAATGGTGTCCACTTCGTACCGTCACCGGCCCGAACAGCGCTCTTGAGCGTCACGGTTGAAGCGTCAAGGATGGTCTTGGCCAGCCGGGACCATCCCGCCCCGCGACAAGCCCGGCTCGAGGGGAGAACCATGGAACACACCGCCTACCAGCCGCCTGCGATCGGGCTCACATCCGCGCAGCAGGATCTGCAGACGAAACTGGCCGAAGTGATCAGCAAGGCCATCCCCGCCGAAACCGAATTGGGCAACGCCCAAGAACGTGCCCAAGACTGTTACCGCACGATCGGTGAGCTGCTCGTCGACCTGCGACACGAGTTTCCGGGTCCCGACGGTGAGCCCCATGACCTGCAAGGACGCACCTCGGCCTACCGCAAGGCTGTCCGCGACGCCTATGCCCTAGCCGGTGCCGACTTCAGCGGGCCGATCCCCAAACGCCTCACCGTTGGCGCCGCCTATTGGGTCAGAAAAATCCTCATCGAACGCCACGGCGAAAGAACCCTCTATGACAGCGGCATCATCCGCCGTCCCCCCATCCAAGCCCACCGCGGCGCCGACACCGTCGCCAAAGCGGCCCAAGGATCGGCGAACGATCCCACCGCCCGCCTCAACACCGCCATCGGCATCCTTAACACCCTGGCCGTCGACCCGCGGTTGATGCCCAGCGAAGAGGCCGTCCGCTCAGCCCTCCGCGCTGTCCTCCTCCTTCAGCGGCGGCTCAAGGCCCGCCAGAGCGCCCCATCCGTCTCTGAAGTTCGCACCGAAGCGTTCGGCACAGCACTGCGCCAGAGGTCCGCCATCAGCACGGTCTAAGAGCAAGAGCGATGCTTAAGATGCTCAGGTCGATGCCCCTGGAGTTCAAGGAATTCGCCTTTCGAGGAAACATGCTGGACCTGGCGGTGGGCATCATCTTGGGGGTGGCGTTCGGGGGCGTAGTGAACTCGCTGGCCGAGGACGTGCTCCTCAACGTCGTCGCAGCCATCGCCGGGGAGCCCGACTTCAGCCAGTTAACGCTGCAGCTCGGCCGTGGCGTCATTCGATACGGAGAATTCCTGACCACAGTGATAAATTTTTTGATCGTAGCCTTCGCTCTGTTCCTCATCGTGCGACCGATCAACCGAGCCCAGGCGTACAAGGAGTGCCCCTACTGTCTGAAGGAGATCAACGCAGACGCCGCCCGCTGCAGCTTCTGCACCAGCCGCTTGAAAGCCGATTGACCTGCCGCCTCGGCCGTTCAGTCTCGGTTGCCGGCATAAGGCCTGACCCCAGGAAACAGCATATTGAGGCGCTGGGCCCTCAATCTCTGCTCGTCCAGGTACAGCTCCTCAAGTTGAGCGACCAGATCTGAAGCGACCTCGAGTTCGGTTGCCATCGTGAGAACAGTGTTCCTCTCGCCGCCGTCCAGCTCTCCATCGGCGTAACAGGCCCTGATCGAATCATAGACAAAGGTCCTCGACCGTTCCCGAATTCCGCGAAGGTGGCGGCGCTCTGGTTCAGGACATCACGGACTTCCTCAGTCGCAGGGTAACTCGCCAGTTCCTCGATCAGCTC
The DNA here is from genome assembly GCA_050743205.1 of Egibacteraceae bacterium. Taxonomy (GTDB): domain Bacteria; phylum Actinomycetota; class Nitriliruptoria; order Euzebyales; family Egibacteraceae; genus JBOGED01. The sequence continues at coordinate 1,094 of JBOGEA010000232.1, read as the reverse complement.
GTCGGAGCCCCCAGTCGCGGCACAGAAACCGAGAATCCAGTCGCGCTCCCGCGGGGCCAGCGTGCCGCCCCCCTTCGCGCGGATGAGAAGACACTTGAAATGGCTCTCATAGTCAACGCTCACGGGTTTATGGTCATACCCCCACTCGCACTTCATACCCACAGATCGCCGATCTCCAGCGTTGCAAGGTCCATCTCGTCCTCTCCTTGATCTCGCGCCAAGAATTGATCGCGCTCGGCGCGTCCCCTACGGTATATAAACAAGGTGATGCTTCCGCATTCTCGTCCGTCAACCTTGCCCTCGACCTCAGAATGTGTTTGAGAAAGGGCGGCCTTGACGTGCGGGTGAAGCGCAGCGCGGTTCAGGCGGCCAGGGAGTCCAGGGCTCCTGACATGGTGCGATGATTCGTGCGCTCATCCAGTGGGCTCCCCACGTATGCTCTCGCGTATCTGCGTGAGCCGATGTGCGGGAATGGGCGTATACGCCCGCCACGGCGCGTCCGGTGCCGCTGTGGGTGCCCGCCACTGGTCACGAGGTCAAGGATTTCGGCGACCGAGGAGCCAGACAGCCGCCAGCGGACCAGTCAGCGCGGCGTCGGCCGGTTTTGTGGACGTTCGGAGCGCCGGGATGAACCGGCATGGAGAAGGAGATGAGAGAGCTCTACACCGAAGGAGTAGCGATCCACGGTGACCCGAGTCATGCGTCGTCGTTCGCGAGGGCGGGGGCGAAGCGTTGACAGGGGCACGTGCGGGCTGGGCTACCCAGCCGCGAAATCAAGGAGTTCGGGGTGCCGACGCTGTTGAACGAAGTGGAAGGCGAGACCGCTGGCGGCGCTATCCGCGAGCCGTGGGCGGGCCCCGCGCGGTCGGAGAGCCTGTGCATGTACGGAATCTGGATGCGCGACAACCGGGAGGTCCCACGATCGCCTGTCCCGCTGATCACGGGGCGGGCCGCTTGAGGGAAGGCCGAGGCCGTAAGCCTCCAGATGAGCGAGCGTGGGAAGTCTGAGGGCCCCGTAGCTCCCGCGAAGCCGCCGAAGGAGGCCGCGTCAGCGGTGGCGGAGGTGGTGGAGGGTGAGGGGGCTGGCCGAGGGG
>JBOGEA010000231.1:0-9325 GCA_050743205.1 Egibacteraceae bacterium | reverse complement strand
ACAGGTCACGCGAGGTCTGCGCGGAGGCCGTCAGGGTGTCCGACAGCCCGGACAGCTTGTCCGTCGCGGTCTTGAGCCCCGCCTGGTTCTGGGCCGCGAGGTCCTGCGACCAGGCGTGCTCTTCCTGCCCGCGGGCGCTGATCGGCGCGGAGGCCTCGAGCCGCATGTTCTCTTCGCGCTGCGCCTGAGCGGCGGCGGCATTCTGCGCCTTCTTGGCCGACTTGTTGGACATCATGCCGCCCACCACGTTGACGGCGGCGGCGGCTGCTACACCCCATGGCATTTTCGCTCACTCCTTGTGGATTGCTTCGGCGCTCTCGATGTTATGCACGCAGCAGAGGCGCGTGCCCGGCAAGAGGGCCTGGAATAGGTGCTGGGACCGGGCCTTCACGAAGAAGGCTTGCCCAGCCATCTTGTCGCCGACGTGGACCCCGTCGACCCAGAGGCGCGCGGCGCCCGAGCATACCAGGGTGGCGTGGTCGTGGTCGTGCGAGTGCTGCGGCACGATCGTTCCGGCATCGGCCAGGAGGATCGAGCGGAAGTACAGCCCGGCGACGTCTGGCTCGATGTACTCGACCGGCTGTTCGTCTAGAGGCCCAGTCGCGGTCGGCTCCACGAGTATTCGCTCCGGCCAGGGCATCTTAGTCCGTCCTCATGCACATGATGAGCGTCACCCGGTCGGTGTCGCCATCGTTGATGATGTCGTGCTCCCGCGTGTTGTCAACGTACCACATATCGCCGACCTCCATGGCGACACGTTCGTCCTCCACGCGGAAGATGCACTTCGGGTTGCTCTGGAGCGGGATGTAGAGCTTGCAGTTGTAGAACTCCGGGTGCCAGCCGCGATCGACGTGAGTGTCCACGCGCTTGCCGGCGGGGATCCGGGTGATGAGGACGCCGCCGAGGTGCTCTGCCTGGGCCACGCCCATGGCCCAGAAGATCAGCGGGCGCAGGCTGGGGAGCGACTCGATGGCCGGGTACCAGACCGCGAAGTGCGGGCGGTGGAAGTCCTCCTCGCTCGCCGCGAACCGCAGCCAGATGTCGTCCATCTTGGAGTGCGGGCCGTCCTTGATGTTCTTGCGCCACGGGTGCTGACCCCACAGCTCGGGGTGCGCCTCGAGCTCCGCCAGGACAGCGACGAGGCTGATGCCGGAGGCAATTTGCATGAAGTGGCGCATACAGGCTCCGGCGGTTAGACGATCGTGACTTATCCGAGCGGCAGATCAACGGTACCGCGCCGACCGGATGTGGTGCCGCTCATGGTAGCCCGAGAGCACACGTTCGCGGGCGCGGACAATGAGCCGATCGTAGATGGCGACGTAGTCCATGCCTAAGTCTGCATGCGATCAATAATTTCGTTGATCTTGGCGATGAGCTCGTCGGTCGTCGCCCCGGACTGCAAGAGCTCCATGAGCCCGCCGATCCGCGCCTCGGTGTAGTGGACGTTCTGCTTGAGCGTCTCCAGCACTCGGGCCAGCCGGGGGTCCAGGTCGTTCAGGGGCGGGATGGCCGGCTTCGTCACCCGCTTGAGGCGCTCCGCGAGCACAAAGTCCTGCGCGTCTGGGGCCTGGAGGTTCGACGAGTCGCCGCCCTCGAGGTCGCTCCGGGGGTTGAAGCACACGCCGGACTCGGAGTCCAGCACCAGGAAGCTGGTGAATGTGCCCTCGCCGCCGAAGGTGGCCTCCGACTCGGACTCGATCGTCGTGAAGCCACCGAGCCCGCTGATGGGCGAGCCGGAGATTGGTCCGAGGCCGAGCATGTTAGGTTTCGTAGGTGATGTTGATCGCCCCGGCGTCGAACGTGTCCCCGGCATTGGTCGTGATGCGGATCTGCGAAAGCTCTTGCGACAGAGCCTTTCGGCCGCACGCCACGAAGAGCAGGCTGCCGTCGGTCATCCCGATCCCGGTCATGGACCAGGTGAAGTTCGCCGCGTCCTCGAGGATCAGGGTCATGGTGCCACTGAACAGATCCGCCGCGTTAGTAACGATTCCGAAGATGAGGGCATTCGAGAGCGTCGTCATCGTTCCCGGCGTGGCCGCGCTCAGGAGCGGGATGCTCTTCGAGTCGTAGCCAGTTGTCTCCGGGCCGCCGGCATCTCCCAACTGCACCATGTATGTGGAGGCGGCGTCCGTCGAGACCCCGGCAAAATTGATCGTGACGCGCTTGGCGCCGGCCGGAACAGAGAAGTCGATCGTCGTGCCGGAGGTGGTGTCCTGCTCGGTGCCCAGGGTGAGGGATTGGATCTCCAGGGCGTCGATTCGGGTTTCGTGATCGCCAAGGGTCGTATCTTGCGTCCCGTCGTTCGTTTCCAGATCGCCGATGCGCGTCTCGTGATCTAGCGCGTACGCGATCAGCGTGTTGACGAGATCGGCCGGGGCATCCAGGTGGACGTCCTTGGGACCGGCCGCAAAGTCCACCAGCGCATTGGCGTTGCTGGACGCCAGGACCTCGAGTCTTTCCAGCGTGATGTCCGGACCGGCGATCGACACCAGGGCGATGCCAACTTCCCAGGCGGTGCCGCCCGCGAGGACATCGTTGACCGAGTAGACGCATTGGTTGCCGTCGCCGACCACGGCGAAGCTCTGGTAAGTCGGCGGGACGTCTGTCAGCAGCAAGTCGCCGACTCCCACGCTGGAGGTGAACTGTCGCACACGATCGTAGTAAACAAGCTCAAGAACGCTCAACGGGTCGATCGTGAACGGAGAGGACGGCGGTGTGTAAGTAGAGCCGAAGTACAGGGCCTCCGTGCTGATGCGCGCTTCGTCGTACCATGCGTTCCTGGAGATAGATCCGCCAAATTTCAGCGTATCAAACGGAGCAACATCAGTTGACGTGGACAGGGTGTCGACGAGCAGCCCATTCCAATATAGTCGATACTCACCCGCGATCGTGTCTCTTACCAGAGCCCAGTGATACCAGGTGTCTGCGGACACAGAAATCGCTCCGGAAACTGAGCCGATAGACCCATTTGCGCCATCCCTCAGGAGCGCGACGATCTCGCTGGTGCCGGTGCCGAGAGCGATCTGTACAGCCAGAATGATGCCTATTCCATCCAAGTCCACCTCGGCAGAGGTGCCCGCGGTTGCGCTGACTCGATAGAAAAATTCAAACGTCCAGTCCCCGGCGTGCGGGGAGGAGAACTCGCTGCCAACGGCCTGATGAAAATGGCTGGCGACCAATAGGCTAGATACACCAAATCTTTTCTGAGCGGTGTCTAGTTGGGCTCCGCTATTCAGCGACCACAAGACTAGATCAATCTCATCCGAAGCGGTTGTCGCCGCATCGGCGCCATCGAAGTGACAAAGCTGCACGGTCGTCATGGCGTCACACTACCGAGGTGGGGGTGTTCACGGTGATGCCGAGGGCGCCGAACGGGAAGGCCGGCGGCGTCGAGCCCTGCACCACGAGGCGCGGGATGGTCAGCGGCGCGTACCACGTCAGGTTTCCGGCGGTCAGGGCGTCGAACGAGCCCCAGAAGCCCACGAGGCCCCAGGTGAGCGCCGGCGTGCCGTACTCGATCAGGACCGCGTTGCGGATGTTGCCGCCGGTGCCGCTCGAGGGGCCGGTCGTCGTGCCGTGCGTGCCAAGGAAGCTGGCGTTCCCGCGAGGGACGCCGACGCGCGCGTAGCCGCTGGCGACGGTTGTAACCTCGTCCAGGAAGGCGTTGTTCGCCTGCCAGTCGGGCGTCATCTCCTGCCAGACCACGCCGCCGTCGGCGACGGAGGCTCCGGCCACGGTCGGCCACGTCGGCTCCGAGGCCGCGGACTGCCCGGAGCTGGTGGCGCGATACATCCGGCCGTTGGACACGGTCGGGAGGATCGTGTCGCCGGACGAGTAGTTCGTGAGCGTCGTCCAGAATCCGCGCGTGGCGATGAAGAGCCCGAAGTAGTGCGTCGCCGGGCGCACCCAGGCGTCCGTGCGCCAATGGTGATCCTGGAGCTGGTTCTCGGTGTAGTCGGTGAGCGGCATCGCGGGTCCTATGCGGTCTTGAGGTCGGTCATCGTCTTGCCGGCGATGATGGCGCGGACCCGGAGATTCGACCGGACCCGGAAGGCGTACACGTCGGACTTGAAGCCCGCCGGCAGCTTGAACGCGGCCGGCGTGAAGAGCTGCTTGGCGAAGATGAGCTGCATGACACCGAACTCGTCTTGCGCGTACTCGTAGAACCAGAGCTGGTCGAAGGTCGCGCGCGGCACGAGGTTCAGGGGCGAGCCGTTGATCTCGAAGCGGTTGAATTCGGCGTCGTTCACGGCTCCGCCGATCCAGTCGAAGTCCGAGTCGATGATCGCCTGGTTGGCGTCGATCACCGCCTGCCGGGCGTCGGCCAAGGCGGCCTGTTCCTCCGGGGTGAGCCGGAAGTCAGCGTCCACCTTGGCCGCGCCGAGGTTCATCGGCATCGGCAGCACGAAATCCTTGCTCTTCCAGTCGGACGTCAGGCGCGCGACGACGTCTGCGTCCCATTGCCGAATGCGCGACCCGAGGAGGATGTAGAGCTGCCCAGTCTGGAGGTCGCCGTAGAGCCCAGACGCCTGCACGCCGGCCGTGGTCACGAAGGCCCGCTCGCTGGGATCCAGAATGAGCATCTCCTGGACGTCCGATCCGGCGCGCTTGAAGCACGCCATATATCGGCCGCTGTGGAACGCGGCGAAGATCCCAGAGGGCTGGATCTCTTGCCACTCCTCGTACTCGAAGATGCCCTCGGTGAAAAGCTGCGAGCCGGAGGTGGTCTGGATGGCGAGGCCGTCGTGCGTCGACCACACGACCCCGGAGTCCGTGCTCACGGTGCTGCGCTTGGCGTTGCAGGGGTAGGCTCGACCGCGCGACTCGTCGAGCGTCACCACCGACGGGTCCACGCCGTTGCAGACGTAGTGGCGGCCGGTGGTGGTCATCACGACCATCGTGCCGACGTTGCCCAGGCTGACGCCCTGGTAGTTCGCCGTCTTGCGGTAGCGGGTCGGCCAGGCGTGCGGCTGATACGGCTCGGAGAAACAAATCTGGTTGGTGGAGATGCCGACCAGGCAGCCGTTCGGCAACTCGATCAGCGAGTGCATGTTCGCCGGGGGCTGGAAGAAGTCGGTCGTCTCGAGCGCGGCGCGCAGCGCCAGCGTCACGTCGGAGACGGTGTCGTTGTAGACGGCCGTCCCGATTGGCACCTCGGCCACGAACTTGAACACGCCGGCCGCGTCGGTCCGGTAGATGCGCTTCTTCATAAAGTCGACGTTGTGCGGCGCGACGCGCGCCCACGACCCGCCGGAGGTGTAGGTCTGAACCGTCGCCAGCGCCACCTCGATGAAGTCCAGCTCGTAGTCTACCGCGGTGATGACGTGCGTGCCGTTCAGGTCGGTCATGCCGCCGATGGTCTGGAAGGTGATCTCCTCGTCGACCCGCAGATACCGCACCGTGTTGAGCGTCACGCGCACCGTGCCGGCGGCGGGCGTGTCGGCCTGCGCATTCACGACGCTTCCGGTGTTCGGCGGAGCGAGCTCCAGGTCCGACACCGCCCAGACGTCGTCGACCTTCCCGGAGACGAGCGTCACCGGGCCGGGCGCGCCCTCCTCGTCCAGCGAATTGCCGTTGGGGAGGGTGGACCGGGAGAGAAAGGTGTAGGCGTAGACCCGCGAGGTGGTGGCCCCGACACCGCTGTCGTCCGGCGTCACCGTCGGCTCCGTGGCCGGCTGCGGGATGCCGAGGACGTAGAAGAACGCCGGGTAGTTGTCCGCGCCGCCGAGCGTCCCGAGGGTCAGGTTCGTCACCCGCGGCTCGCCGTCGCCGGTGTAGTAGATGCGCTGGCTGGTGTCCCCGGCGATCGGGCCGCGCACCGCATTGACGTCCCGGTCCCAGGCAAAAAAGACGTCTGACCCGTTGTCGTCCGTCAGTCTGATGGCGGACAGGAACGGCCCCTCCTTGCTCGAGATGTAGAGGAGCAGGGAGTCCTTCATGGGATCGATCTCGCCAGACCACAGCTTGCAGTTGTGGGCGAGCTGGGCCGCGTTTTGACCCAGAAGGCGTGGCGCGATCTTGGGCGCCAGCCCCTCGAACCGCGTGAGGCGGATTGCCATATTACTGCCCCGACTTGCCCCGCTCATCCGTCCAACCGTGGGTGCCGACGTAATACTGCGCGCCGCCCGCGGTGAAAATAGAGTCGACGTTGATCGTCGAAGCTGCGCTGACCTTGAGTTCAACCTCCGCCGTAGCGTATGTGACGTAGAAGGTTCCGTCGCCTTGGGTCAGCAGTTGGGCGTTCAACGCACCTGGCGTCAGGGCCGCTTGCGTCGTCTCGTAGAACGTGGTGTACACCGAGTCCGAAACCCCAGCGAGGATGAGACTGACGGCCGAGAACCGCGCCGTCGAGTGCGGCGGGGCCGTCAGAGTGATGGCGTGGGCAACCAGAGACGAGCCCTCGGCGATGACGTCGGCGGCGATGACGTTGAGCGTGAACCTGTCTCCGAACTGGGAGAACCGCAAGTTCGCCCCCGAGCCGCTGCGCCGCACCCATCCGATGCGTCGCTTCTGGTCGTAGTTGGTCGGCATCGTGGGTGCGGACGCGCTCAGGCTGAACAGCGCGTCGACCACGCCAGTATCGGACCGCCGGATAAGCCAGACGGCATACCATGTGCTGGTGGCGACGGAGCCTGTGTCCATCCCGCCCTGATCGTTCCCGACAGCCCACGAGGCGTCGATCCGCTTCGTGATCTCCGCAGGCAGAATCATAATCCCATCCAGCGTCGACGACGTCGCACGCCCGGAGGTGATGTTGATGTCGTGGGTGGGGTCGCCTGCGTCGTTGGAGAGTTGCAGGCCATAGATCATGCCGGCGGCATCGGCAACGTGGATCGCCTCCGATGCGGCGATGGCTGCCGCGACGGCTGCCTGTATGAACGCCGTGGTGGCGAGGCGCGTGCTGTTGTTGCCGGCCGTCTGCGTCGGCGCGGTGGGGTTGCCGGTCAGGGCCGGGGAGGCGAGTGGCGCCTTCTCGGCGTCGAGCTCGTCCAGGGCCTCCTCGACGTCGTCCGCCGACAGGCCGGAGGCCCCGGCGTAGCTGATGGCGCTGGCGTCGTGGGCGTCCACGAGTCCCTCGGTGTGGTCCTCGATGCGCTCGAACGCGCCGCGGGTGGGGTTGAGGCCGGCGAAGACCAGGGGGTCGAGCGCCGTGAACGTCTTGGCAATCGTGCCCTCCTGGGCGCGCGCGCCGACGGTCAGGATGTCGCCCACGCGGCCGGTAATCAAGAAGCACTCGACCTCGTAGAGCGCGTCGGTGATCGTCAGGATGAAGAAGTTGCCGCTGGTCGGGAGCGGGAACAGCGAGCCGAAGCCCGTGTCGAGCACGATCTCGGTGATCGTGCCCGTGGTGGTGATGTCGGCGCCGAGCCGGCAACGGGCATTATTTGCGTACAGTCTGCGCATGCTGGGTCCACCGTTTGTTGGCGCCGATTTTCCCGGCGCATGATTTGCTACAAGCCCGCCGATCAGGGGGCAGATGTGACCCGCTCGCCATGCGAGACCTGGTCAGATGAAATTGTCTCCCGCAACTCGGGCATCGACACTGGACATAGTGAATCGCGCGCGTCTTTGAGAATCTGGCTTTGCGCGAGTTCTCGCTCTTGGAGAGGGGCTGCAAATTGCCAATACCATCGTTGGCTTTGTTCTCGTCGATATGGTCCACTTCTTCGTCAGGCCCAAGCAAGCGTCCAACGTGATTCTGGTACATGAACCTCGCCCAACTCATCGTTGTGCGAGTGCCGTCATGCCTGAGCACGGCCGCCTGCCATCTACCTTGGCGCGCATTCCACACTCGATACACTCGGCATCCGAGAAACGGTCCGGCCGAGACGTAGATTGGATTCATCCGGTCAGGTGATCGCCGCGACGATCGCGCGGACGATCCGTAGGATCAGGTACGCGGCGATGAATCCCCCGCCCGCCGCGCCGAACATCAGCGCGGCCAGCCAGAGCATTATCTCACCGCTGGATGGTGGAGCAGCCCGCGACTTGCCCTTCCAGCTCGCGCTCGTACGCTTGGCGTTCGAGTCGCTCCTGGTAGAGCTTCATCAGCAGGCGGTAGTCGTTCAGCGACGCCGCGTCGAGCGGCGTGTTGTCCAGAGCGAGCGCTGGCCGCGCGATCGGCTTCTCGATGCACGGGACGGGCACCCGGACGTAGACGGCATCCGGGACCGCCGGACTCAGCGCGCAGCCGGACACCAGCAGGAGCAGGCACGCAACAATTACCCAGCACAGAGCTTGGCGGATCAGCGTCATGGCCCGTCCCCAAGGTGGCTGGTAGCGGGGGATGGAGTCGAACCACCGACCTCCTGATTATGAGTCAGGTGCTCTACCGGCTGCGCTACCCCGCGATCTTTCAGCAGAAGCGCCCGGATCTCGTCCGCGGCGTTCTGCGCGTTCTTGGTGGCTGCCTCGGCGCTGTCGATGCGCGCCGCGAGGGCGGCGACGTCGGCGCGGAGCCGCGCGGCGTCTGCGGCGGCCTTCTTGCGCTCGGCGGCGGCGGCGCGCGCCGCGGCTGTGGCGGCGGCCTTGGCGGCCTCGATTGAGGCGTTTTGGAGCCGAATCCGATCATTGAGTGAGGCGATTGCGGCCTTGTGGGCCGACACCTCCTCCTGGGCCGCCTCGAGCCGCGCGTTCTGGACCTTCAAGCTCAGGTACAGGAACCCGCACGCGACCGCGAAGGCGATGGCGATGGCGCCCTTGATGCCGATGGCCTTCCAGGCGAGAGCGAGAAACGGCATGGTCTACCCCAGCGTGGCGACTTCGTGGATGATCCCGCGCGCCCACTTCCCGCCCGCCTGGCGGGTCAGGAGCTCGCCGCGGAGCCTCGGGTTGACCGAGACGTGGACCCACGTCCATTCGTAGATGAGCTGGTCGACCAGCGCCATGAAGCGCGGCACGCCGGCCAGGCGCTTCGCGACCTCGTAGGCCGACCCGTGGCCGGGGCAGATGAAGTCGGCGGCGTAGCCGAGGAGGTGGTCGCTGCGGTCCGCGCCGCCCACCAGGGCATTCAGGGACGGGCAGCGGTAGCCGCTGGACACCACGATCGGGTTCTCGAGGATCTCGCGGGCGACCTCGAGGGCCTCCGCGACGACTCCGAGGCGGTCCACGACCTCGTCCGGCGGGGTGTTGTCGATGCCGCGCCGCGCCGCCTCCTGGGAGACGACGAACTCCTCCAGGGTGAAGTGCGCGGTGAGATTCATGTCTTGGATCCTCACTTGACCGCCCGCTGCTCGGGCGCGTGCCCGTTGCCGTGAATGTCCGTGTTTCTCGCGTCGATGAAGCTCTTGAGGACGTAGCCCTGGAGCATGGACAGAGGGCCGAG
>JBOGEA010000230.1:0-9408 GCA_050743205.1 Egibacteraceae bacterium | reverse complement strand
CGGGGAACTGCACCTCCAGCATGATGGTCGAGGCGTCGTCCCGCTCGTTGGGGACGCGGAACGAGAACGTCCCGCGTTCTCCCGCCACGCCCTCACCCTCGATCCGTACATGCGCCAGAGCCGGCACAGCCGTGGCAACCAGAAGCGCCGCAGTGGACGCGAGATACCATGATGGCAAGTCGCCTGTACGCCTTCGCAATATATAGTTCCATAAGATCGCGAACGTCCAGGCATTTACCATTCTGACTGCCGCACCCGCCTCGAACATTGCCCCGCTCCCAACGATCGCTGTCTCTCCTCGTACGAGCCCGCTGAGATGCATAGCTCTCTCGACCTATAAGGCGGCAATTCCCCAAACCAGATTCTTACGTCATCACCGGAAACACTCCTCTTGAGAGTCCTACAGGTCAGCCGCCGCTGCTATGGTAGAATTCCTAGAGGAGGCGCGCCACCGATCGACCTAGGGCGCCTCGGTTCCCGGGGTCAGCCGCGGCGTCGGCACTACCCAGCGGCGTCCGATGCGGATGGCCGGCAGATTGCCTGCGGCAACTGCTTCGTAGGCTTGGTTCCGGCCGATCCCCAGAATTCGCGCCGTCTGCTCAACTGTCAGAGCCGCAGGTAAGTCTCGCAACTCTCGCAGGAGGCCGCTCTTCCCTGTGCGCTCGGCCGCTTCGACCGACTGGTGCTGCTGCTCTGGCGTCACGCCTATCCCCCTCGCGTCTCGGTCAGTCTTTGTACGACTGAGTATATCCAGTAGGCTGACTATGGCAAGTCGTGAATCTACAAAGTAGATACGCTGTACTGACGATGACGCTGGACCCGCAAAGCTCGCGATCGCTTTACGCGCAATTAGCCGATGTGCTCCGCTCTGCCATCCAGCGCGGGGAGCTACAGCCGGGTCAGCGCTTGCCGTCGGAACGCGAGCTTGAAGAGACGTACGGCGTCTCACGCGCGACCGTCAAACTCGCGCTCAGCGCTCTCAAGGCTGAGGCCCTGGTCGTGTCCGGCCATGGACGCGGCACCTTCGTACGGATCACGCCCGCTGTGCGGCTGGAGTCGCACCGGTACGGTGCAGACCGCCCACGGTTCGGGCCGTTCAAGGCGGGCGCTGACCGCGCGGGCATGAGCGGTGAGGTCCGCCTCACCGCAGTGGAGCGGCAGTCAGCGGACGCGGACCTTGCTTACCGGCTCGGCATCGAAGAAGGCGCGCCAGTCATCATGCGCGGCCGGCATATGCTCGCCGACGGTCGACTACTGCAACTATTCGATGCCTTCTATCCGGCCGACCTCTTCGAGGGCACTGAGCTTGAGGCCCCCGAACTCGCTAGCGGTGGCATCTACGGCGCCCTGACACGTCTGGGCTTCACCCCAGACCGAGCGCACGAAGAGGTGTCGGCCCGAGCGGCGACCGTGGAAGAGACTCGCCTGCTGAACCTGGCACCTGGAGTCCCGGTGCTCGTCATCTCCCGCATGACGTATGACGTCTCAGGACGGGCGTTAGAGGCGTCCGACCTAATCGCCAGCGCGGATGCCAACGTGTTGATCTACGACCTACCCCTCCGCTGATCCGCCTCGCTGCGATGGCCCAGGACGGGGCGCACGAGGGACAGCAGTGCTGGCGCGCAGTCCGACGGGGCCTCAACGAGCACCGGATGGCGTTGAGCGAAGTAGCTGCTCAACTCCATCGCACGGCCATCCGCGTAGACGGTACCACTCTGTTGACCTGCCAGGAGTGGTTGCCAGCAGCGCCGGTCGAGCTGAGCGCCATCGCGCTCCGCTGGGTCGATGCGCCAGAGCCTCCGAGGCTCTCAGGTAACGAGCGGCAGACGAAAGCCGTGCGGCCCACGGATCGTGACGGACGACCCTACCGGCGCTACTCGCAGGCGATCCGCGACCTCGACCCACCGACGCTCTTCGAGAACCGCGTCAGCTATCGACTGCAAGATATCGCGTGGAACGCTGCGGGCACCGGCGCGTTCGCCTTTGGCCCACCACGTACTTCGAGGCTGTGGACGTGTGCGAGGCTCTTGCACACGAGGTGGCCGCCGCACATCTCCAGCTCACGCCTACAGGCACCACTCTGACGTCGCCGTCGTGGAAGCAGCTCCCGTTCCGCAAGCTCATCGGCGACCCGTTCGACCCCGCGCGAAGAGCGTTACTCCCCCTCGATCTCCACGCTCACGATCCGCAAAGCGAACTCCTCCGCGTCATTCGTGCTGCACAGCCGCGATGCCGCCCAGGTCGCTGTCTGCGGTGGGATGTTCCACGTCATGCCTTCGGGCGTCTTCCAGCCGTCGAGCATGTCCCGCGCCGCGTGCTCCCACGATTTCGACCTGTGGCGCAAGATGATGCGCGAGTACAGCGAGGAGTTCCTCGGCAACCTCGAGCACGACGGCAACCTGGGCACCCTGGTCGACTACGGAGGCACCGAGCCGTTCCGATCCTTGAACCAGGCACGCGAGGAAGGCTCCATCCGAGTGTTCTGCCTCGCTTTTCGCCTCGGTGGTCACTGGGGCTGCGGCGCTGTTCGCCGCCGCCGAGGCGGTGACCCTGCTCCGGCGGTTGGCCGCCGAGGATCCCGACCGCCACCACCCCAACCTCGCCGCCGCATTCGACAACCTCGGGGTGAACCTGGGCAGGCTCGGCCGCCGTCGGGAGGCGTTGGACGCCGCCGCCCAGGCGGTGGAGCTGTACCGGCGGTTGACCCTGTGTCACGAGGTGTGGAGGGAAGTCCGGACCCAGGGGCCACGCGATGCGCCAAAGCGGCGTGAGGAGATTGTATACGCTATTCGGGTATCCGAGCCATCTCCACTCGCCCGTATGGACTGCTTTAAGATCTGACCACGGAGCTGAAGTAATGCGTTAGACTAAACCTCATCGGCGGCGCGGGTTGAGATGGGCTCGCGAAGGACGTGCGGGCCGATACGGGGAAACGCTCTAAGGCGGTGCAAAACATGACTACTACAAGAATGCGCGGGTGGAGAAGATCGTGCGTAGCGATGATCGTCCTTGCGCTAGGCGGGGGCGGTATCGCCGGTGCGTCTGATGCGGCAAGCAGCGCTTCCTCAACGTCAGAGGTCGCCCTGGTGTATGAAGCCGACTGGACGGACGGAATAAGCGGGTGGGCCGGGGGGACGGGCTGGAAAACCCTTAACGGCGTGCTCTTGAACGACGGAACGGGGGGATCGGGAGGATTTAACACCATCTACGCGGACTTCGAGCCGCGCCCAACGGCAGATAATGCCGTTGAGGCTGAGATTCGGGTGCTGCGCGATGGCTTCGGCGGCTTCGGTCTCGTGACTCGGGACGGATGGTATATCGCAGGAGTCAGATGGAACGAGGGAACCGGGATTTGGTATGGGGGTGACGAATCGAAGATCGCTAGTGCTGCAGGCTTCGACCACGGGGGTGAGTGGCATACGTATCGAGTCGAGGCCAAGGGGAACGTGATCAGATTCTTGGTGGACGATGCAGTCTTGGCCGAGGTGACAGACAACAGGTATCTTGAAGGCGGTCAGGTCGGCCTATGGTCGAATAGCGAGACTCAGCTGGAGATCCGCAGTTTCAAAGTATTTGCGCTATAGAGCAGCGAAGTGTGACCGAAGGATGACCCACGCAGTTCGGGCTGCGTTCTACCGAGCACGCATCGGCGGTATCCCCCTCGTCCTGAGCATCCTGGTGCGGCCAGCCGCAACAGCCGCACGGTCGGGATCACCCACCGCCGCCCGATCCGCATCGCGGGCAGCGTCCCCGACGCCACCGCCTCGTACGCCTGGTTCCGTCCGATCCTAAGCAGCCCCGCCGCCTCCACCACCGTGAGCGTCAGCGGAAGCCCCAGCAACTCGCAAGGGACGACGAGCTGCATCGTGACCCGCTCTCGGCCGGATCCTCGCGTCTGAGCGTCGTCCCGCAGCGCTCGCGCGTCGGCCAGTCGGTTATCAAGGACGGGTATGAACGCGAGGCCGGGACGAAGTTCTCGCAGCCCTCACAGACGTGGAGTAGGCCAGGCGTGGGCCACCTGGTCGCGGGAGCAGTAACCGCAACCAGCCGGGTTCGAGCATCTCCGACTACTCGACACTCGGGCTTTCCTTGATGGTCTTACTCGGGTTCGTAGACGCCAGGCCCGAACCGCGCCAAGTAGCAGTCGTCACACCAGAAGCCGTCGTCGTTGGACAGCGCGGGCAGGTTCTCCTCCCCTTCAGTGTCCGCATCGCAGACCCAGACCACCTCGAAGATGCGCTGACACTGATCGCACCGCCACACCATCTCCCCATCCGCGTTCGTGCCCAGCTCTGCCACCGCTGTCCTTCCTCCGTCTCGGCGTTGCCGCTGGCCAGCGAGCATAGACGACTCGCCTGCTGCTTACCTGCCGACGCGCCGCCCGTCACCGCGCTCGCGGTCATGGTTTCGCCGCTCACTCTGATCCGCGCCCGACAGCCGCCCCCCAGACTCAGCGTTGCGCCGCTGAATCGTCCAGCCTCTGCTGGCGTCTGTCGTCGGCGGCGCCGCGCTTGCCCGTGACTGACGCTGTCATCGCTCACCGCCCCTGCCCGACGGTCAGGGGCGCGGTGTCACATCAGGCGCAGAGTGCGTGTATCCGCGCTGCGCTGCCGGCGTGGCCTCTGTCGGGGGTTCATCGCGCCGGCGTCGAGGCCTGAGCGGATCGTGGCCAGCACCTGACGCTCGCCGTCGTCGGCCATCAGGCCGCACGCCTGGGCCGCCTCGCGCAGACCACGCTCCGCGACCCCAAGGTCCAGCTCGCCGCCGCCGACGAGGCGGCCCAGCCGATACGCCGCCGCGTTGAGCGTGTTGTTGCGGTTGCTGTCGGCGGCCTTGGCGTTGGCGACCCTGGCGACCTCGCCCGCAAGCGCTGTCTGGCCGTAGCCGCGGCTGTCGGCGCTCATGGCCGTGCGCACATGCGCCGGCGTGGCCTGCTCGACCCCGGCGGCGGCCTGTTGCCGCCGGTTGGCAGCCTCAGCGACCCAGCCCGGCAGCGGCGCCAGACGCGCGGCTGGTGACGTCCACTCGTACCGGCCGGCGCATTGGCCGTCGTGACGGTCCGGATGCTCCCGCCCGATCACGCTGGGCGGCGCCACGGCATAGCCGCCGTCCCCCAGCACGTCCACATGCCCGCCGATCGCCCCGATCCGCCGTGGCACGCTCAGTCCCTCCGGGGTGCGATACCACCGGTGGGCGCCGTGCGGTGTCACCGCTGTGGCGGTCTCAGGCCCGGCGCCGTGCTGGGCGGTCAGCCCCCGCCAGCTGTGCCGTCCCACAGGGCCGTCGACGTCCACCACGACCAGCCCGCCCACGCCGCCTGTGGCGATCCCGATGTTGGCGTTGGGCCACCGTCTCCACCAGCCGTGGATGACGGTCAGGTCTGTGGTGGCTTGTTTGAACCCGCGCCGGGACCGCGGATGCTTGCCTCCCACCCTGCAGTCACCCGCCGCGGGACAGGAGCAGACGCCCGCGGCGACGTCGTGCAGCGGCAGCACCGGCCAGCCCGCCGCCGCGTACAGCCTCGCCGCCCGTGCCACACTCGGGGTGTGATCGGCCACCATTTTCATCCTCTCTGTCGTTTCTCGTTTGATCGCCGGTCACATCGCCATCGCACGCCCACAGGCCCGCTCACGTTCGGCGTCCCGCTCGCGCAGCCACCGCTCCCGCGAACTCACCTCAGCGGCCCTCAGCCCGCCTGCGTAGCCGTCGCGGCTAGCCACGTCGCGCGTGCCAGGGGCCTGGTCGATCGCGAGGTCGTGGGCGCGGCTTTCGCCCAGCGCCTCTTCCCAGCCCGACCCGGCGGCGGCGTAGATCCGGTTGGAGTGACGGCCCCGGCTCAGCGCGACATACCCCGTCTCCCGTGACGCCTGATCCGTCGCCGCATACAGGCAGTGATCCACCGTGGCCGCCTGGGCTTTGTGGCAGCTGACCGCATACGCGTAGCCGACATGACGGCCGACGTACAACCCCGGCAGCCACACCTGCTCCCGCCCGCCACCGTCGGCGTGCTCAGCGTCGAGGGTCACGATGACCCCGTCGCGATCGACGTGGGTGATGGCGCCTTCCATGCCGTTGCGGACCGCCACACCGCCGCCGTCGGCTTGGGGGACCCGAGCGCAGTTGCGGCCCAGCCGCACCTGATCCCCCACGCTCAGCTGCACCCACCGGCCCGACTCGTCATCGCAGAACATCTGCCCGTGCGGGTCGATGTCCCCGGCGGCGACCAGCAGCCGTCGCGCCCGCAGGTTGAGGTCGTCCACCACGCTGTTGGTGTCGGCGAACATGCGCGCGTCCGCGCCGGCGGCGCGCAGCCCGGCCCAGTCGTTGACCATGACGTCCCATGCGTCGGCGGCCCGCTGCCACTCACACACCATCCCCAACCGTCGCAGCGCGGCGATCCCCGCCGCGGTGTCGCCGTCGCGGATGGCCTCCGCCGCGTCGCGTTGGGCTATGTCGGCGAACCGGTGGTTGTGGGTCAGCTCGAACGTCGCGGTGATCTGGGCGATGCGAGGCAGCAGCCCGCCGACGTCTACGCTGGGGATCTGCCGCTCGTCCCCGGCCAACACCAGCTTGCCCCCCGCCGCCGCGGCCGCCCGCTGTAAGGCGAGCAGGGTGCGGGTGTCGGCCATCCCCGCCTCGTCGCACACGACCACGCCGCCCTCGGCCAGCGTGACCTCGCCGCGGTCGAGTTGGGCGAGCAGCCGATGCGCCGTGCCCGCCTCGGCGATGCCCGCGGAGACACCGAGCAGGTGGGCCGCTCTGGCGGTCGGCGCGACCCCGATCACAGCGATGCCCGCTTGGTCGCAGATCTGCCGGTAGACGGCCAGCATCGATGATTTGCCGGTGCCTGCCCGGCCGCGGACCACATCGACGCTGTTGCCCGACGCGCACAGCCCCCGCACCGCCCCGGCCTGATCCGCGTCCAACTCACGGTCGGGGTTGGCGGCGCGGTGCCCCGCCAGCGCCGCCTCCACCAGCGTCGGATCGATACGAGCGACGCCGACGCCCAACCCGGCGCGGACCAGGTCGAGGCTTTCGGTTTCGGCGGCGACCAGCCCCGCGGTGGTCCAGCGACGCTCCCGGGCTGTGCACACGGTGCGCACCACCCGTCCGTCGTTGTCGCGGACGGCGAGGACCTCCCCGGAGGTCGGCCGGCCCGGAGCCAGCAGGTCCACCACGGCCTCGTCGCTCAGCACCCGGCCGACCACAGCCCCGATCCGCTCGCCGGTCGCGTCGGCGGGGTGCAGCAGCGCGGCGACTTGGATGGTCACGTCCCGCTCGGCGAAACTCGACGCCTTCTCGGTCAGCCCGTCCGGACCGGTCAGGGTCTCCACGATCTCCTCGTCCGACGGCCGGGCTTGGCTGTCGGGGGCGGCGGCCGCGGCCGCGACGATCCGGTCGACGTCCATCCCCGGCCGGCTCGGCTGGGGCTGCCAGTGGGCGGCTTCGGCGCGCAGCCGCGCATGCAGGTCCGCGTCGGCGGTGTCGTCTTTGGCCTGACGGGTGTTCAACGCCGCGGCTTGGGCGGCCCTCCCGCTGGTCTGGCCCCATTCGGCCAGCTTGGCCTCGATCTGCCGGCGGCGTTTGGACCAGTAGTGGCACAGCCCGGCCGGGACGCCGGCGACCTCCAGGCTGCGGCTCCGCTGCTCCCAGGACAGGGCCAGGTCGCGGGTCAGGGCGGCGCGCAGCCTGGCGTCGTAGAGGGCGCCGGCGGCTTTGCAGTTGCGGTAGATCAGCCCGCTGTCGGCCGCGGACACCCGTCCGTCGGCGGTGGCGACGATGTTGGCGATGACGGTGTGGGTGTGCAGCTGCGGGTCGCCGGCTCTGGAGGTGCGGTGGGCGAAGCAGGCGGCGATGAACCCTTCGCCGGGTTGACGGTCTTTGCCGGCGCTGCCCAGCCGGGCGACGCACGCCCGCCTTTCCAGATACTCCAGGCCGGCGCCGACCGCTTCGGCTTGGGCGGCGGCGATGACCGCCCGCTCCTCGGGGTCGGCGAGGGCGTAGAGGACTGAGACGCTTTTGGGCGCGGAGAACGTCACGTCGATCCCGAGCGTTGCGCTGTTGCGCCACCGTTTGAGCTGCGCGCCGGTGTCGGGGTGGCGCCCGGCGAGGACCGCGCGGAACGCCTCCGCCTCGACTTGGCCGTCGAGGTTGAGGGTGCCGGCGGCCGCGCCGGCCCAGTAGCCGGGCGCTTCCCCGTGGCCGGTGTAGTAGTCGTGACGGCCGGTGGCGACCCGCTCCAGGTAGTACTCCCCAGAGTTGCCGCCGACCGTCAGCTTGCCGATCGAGGCGACCATCAACCCGACTCCCGCCCGCCGCGGGCCTGCTGGTCCCAGCCGGCGCCCAGCTCACGGGTGAGCGCGGCGCGCAGCGCGACGTCGTAGGCCGCGCCGGCGGGTTGGCGGCGCCGGTGGACCAGCCCGAGATCGGCGGTGGCGGCGCGCCCGTCTGGGGTGGTCACGATGGCGGCGATGACGGTGTGGGTGTGCAGTTGCGCCTCGCCGGCTGTACAGGTGTGGTGGGGGAAGCAGGCGGCGATGAGCCCTTGGCCGGGTTGACGGTCTTTGCCGGCGCTGCCCAGCCGGGCGACGCACGCGTGGGTGTCGAGGTGGTCCAGCCCGGCCGCGACCGCTTCGGCGTGGACGGCGACGATGACCGCCCGCTCCCGCGCGGTGGCGAGGGCGTAGACGACTGAGACTGTTTTCGGCGCGGAGAACGTCACGTCGATCCCGAGCGTTTCGCTGTCGCGCCGTTGTGTGAGTTGGAGTTGCGTGCCGGTTACGGGGTGGCGGCCGGCGAGGACCGCGCGGAGCGTGTCGGTGGCGACCTGGCCGTCAAGGCCGAGGGAGGTGGCTGCGGCGCCGGTCCAGCAGCCGAGCCCCTCGCCGCGGCCGGCCTCGTCGCCGTGGCGGGCGAGCCGCTCCAGCCAGCTGTCGATCCCGCCGCGGGTGAGTTTGCGGATTGATGTGCTCATCAGCGGTCCTTTCCCGCGTTGCTGCTGTTGCGCTGTGTGTGGTGTGAGCCCGCCGCCGCGCTGGCGCAGCCGTCGCCCTCTCATGGCTTGCCGCCCACTGCCGCCTGCTGATGCGTGCCCGCGCGGCCGTGCGCACCGCCGAGGTCGCTGTGATGGTTTGCGCGCCGCGCAGCGGCGCGATCGCCTCCCAGTCAAAAGTCGAAAGCGACACCTTGAGCCGGTCCGCCGCGCGGCCCGGCTCAAGGTCAAGGTCAAGGGCTGGAACGGCTGACACACTTGCACCCTCCGGTGCGTAACAAACCTGATCACGGCGCGTGACGACGATGCGGGTTCCCGGAGGCTCCTCCGGGCGTTGTCGGAGGCAAGCCCCATGAAGGGGCGCCGGGTGGCGGCAGATGCCCCGTGCCCTGCCCGAGGAAGGTGGGGCAGGGCAC
>JBOGEA010000229.1:0-9410 GCA_050743205.1 Egibacteraceae bacterium | reverse complement strand
ACACCATCACGCTCCAATCCCCCGCCGCCACCCTCACCCTGGCCATCCACCCCAACGGCGCCCGACTCGAAAGCCTCACCCCCGGCCCCCCACCCGAATCCACCCCCTGACCGCCCCGCCACCAACCCACATCACCTGCGTCTTCCTCCGTATCCGCAGGAAAACCGCAGCCCAAAGAGCCGATCTACCCCTATTAGCTGCGGTTTAGCTGCGGTCCAACCGCCGCCTCGCCGAGTTGACCCGCGGTTTCCGTCAGATCCGACGGAAACCTGTGCCACCGCCGAGAGAGGAGCTTGACCTGTGCCTGGAGATCGCCGTGGGGGAAGACGGCGCCATCATCGTGCCTGCTGACGAGGCAGCCCGTCTCGGCCTGCGTCACAGTGGGGGACGCCCCGGTCTCGTCTCGCCCATGCCGGCAGCGCACCCGAGCCAAGGACGGTCACAGTCCGAGCGCCTCGGCCGCGCGCACAACCTCGTCATCGGTCGGCCGCGCAGCTGGATCCTCGTCATAGACGGTGTCCAATGCTCTGCCCAGCCGCTGGTTGGCGACCCACAGCAAGAGGCCGCGCTCGACCGCCGCGGACGCCGATGGTGTCGCCCCGCTGTGTAGCTCGGCGACAATCGCCTGGACCTGCATCCACAGCTCCTCATCGACGGTCACCGAAATCTTCGTCTTGCGACGCTCTGAGGCTCTGGGCGAAGCCTGAAGCGCCGCTGGTTGTGCTCTTTGTCCCTTTGCTTTGGTCGTCATGACTCCGGATTTCCTCGCCGCAATCCTGCCATCGGCACGATACCGCCCATTCCCGCGGCCCCGTGAGTTACAGGTTTATCTACTTGACTAAGTTGGGCTTGAGAGCCAACTTAGCTTTTGAGCTAGTGACAGGAGTTAAGAAGGGCGGGAAATGCGGGTGATACGCAGACAGCGAAGTGGAGCGTGGGTGCGTACGGGGACTGCTCGGCGCGGGCTCGTCGGCCTTTGGGCGGTGGCGGTGGCGCTGCTTGTCAGCGCCTGCGGAGGCGCGGGCGGGGCGGGCTCGGCGCAGAACGCGGGCGAGGGCGAGGGCGGGGCGGTCACGCTGCGGTTGGGTTACTTCCCCAACCTGACGCACGCGACCGCGATCGTTGGGGTTGCGAACGGGCTGTTCACTGAGAGCCTCGGGCCGGACGTGGCGCTGGCGACCTCGACCTTCAACGCGGGCCCCCAGGCCGTGGAGGCACTGTTCTCCAACGCGATCGACGCCACCTTCATCGGGCCGAACCCGGCGATCAACGCGTTCGCCCAGTCCGGCGGAGAGGCGATCCGCATCGTGGCGGGCGCCACGTCAGGCGGCGCGTTCCTGGTGGTCAGGCCAGGGATCGACACGCCTGAGGCGCTGCGCGGCACGCGGCTGTCCAGCCCTCAGCTGGGCAACACCCAGGATGTGGCCCTGCGCGCCTGGCTGGCCGCGCAGGGTCTGCGGACCGATCTGCAGGGCGGTGGGGACGCGTCGATCCTGCCGCAGGAGAACGCCCAGATCCTGGAGACGTTTCGGGCCGGCGACATCGACGGCGCCTGGGTGCCCGAGCCGTGGGCGACCAGGCTGATCAACGAGGGCGGCGGCCACGTGCTGGTCGATGAGGCCGATCTGTGGCCCGGCGGTCAGTACGTCACGACCCACCTGGTCGTGCGGACCGAGTTCCTGGCCGAGCATCCGGACGTGGTCCAGCGGCTCCTGCGGGGCCACCTGACAGCCACGGATTTCGTCAACGAGCAGCCGGAGGAGGCGAAGACGATCGTGAACGACGCCCTTGAAACCCTGACGGGCAGACGCCTGGCCGACACGACGATCGACACGGCGTGGGACCACCTGGAGTTCACCGTCGACCCGATCAGCGCCTCCCTGCGCAAGTCGGCCGACGACGCCATGTCGCTGGGGCTGCTGGACCCCGTCGATCTCGCCGGGATCTACGACCTGACCCTGATCAACGAGGTCCTTGCCCAGGCCGGCCGGCCGCAGGTGACCTCATGACAGCGACGTCCGAGCGGGAGTCGATGCAGAAGTCGCCGACCGCCACCCTGGCGGTGGCCGTCCAGGGGGTCGGCAAGGCCTACGGCCCAGCCGGCACCGCAGTGCTCGCCCTGGAGCGGGTCTCGTTCGGCGTCGAGCCCAGCGAGTTCGTCTGCCTCGTCGGCGCCTCCGGCTGCGGCAAGACCACACTGCTGAACCTGATCGCCGGGCTGGACCGGCCCAGCGCCGGCATCGTCGCCGTCAACGGGAGCCGCACGGCGCTGCTGTTCCAGGAGTCGGCGCTGTTCCCCTGGCTGACCGCCGAGCAGAACATCGACCTGGCGCTGCGGCTGCGCGGGGTCCGCAAGGCCGAGCGGCGCCGGGAGGCCGCGCGGCTCATCGGGCTGGTCCACCTCACCGGCTTCGGCGGCAAGCGGCCTCATGAGCTGTCCGGCGGCATGCGCCAACGGGTCGCCCTGGCGCGGGCGCTGGCCCAGGACGGGCAGGTGCTGCTGATGGACGAGCCGTTCGGCGCCCTCGACGCGATCACCCGCGACCTTCTCCACGACGAGCTGGAGCGGGTGTGGCGCCAGACCGGCGTGGCCGTCATCTTCGTGACTCACAACGTCCGGGAGGCGGTGCGCCTCGGCGACCGCGTCCTGGTGCTGTCCAGCCGGCCTGGGCGGGTCGTCGCCGAGTTCCGCGTCGACCTGCCCCGGCCTCGCCGTCTGGAGTCCCCGCAGGTCGCGGCCCTGTCCGCCGCGATCACCGACCGCTTGCGTCAGGAGGTGCGCCGCCATGCCGGTCACGAGCCAGCGCAGCCATGAGCAGGAGCTGGCGGGCCTCGATGCCCTCGACGTTCCCCTGGAGCAGGCGGTCAGCCGCCGCGCACGCGTCTGGCTGGCGACGTGGCCCAAGCTGGCCGCCGCCGGCCTGCTTGTCGGGGTGTGGCAGCTAGTCGTGTGGCTGGAGCTGCGGCCGAGCTACGCGCTGCCCGGCCCGGTCCCGGTCTTCGCCCGCCTCCTGACCGATCTCGACGTCCTGCTGGGCGCCGCGGCGATCACGCTGCGGCGGGCAGCCCTCGGCTACGCCCTCGCCACGGTGATCGGCATCGCGCTGGGCCTGGCGGTCGCGCGCGGCCGCCTGCTGCGCAGCGCGGTCGGCTCGCTGATCACGGGCCTGCAGACGATGCCTTCCATCGTCTGGTTCCCGCTGGCGATCCTGCTGTTCCGGCTGAGCGAGCAGGCGATCCTGTTCGTCGTCGTGCTGGGCGCCGCGCCCGCCATCGCCAACGGGCTGATCCACGGCGTGGACCACATCCCCCCGCTGCTGCTGCGCGCCGGCCGGGTGCTGGGCGCGCGCGGGTTGGCGACCTACCGCCACATCGTGCTGCCCGCGGCGCTGCCCGCGTTCGTGGCTGGGATGAAGCAGGGCTGGGCGTTCGCCTGGCGCAGCCTGATGGCGGGCGAGCTGCTGGTCATCATCGCCCAACGGCCGTCGCTGGGCGTCCGCCTGCAGTTCGCCAGGGAGCTGTCCGACGCCGAGGGCCTGCTGGCCGCCATGATCGTCGTGCTGGCCATCGGCATCGTCCTGGACGCCCTGGTGTTCGGCCGCCTCGAGCGCCTCATCCGCACCCGCTGGGGCCTCACCGGCCCGTAAGGGGTAGCCTCGGGGAAACGTTGCCCATCATGTGGGGCAACGTCTCCCCAACACCAGCGGGAGCGCGAAGCTCGGCAGCCGCGCGGTGGCCAGCGTCCCCGACGCCTCCGCCGCCGCCGCTAGAAGCCCAGAAGTCGGTACGCGTGAGTCAAGTTCCCGAGGGTCGGGTTGCACGCCTTACGCGCCTCTCCGGGCCGGTTGTGTGCTGGATCGCGGCGGTATTCCGCCGCGATCCAGCACACAACTGTGGCCAACTCCGCGCGCCGCCGTCCCTCCCACCCATGGCTCGTCGAGCTGGCAGGGGGGTGTTGGCACGAAAGAGTCACCGGGAAGGCTGGTAGGGGATGCCGTCGGCGGCGGGGGGGATGGCGCGGCCGATGGCGCCGGCCAGGACGACTATGGTGACGAGGAACGGCAGGATCTGCAGGAACTGGCTGGGGACGGGGTGGCCGGCGACCTGGACGCCGAGGAACTGCAGGCGCGTGCCCAGGGCCTCGGTGAACCCGAACAGCATCGCGCCGCCGAACGCCGGCCAGGGCCGCCACTTGCCGAAGATCAGCGCCGCCAGCGCGATGAAGCCGCGCCCGTTCGACATGCCCGGTGAGAACGAGCCGACGCTCTCCAGCGACAGCCACGCCCCGGCCAGGCCAGCGAGCAGCCCGCCCAGGATGACCGCCTGGCAGCGGGTCCTGACGACGTCGACCCCCAGCGTCGCCGCCGCGTGCGGGTTCTCGCCCACCGACCGCACCCGCAGCCCCCACGGCGTCCGCAGCAGCACCAGTTGGGTCAGCGCGAACAGGCCGAACATGGCGAAGAAGATCGGTTTGCCGGCGAACAGGGACCTGCCGACCAGCGGGATGTCGGACAGCAGCGGGATCCGGAACTCCGGCAGCGTCCCCGCTGAAGAGATTCCCAGCGGCAGCAGGACCTGGGCGCGCAGGAAGCCCGTGACCCCGAACGCGAGCAGGTTGATGGCGACACCCGACACGATCTGATCGACCCGGAACGTCACGCACAGCACGGCGTGCAGGACGCCGAGCAGCCCGCCGGCCGCCACCGCTGCCACGACCCCGGTCACGAGCGGCAGGCCGCCCGAGGCGCCGAGCAGGGCGTAGGCGACGAACCCGATGCCGGCGCCGGCCAGCATCATCCCCTCGATCCCCAGGTTCACGACGCCAGCGCGCTCGCACCACAGCCCCGACAGCGCGCCCAGCGCGACCGGCGTGCCCAGGCTCAGCGACTCGGCGAGCAGGGGGACGACGTTCGTCTGCTGGGCGGGCGACAGCGCGAGGCCGCCGACCAGCACCAGCGGCACGAGCAGCACGGTCGCCAAGATCAGCGCGAGGCCCGCCCATCGGCGGGTCCACGGCTCGGCCAGCGCGACCGCCCCGGCCAGGGCGACCGCCAGCCCGATCCCCAGCACCGCGCTCGGCGGGTCGAGCGTGATCCTCGGCGCGCCGCGCCCAGCGCCGATCGCAAGCGCCACGTCATCGCCCCGCAGACTCCCGGCCGCACGCGCGAGCGCCAGGCCGGCCACGAGCGCCACAGCGCCGATCCCCTGCTTTCGGGACATGCGTGGGAGTCGGGTCACGTCGCCCAGCCCTTCACGAAAGCCGCCTCGCCGCCGCGCCCGCCCCGCGGGCCGAACATGCCGGGGAGTCGGGTCATGACGCCCAGCCCTGCGCGAAAGCCTGCTCGCCACCGCGCCCGCCCCGCGGGCCGAACATGCCGGGGAGTCGGGTCATGACGCCCAGCCCTGCGCGAAAGCCTGCTCGCCACCGCGCCCGCTCCGCAGGCCGAACAGGCGGCGTACGATCACGTCGGCGGCGACGCACAGGATGATCAGCGCCTGCACGACCCGGACCACGTCCAGTGACAGGCCGGCCTCCAGCTGCATCAGCGGGGCGCCGGCGAGCAGCCCGCCCCACAGGATCGCGGCCGGGATGACCGCGATGGGGTTGGCCCGGGCGAGGAGCGCGATCCCGATCGAGTCCAGCCCGACGCTGGCGAACGCGCCCGGGACCAGGAAGCCGGTGGTCCCCGCGACCTCACCCGCGCCGGCGATCCCCGCCATCGCCCCGGAGGCAGCCATGACCGCCACGACGGTCCTGGCCACGCTCATCCCCGCGTACCGCGCCGCCTGCGGGTTGGCCCCGACCGTGCGGATCTCGAACCCGAAGGTGGTCCTGGACAGCGTGAGCCAGACCAGGGCGCACAGCGCGAGCGCGATGAGCAGGCCGGCGTGCAGGCCAGCGCCTCCCAGTAGCTGCGGCAGCCTCGCACCGGGCGCGATCAGCGCGGTTCGGGGCACGGACGCCGACGTGTCGAGCAGGATGACCGGGTCGCGGGAGGAGACCAGCCAGTCGATGAGCCCCACCGCGATCGCGTTGAGCATGATCGTGGTGATGACCTCGTGCGCGCCGGTCCACGCCTTGAGCACCCCTGGGATCGCGCCGTAGAGCAGTCCCCCGACGATGCCGGCGAGCAGCACCAGCCCCACCGCCAGCACGCCGGGCAGCCCCGCTGTCACGCCCCAGGCGCCGACCCACGCGGCGGCCAGCGCCCCCACGATGAGCTGGCCCTCGGCGCCGATGTTGAACAGCCCGGCTTTGAGCCCGAACGCGACCGCGAGCGAGGCGATGATGAACGGGATCGACCGGGCCAGGGACCCCGTGATCGCCTCGACGCCGCCGAACGCCCCCCGCAGCAGCGCGGCGTACGCGGTGATCGGGTCCGCGCCGGAGCCGAGGATGACGAGGCCACCGATCACGACGGCCACCAGGACCGCGTAGATCGGCACCATGATCGGCGCAAGACGGATATACCGGTCGAGGAGCCAGGCGCCGGCTGGCCTGCTCACGCGACCGCCTCCTCGTCGCGGCCGCAGGCCATCAGGACGCCCACCCGCTCGCGAGTGGCCTCGGCGCGGTCCATGACCCGCGCGATCCGCCCCCGGTACAGCACGGCGACGCGGTCGGACAGCGACAGCACCTCGTCCAGCTCGGCGGAGACCAGCAGCACCGCGACGCCCGCGTCACGGCGGCGGACGATCTGGGTGTGGATGAACTCGACTGAGCCCACGTCCAAGCCGCGGGTGGGCTGGGCCACAACCAGCAGCATCAGCTGGCCGGACAGCTCGCGGGCGACGACGACCTTCTGCTGGTTCCCGCCGGACAGCTGGCCAACGGGCGTGTCGACGCTGGGGGTGCGGATGTCGAAGGCCGCCACCAGCTCGGCGGCGTGGCGCGCCACGGCCTGGCGCCGCAGGACGGACCAGCGCGAGAACGGCCGGCGCCGGCAGCGGTTGAGCACGAGGTTGTCGGCGACCGAGAACGGCGCGACGAGGCCGTGCCTGCCGCGGTCCTCCGGGACGTGGCCGACGCCGAGCTCGGCGACCTGCCGCGGCGTGAGGCCAGCGGTGTCACGGCCGCCGATCATGATGCGGCCGGCGGCGGGTGGGCGCATGCCGGCGATGGCCTCGACCAGCTCACGCTGGCCGTTGCCCTCAACCCCCGCGATGCCCAGGATCTCGCCGGCCCGGACGTCGAGGTCCAGCCCCTGCACCGTCGTCGCGCCGCGGTCGTCGGCGACCTCCAGGGCTCGGACCGCCAGGACCGCCCGCCCCGACGCGTCTACAGCGTCGAGGCCCTCCTCCCCAGCTCCTGCTGGGGGCCCGGGCGCGGCGGGCGCCTTCTCGACCCCGAACGACACGTCCCGCCCGACCATCAGGGTGGCGAGGCCGCGCGCCGTCGCGGTGCGGGGATCGGCGGTCCCCACGACCCGGCCGCCCCGCATGACGGTCACGCGGTCGGCGACCGCGAGCACCTCGCGCAGCTTGTGGGTGATGAGGATGACGGACTTGCCGCCGCTGACCAGGCGTTTCACGACGCCGAAGAAGTCGTCGACCTCACCGGGTGTCAGCACGGCCGTGGGCTCGTCGAGGATCAGGACGTCCGCGTCGCGGTACAGCGCCTTGATCAGCTCGACCCGCTGGCGAGCGCCGACCGACAGCTCGTCGATTCTCGCGTCGGGGTCCACGGCCAACCCGTAGCGCCCGGCCAGGTCCGCGACGATCCGGCGCGCCTGGGCCAGGTCGAGCCTCAGCCCCCGGCGCGTCTCTCGACCGAGCACGACGTTCTCGGCGACCGTGAACACCCCGACCAGCTGGAAGTGCTGGTGCACCATGCCGATGCCCGCGGCGATCGCGTCGGCCGGAGAGCCCAACCGCACCGGCCGGCCACGCACGCGGACCTCGCCCTCGTCCGGCCGGTACAGGCCGTACGCGACGTTCATCAGCGTGCTCTTGCCGGCGCCGTTCTCACCGAGCAGGCAGTGGACCTCGCCCCTGCGCAGGACCAGATCCACCCCCGCGTTCGCGACGACGCCCGGGAACCGCTTGGTCACACCGCGCAACTCGAGGGCCGGCGGCGCGCCCGCCTCAGCGGAGCTGGCCGGTGGCGGGGTCGACACCGGTCTGGATCCTGCCGTCGGCCAGGCCCTGGCGGACCTCCTCGAGCCGCAGGGAGAACGCCTCCGGGACGGCCGCGTCGTGGAAAGGCGCGTAGGTGACGCCGCCGTTCGCGGTGTCGTAGGTCGCGGGCCCACCCGCGAACCGGCCCGCGACCGCCGCGCCGATCTGGCGAAACACGCCCAGATCGACGCGTTTGACCGCCGAGGTCGCCAGCCGCTCAGACCCGGGCGCCGCGCCGTTGCTGAAGGTCGTGAGATACTCGTCCTGGTCGACGCCGATGACCCAGGCGCCGCCGGCCGCCGCGGCCCTGATGCCACCGGAGCCGGTCGCCCCCGCCGCGCCGAAGACGACGTCGGCGCCCTCGCCGAGGAACTGCGCGGCGGCCGACGCGCCGCGCCCGGGGTCGTTGAACGAGTTGATGAAGACCCGCAGAGGCTCTGAAATGTCCGGGTTGACATGCCGGGCGCCCCGCGTGAAGCCGTTGACGTAGCGCACCACCGGCGGGACGCTCTCCAAACCCGCGATCACGCCGACGACGCCGGAGGAGGTCAGCAGTCCCGCCGCCGCGCCGGCGATGAAGCCGGCATGGTCCTCGCGGAACAGGACGCCGGCGTAGTTGTCCGGATACGCCGGGTGGAACTGGTCCACGCCGACGAACGCCACGCCAGACGTGCGCCGCGCGACCGCCAGCGTGTCGCTGGCCAGCAGAAAGCCGACCGTGATCACGACATCCGGGTCGTCGCTGAGCGCGGTCTGGAGGTTGCGGGCGTAGTCGGCCTGGGAGGCGGTCTCGATGAAGCTGATGTCCTCGATGCCGAAACACTCCGCCGCCGCTCTCATCCCGTCGTTCGCGAACTGGTTGAACGTGCCGTCATCGACCCGCCCGATGTCGGTGACCAGCCGGACCGTGAACCCCTCCGGCGCCCGCACGCCCCCGAACTCGCCCTGGCACGCCTCGCCCAGGCTGACCAGCGCGTCCGCCGCGGCCCCCCGCCCACCGGAAGCCTGTGGCCGCCCCTGCCCCGCGCCGCCGCCGCAGCCCGCGACCCCGAGCGTGAGCACCAGCAGCACAGCGGCCATGAGCATGCCGCGTCGCAGACCCATCCGATCCCCCTCTCCATCAGCGCACCCCCGAATTGTAGGCCAAACCCCACGCGGCACTGAGTCCAGTCGAGTCGCCAGGGGGAGTTTCACCCCCTGGCGCTCCAGGAACCGGACATAAGCCTCTCGGCTTATCCGGCTCGCGTCATCCAGCGCTGTACGGTGGCGCCAGCCGCCAGTGGGCGAACAGG
>JBOGEA010000228.1:0-9422 GCA_050743205.1 Egibacteraceae bacterium | reverse complement strand
TGGAAGTGGCTCTTGATGGCTTCCTGGACATGTGAATCGGCTACATGCTCGAAATACTGTCGAGTGTCGGTTGGAAGAGGATGACGGGACGGACTCGTGTCTTGAGTGATCCAGCGATCGTCGAGGGCTTTCTTGAATGTCTCCGGGTGGTCGAACTTGGTGACGCATACGGCGAGTCTGTGGGGAAGCCGACCCCCGCTGTCTGCCTTGCCCGTCTCCTGTGCTCTCTGAGCGAGGTGCCAGAGCGGTGGCCGCTGTTCCAATGGCTGGCCTTTTGGCTGTGGGTCGTAGAGGTAAGCCAGTCCATCGCATTCCAGGATGTGGTCCAGTATCTCCCACCATTCCTTGGAACGTTCCTCTCGTTTGTTTAAGAGCCATCCGGGGTGGTCCAATACTCGGAACTCGAAGGCGACCCTCTGTTCCCCGTCTTGCCAATCAAATTCTTGCGAGCTATCGCTCATGGTATCTTGGGTAAACAGGAAGCGGCAATCGTCAGTTATTGAGTTGGGCGATGGGAATCTGCGTTCTGACAGTTCAAGCGTCCGCGCGATGAGCCAGTCGTTGGTTGCTTCGTCCGCCCCGGTTACTCTCCAGTAGCCCTCGCTCCCGTCTTGTCGCAGCGCAGCAAGCCCAAGCGCTCCCAGGTACGAGGTCTTGCCGCTTTGGCTCGCTCCCCACAGCGTCACTTTCTTCGGTTCCGTCATCTGCCACCATCCTGCTGGTTGCCTGGACTGCCCGCTGGCTCCTTTATAGGTCCCAACGCACCTGTCACGGGGATACGGTCATCCGGGATCTGTCCCTTGAATAGGCAGGTCATCGCCACGGCCGCGCCCAAACCCACTGAATCGTCACCCAAGCGCAGCTCGCCGGCCCCCGAACGCCGCTGAACCCACCAGCGCACGTCACAACTGCAGACCTCCGCTTCCTCGACACAAGCACAGCCACGAATTTTGCGGAGAGAGGTGGCCCGCAGCGAGGCCGTATGCGCCGCAGCGGCATCAACAGCTCCAAGAAAAGCTGCATCCAGCCAAATAAATGGCATCCGGTCGAGCGCCGGGTAGACCGCAGGGCCGTGCTTCGCAGACTCGTGTTGAGACCATGACACGTGGAATTCGGCCAGAAGCCCGGGGCCGGCTCCGCCCTCAGTGACGATCGGGAACGTGACCCTGACCGTGGTCGCTCCGTCCAATAAGCGGCTCGGATCCACAGCGCGAATCAGATCTCGAGCAGTCAGCGCGAGCGGTCCGCCGAGCCAA
Organism: Egibacteraceae bacterium; assembly: GCA_050743205.1. Classification (GTDB taxonomy): domain Bacteria; phylum Actinomycetota; class Nitriliruptoria; order Euzebyales; family Egibacteraceae; genus JBOGED01. The sequence continues at coordinate 8,166 of JBOGEA010000228.1, read as the reverse complement.
TCCCTTACGTTGTCAGGAAACGCGCGGACCGCCATAGCCAGACCGGCGGTTAAGTCCACCGGAACGCCCTCTTGAAACACGCGAGCCATGCTTGTGAGCGTCTGCGCCGGAGGCATCGGAACCTGACGGCCCGCTTCCCTGAGATGCTCCAAGAACGGCAGAAATCGGGCCGGCGGGTCGATTCTCCCTTCGTGAACAGGAGCGTCATTGGCTCGTGCCAGCACGACCGTGAGCCACACGAGAAAAGCGAGTTCACGGGCATCAGAGTCAGGACGACCGGGGGTGCGGGCAAGCCGTGCTTCGGCTGTCACGGCGGCCGCGCAGGTCACCGGCAGAAGGCCGCTGAACGTTTGGCGGGCATAATAGCCACGATGCGGATCCGCTACGACCTCCTGCCAGGCCCGCCACCACTCCCAGATCGGGGAGGGATCGCCTTGGGGCGACGGCTCATCGGTCAACATCGTCAGCGGGATGTTCCGCCCGGCTTGCGAGGAGTCGAGGACCGCTTGCCGGCAGGCCAGGACCCAGCCAGGGTTGCCGGTGCCGGATCCCTTCCTGATGTCTTCCATCGTCGGCCAGGTCATGTGCGGATCAACCCTTCAAGGTTTCGGCCATACAGGTCTGCGATGTCGTTGCCACGCTGGGATGACTCGTTCGCAAGAGCGCGGAGATGGTTGAGCAGCTGAGCCCACACGTCCGGATCGCTGCGCTCGACAGCCCTGACCCATGCTTGGACCGAGACAGGGTCTCCGGTGTCGAGTACTGCATTGAATGACATATTCCGCTCCTGCTCTGAAAACTCTTGCAGCGCGGAGGCAGGCACAACCTGTCCATCGGGCACAGGGGCTTTCACGGATACCATTTGGCTTGCTGACAGGGCGACGCGGCCTATCCAAGTTCCGGCGTCGGGGTCCCAGGCCGACAGGAGGCACAGCAGCGTCTCCGGCCCCTCGGGCGACCTCACAGGGTTACCCAACATGAGAAAACCTTGTGCGTCCTGTTCATGCGGCGACGTGACCCGCACCAACACCCTGGCCGGGGTGCTGCCCTTTGCCAGCTCTAGCTGCAAGGTAACCTCACGGCGGGAGCGCCCGGTCCAGCGCAGGCATTCCTTTCCGGCATGGCTCTCGGCCACCTCTCTCGGCACCTCGAAATCCCCTGGCACGACGGCTCCAGCGACCGGGGGGTCAACCGTGACGACCTCTCTGAACAGTGCCAGCCGACAGGGATCCTGCGGGAGGGAGTCGATCGCGATGTATGTGTGTTCCAGCCAGCGGATATGCGTCGTCCCGTCCGATGTGACCAGCCGAACGTGGAGTGAAGCGCACTGTGCTTGGATCGTGAGGTGCGCGACCCACTTGCCACCGGGCGCCTTTGGGCTGGTCCACGTACAGATCACAATCGTCGCTCCGTTCGCCACCGTCACTGACTTACCTGGCGTGATCAGCAGCTCGTCGATTAACGGCGCGAATACCGTGGACGAGTATCGCGTCCGGGATGGCTTCATCATCGGGCTTCACCTCCTCTCCCAAATATGACAGGGACATGGTCCATGAGCCAGACCGAGGATAATGAATTCGCGCTTCACTGGACAGAATGCTCTCTCCGATTTTCGCTCCGCCGCGAACCCATGCACCTCATCAAGCACTCTTGGAATCTCATCGCAATTTTGGAATCCCTTCCAAGGCGGAGGGTCAGCGATCGCCCTGCACAGCGCTCGGACCTCGTGAGGCACGCTTTCCCTTTCCAGCCTCGGATACCGGGGGTACACCCAGGAGACGACGAAGAGCGCGACATTCTCAACACGCTCGTAGTAACGCCTTATCTGGGTACTCAGTATTCGGGCAAGAAGAGGCAAAGCGTCATCTTCGCCAGCCTTCGCTTTTTCGATGACGACATCCATGCTCGCGTCCGTCTTGTTACAGATGGCTTCGAGTCGGGCCTGGCACCAATGATCTTCGCTCAATGCCGCCCGGAGACGCTCACCGGCCCATGGCTGGTTGAGCGCTGCGCCAAGCCGCTCAACGAAGGTTGCGGAGGGCGACTGTTCGGCGTGCAGGTCAAGAACGATCCAGCATCCGACGAGCGAGTCGGCAGCTTGGTTTCCGGCCTGGAGCAGCAATGTGGCGAAGGGCACGAGAGGGTCGACGCAGCTCGGCAGTCTCCGCAGGTTGTCCACGAAGTCCATCATCAGGTGGCGCTCCAGCGGCTCTGCGGCGCGGACATCCGGGCGGACGAGCGAATCCCTGTATGCGGTCAGCGCCAGCTTCCGGTACACGTTCCCCGGCAGCACCGTCAAAGTGCTCAGCGGTCGCGTCTCGAGCTGATCGGCGTTAGGTCCGCTCAGACTCATCGCTGACGGCTCGTCAGCGCGCCAGAGGATCTCCCACGTCGCCTTGGACGACGGCCGGCCGTCGCATTCCTGCACAGTCCCTCCGTCCTTGAGCAGGGGTACTCCGCAGCGTGAGGGCAGGAGATCCTTGGCGGTAGAAACGAACAGCCGATGACAAGATCCGACACTTGACTTCTGGCACATGAAGAACCAGTCGGCCCCGGGGTTGTGGTCTCGCATCATCTGAACAGTGGGGTTCTCAAGCCCAGGTGGAAGGTGATCCGGTTTATGGAACCCCTGCCACTCTGGTCGGAAGATGAGCAGCTTCCGGGAGGCAAGCGCGTAGGTGTGACCCGCACGACATGTGGCACAGCCACTCATGCCGATGTCGCGCGGAAGGTAGTCATGAGCCCGATACATAAAAGCACCGGTTGAGGGTCGCGCGCCGAGCGATGTTACCGTTCCCCGCGCGATTCTTTCCCTGACCGAGTCCGGGTGCGGACAGATGGGCCAGGCAACAGCCTTGACATCGAACTGCAGGTCGCGCAGCAGCGGATAGGCGGGCGTCTGTGTGATTTTTTCAGGAAAAGTGTTAAAGAATTGATTAGTGATGAAATCCCACAGGTTGTGCCGCTTGGGCTTCCAATCACGGATGTGGCCGGCTCCTTCGCAAGCGCAGTCCTTGACGCATCTTCCCTGCGACCACGCCACGATCACCGCACGGGCCTGACCATAGATCTGTTGCCCGACACCATCACCCGAAGTGCCGAGGTCGAGCGGGGCGCCCCGCTGCAGCACCTTATGGTGTCTCCACAGGAAACGCAGGTCGCGAAACGCCGAGGCGGAGAGGTTGTCTGTCGCGCGGCTCCACCCTGCGTAACCCAGGGGCGGTCCTGTCCCCCAGCCGAGCAGGACCGCGTAGACCGCCTGCAGCCTGAGATCGATCATCGATTCACTCCGCTGGGCTGCGGCAATCCGGGCGTATACAGCCTCGACCCGTCTCCACACACTCGGCAGACCAAGGAACAGGCTCTCATGGGCACGCGGCGTCGCGCTGTAGGCCAGCGCGGCGACGCTGACGACGCGCGACTGGTCGCCCCATGCTTGACCCGGGTTGATGCTGTTCAGCACCGACTGGAAGCGCTCGACAGGGGACGGCTTGATGGCGCTTTTCCAGAGGTCGCGCCACCCATCGCAGTAGGCGGCAACAACATCGGGCGAGGGGGTCACCACCGTCGCCCATCCGCTCGCCTTGGCACCGTCCGGGTGAGCATCGGGGGGCGTACAGGCATCGATCCGGCGACCCGCCCGCAGCCATTCCTCTCGTGAAGGTGGCGCCAGTGCACCCTCCGACTGATGCTCCTGCCCAAGAGCATCCAGGCTCTCATCATCACCCCGCATGACCTACCTCTCCGCCCTTCACCAGGACTTAGGAGAGTGCTGAAAGATCTCTCCAACGGCCCGCTCACAACTTCATCCGCCGTGCTCGGCCGTCGCCGCCCTCGCCTCACTACCCTCCTAGCTAGGGGCGCGATCGTCGATTCTCAGGAACTTTCTTCGGAAAATTTGCGGGTTGTCGGGTCACCCCAGCGATCACGGATCTCTTCGAGGCCCTGCTTCACGAGGTCGAGACACGTCTGGACGACATACGTTCGGCCGTCGAGGGCGAGCGGCTCAGCGGCTTCAAGCAGCATCTGCGCGCAGCGGAGGGCTTGATACCCCCATGAGGCCGTGACCGCATCCCGTCCCAGCGAACGGAGCCGCTCAAAATTGCGGCAGGCCCCCAGTCGCCCATGGGCGAACGCGATTGCCTGCCCGACGATCAACGCCACACAAGGATCAACTAATGCCGCCTCTCTTGCGACTTGATGAACTCTTGGCCCGCCTGGGACATCGTGAAGAGCAAGCCGCAACTCGACTGCAAGCATCCACGAGGCCTTGTTCGACCGGAGGCCTGCCTGCGAGCAGAGGCGGGTTGCCCGCTCGAGGTTGTCAGCAGGGCCGCCTTGGAGTTCGTATCCAGACAGGAGTGCCTCGGCGGCACGATACGCCTCCTCGTTCGGATCCACAGGCCCGCGGCCGGTCTGGTTCGCGCCTCGTTCATGCTCTTCTGCTGCTTCCTTATATCTTCGGCAGGCGGCAAATGCGCGGCCACGGAGGTCGGTCCGGTCGGGGGTGAGGAAGCCTGCTGCCCGCAGTGCGTCCTCTTCTCTCCGCGGCCACATGAGGTACAAGCGGACGAGGCCCAACGCCGCCTGGGGCACCCACGGTCCGCACCTGGCTTTCAGAAGACGACGCTCTACCCAGGGGGCCGCATCGGCGTAGACGGATACCCACTCAGGAGATTTGCATGTGTCGATGTGGGCGCCAGGGGCGTAGGAAATTCTTACCAATCTCTCAATGCGGTCAACGATTGTCGGTGAGGTCGGCAATGTTGTGGTGCTTTTGCTGACAGCGGTCGTCCCGCTTCCGGCCAGCTCGGCGAGTTTGTTCAGGGATTCGGGACTCCCGTCGGTCGTGTAGATCCTCACGGCTGCGTCAATGTCTCCTCCCGCTGCGACACAGCGGTTCGCGGCCTGGATCCCAGGGTCGCCGAGGCGGCCCAGAAGCTCCGCAGCGTGCAGCCGGTCATGTTTGATCGTGCTGTGCAGCACCGCCTCGACTTCGAGCAGAACCCGGTTGCGCATGTGTGAATGCCTGTCTTCCCTCGGTAGATGCACCAACGCCTGGCCGGCCGCGAAGCGGAACATGTTTTGCGGATCGACGTCGAACTGTTTCACGAGATAATCGACTAGCTGCCCGGGATCTTTGAGGCTAGCGGCGAGGAATGCCACCACCTGCTCCCAGGAGAGCCCGGGATTGAGGTGTACATCAAGGATGTCCAGCCAACTCCCGTCCGCGAGCCAGCTCAGCCGGTCCGCGACGAGGTATTCCATCATTCGCTGGTGGAATATGGAGTACTTGTTGTTCTGGCATAAAAGGGTGCCCTGCTGGACAAACTCGCCTATCGCGTCATCGACGCGGCGACCTGACCAAGTGCTCTTCTCTATCCCACGGGCAATTTCTTTTGCTCCAAGTGATTTCCTCCATCCAGCACGATCAGCGGCGAGTGCCCAGGCGATATCTGCAAGTTCGCTTCTGCGTACCCTGATCGAGTGGTCCCTCCGCAGCTCGGCGCTGCTCTTGGTTGAGTCGAGGCTCATAATCCGGTTCAGGCAGTCATTGTAGATGGCCATGCTGTCCGCAGGGGGCTCTTTTGTGACCGGATCGACTGACAGGCACCACATGGCGAGGAACAGCGGCCAGCGCGCATCCTCGGCGTTGGGTGCCTGTTGGAGTTTGCTGAACAGCCTAGCCACGTCGGTTGCGGAATCACCTATCCATGCTTGGAGGAATGCCTCCTGCTGTTCCTTCTCGAATGGCTGGACCCTGCAGATGACCCCTGGGGGAGTGTCGGGAATCAGCCAGGCCTCACGGCCGGCCATCACCAATTGGATGCGATTGTCGGCCGATCCGGCATGGCAGGCGAGGTGCTTCACTGCTTCTTGAGCTTTCTTCTCCCGGTTCACCCTCACCTCGTTGAGCCCGTCGAGCAGCACGGTAACGCGTCCGCCCGACCAGATCCGATCCTCCAGAAGCCGTGTGGCGTTGTGAGGATCTGGGAGATCCAACACCTTAGCAGCAGCTTTGATCAGCGCGCTGATGATATCGCCCCCGATGGGCGAATCGAATTCCTCAAGGTGTTCCATAACTGCCGGGAGTTCGGCGTACACCGGCCACAGAACGTCACCTATCGCAGCATTCCGCCTCATCTCTGTTTCAGCCTGTTCACCCAGATCTAGAGCGAGCCGCTTAAGCGCCCAAGTCTTGCCCGTCCCTCCGTCGCCGACGACCTGGAGTACTGAATCTCTGTTGGCAACGATATCGATGAGGAGATCCCCAGTGCCCATTGGGTCATCCGCAACCCGGCCAACGTGTTGTGTGGTCAGTCGGAGTGGCTGCTCCAACTGTTTCCGAAGGGTCGCGGCGTTCATGTGTGCAGCGCTGTTCACGGCGTCCGCCAACCATTTCGGCAGGACGCTTAAGCGTTGACCCATCGCCTCCAACCACTCAGCCAACGCCGGCCCGGCCCTCACAAGCTCCGCCACAGCCTCCTCGACTGAGCGGGCTGGGATGGCCTCGACATCACAGGTAGCACACTGAATTGGCTGGTGGGGGACGACCATCTTCTTTAGTCCGGCGACGTCCGCCGCCTTGAACTTTGAGTCGAGTCCACCCACGGGTTGGACTGTCATGGCGGCTCCCGCTATAGATGTATCGTCCTTATCCTGCAGCACGCATTATCAGCAGATGAGGGCAGGGTGAGAGTCATGCCGTTGCGCGCGTTCGCCTCGCTGAGAATCCCGCTGCTCAGCACGTGTGAACTTGCAACTTCTCGTCGTGGTCGAGCGCCTTATCCAGTTATTGGATAACTTGATCCGAAATATACTAGAGCAACTCGAAGCAGCGGTCGTGCCGCTTGTCCGCTCGGACTCCTCGATATAACGTTGCTGCACGGTCTGCCAAAGTTCAAGCTTGCCCCGGTCCCGCAACGAACCCCCCCTTGCAACGCCCACACAGGGTGAGTATACGATCGGCAACGTGTGCATGCCAGGGGCAGTTCCAGGGACATTAAGAACGAATCTGACTCAAGTGGGGAACTCGAACTCATCGTGTGAGGGCACTTGCCCGTTGAGCCGACGAGGGGGACAATGGGGAGGGCGGAAACCGTTATGGGACGAGGATCACAAACATTATGACACTGACCCTCAATTCCGACGATGTCGCGACATACGTAGAGTTCGTGGTGGAGATCCTGAGGACCGGACCCGAGCGGCGCCTGGTGACGACGCTGGGGGACCATCGCGAGGGGGTTCGGTTCGAATCTCCAGTTGACACCGATCTGCTGCATTCCGGCCGGACCTGGGCGCAGCGGAGCACAAGACTCGATAGCGCGGGCTACGCGCGGAGCTTGGGTCGGCAACTCTTCGGATCACTGGTAAGCGAACGCGGGACGAGGCTCGTGTACGAGCGGGCAGTCGAGCAGGGAATGCGGCCGGGGACAGGTGTGCGCGTGCGCCTCGACATCGCGGACCCTGATATCGACGCTCTTCCATGGGAGCTGCTCTACGACGACAAGGTGCTCAAGGACTTCATCGCCCTGTCGACAGGGTGGTCGGTCGTACGCGGACCTGTGTCGTCCGAGGCGGGTGAGCCGCTCCAGGCGGCGCCTCCTCCTTTGCGGGTCCTGGCCATGGTTACTCCCCCGGGCCGCGGGCTGGACGAGGACCGGATCATCACTCGCGCAGTCTCTGAGGCGCCCGGGGTCGAGTTCGACGTGCTTGACCGTCCGAGCGAGGTTCTGGACCGTCTCACGGACGTGCACCCGCATGTCTTGCATTGTCAGGGTCAAGTCGTCAACTCGGACACATTGCGCGAGGCGCTCAGCCAATACGGCGACGTGAGACTCGTCGTCGTGGGCGTTGAGGACAGCCTTCGGCTTGCCGAGTACCTCAGCAGGGCAGTCCCTGCGGTCGTGGGCTGGGCGGGGCCGATCGACCCATCCGCCTATCAGTCTTTCATGCGGGCGTTCTACCAGTCCCTCTCTCAGGGGAACACGGTTGAGGGGGCACTGCGCAATGGTCGGCGCCAGATCGACTCCGACCAGCCCGGCGGGCGTGAGTGGGCTACGCCTGTCTGCTACCTGCGCACCGGCGGTGCCCTCCTCGGGCCACCAGCCCCGCTCGGGAAATCCGTGGAGCTGCCCGGGGTCGCTGCCGGGCCCGACAGCGACG
>JBOGEA010000227.1:0-9447 GCA_050743205.1 Egibacteraceae bacterium | reverse complement strand
TTGATGCACACCGTGGCCCTCGACGCCGAGGAAGACCCCGACCGCCTATCGTTCATCCAGTCGCTGCGGGTCATCCGCCGCCAGGTCACCGACCAGGCGGCTTTTTCCCCCTAAACGCCTGGTAGACGCGTTCACCCGGGCCGCCGCTGAGATCCGCTGCCGTCTGCTGCCCGCCCGTCGGGGCCGGACCAACCCCCGGGTCGTCAAACGCAAGATGTCTGACTACCCCGTCAAACGAGCCTGTCACCGCAACCAGCCACAGCCCCCTCGACCGTCAGCGGACACCCTCACGATCCTGCCCTCCGACCGGCTGGCCCCACCCACCCACGCCCATACTGCCCTGAGCAGCGCAAACCCCTAAAGACACCAGCATTGGGCCTAACCCCCGGACCCTCGAACGCGCTGTGTCGGCTCAGTTCCGGAATCCGGTCCTCAGCCGACACCACCTCCGGCTTCGGGCTCAGTGCTTGCGGGCGTTGATCGCCTCGATGAGGGGCGGGATGATCTTGTGGAGGTCGCCGACGACGCCCAGGTCGGCGATCGAGAAGATCGGCGCCCCGCCGTCTTTGTTGATGGCGATGATCAGCTGGGAGGTCTGCATGCCGGCGAGGTGCTGGATCGCCCCAGAGATGCCCGCGCCGATGTACAGCTGAGGGGAGACGGTCTTGCCGGTCTGGCCGATCTGGTGCTGGTGGGGGTACCAGCCGGCGTCGGTCGCGGCGCGGGACGCGCCGACGGCGCCGCCGAGCGCGTCGGCGAGCTGCTCGATCAGGCGAAAGCCGCCCTCCTCCCCCAGGCCGCGTCCGCCCGCGCAGATGATCGACGCCTCGGTCATCTCAGGCCGGCCGCCGCCGGACTGCTCGACCTCCTCGACGATCTCCACACGCCTGTCCCGCTCGCCAAGCGCCACGTCCAGCGCGACGACCTCGGCCGGCGGGCCGCCGGACTCCCGCGCCTCAAACGCGTTCGGCTTGACCCCGATGAACTGGGTCCGCTCCCCGCGCACCCGCGACCGCGACACCATGTCCCCGCCGAAGATCGCCTTCGTCGCGACCATCCGGTCGCCGTCCAGCGCCAGGTCGACCGCGTCAGTGATCACCCCGCCCTCCATGCGCACCGCGGCGCGAGCGACGACATCGGTCAAGAACGGGTCGGCCGGATACAGCACGATCCGCGCGCCGGACTTCTCAACCGCCGCGCACAAGGCGGCGGTGGCGGGCCCGGTCGCGTAGGCCTCGATGTCCCCAGAATTCCACACATAAGCCGTCTGGGCGCCGTACGCCCCCAGCGGCGCGGCGGCCTGGGCAGCGCCGGAGCCGAACACGGCCGCGCCGACCGACCCCTGCCCGACAACCCGCGCGGCGGTGAGGATCTGGTTCGTGACCTTGCGAGGCGCGCCCTCATCGTGATCGACGAGCACCAGGATGTCAGCCATGTCCCAACCCCTCAGATCAGCTTCTGCTCAACAAGGAAGTCGACGACGGCCTGAGCGCCGACCACCCCTGAGCCGTCGTCGGTCACCTTCCTGCCGGCGTCCTTCGACGGGCGCGCCGTGATGTCGAGCACCTGCGTCCACGACCCGTCAAGTCCGACCTGAGCGGCATCGACCCCGATCCCCGCCAGGTTGCGCGTGGTCAACGGCTTGTTCTTGGCCGCCATGATCCCCTTGAACGACGGGTAGCGCGGCTCGTTGATCGCCTCGACAACGCTGACGACCGCGGGCATCTGGGCGCGCACGACCTGATGGCCGGTCGCCGTCTCGCGCTGGGCGGTCAGCGTCCGTCCGTCGAGGTCGAGCTTCCTGCAGTAGGTCAGCGCGGGCAGGTCCAAGAACTCGGCGAGCATCGCCGGCACCAGCATCGTGCGCGCGTCCGACGACTGGTTGCCCATGATGATCAGGTCGAACGCCTCGTCCTTGAGCGCAGCGGCCAGCACCCGGGCGGTCGCGACCGCGTCCGAGCCATGCAGCGCAGAGTCGGTCACCTGGATCGCGGCGTCCAGGCCGTACGACAGCGCCTTGCGGATCGTGGCGTGAGCCAGCACAGGGCCCATGCACAGCACGACGATCTCGGCGCCGATCCGCTCTTTGATCCGCAGCGCCTCCTCGATCGCCCACTCGTCGTTGGCGTTGAGCACCGCTTCCACAGACTGGCGGTCCACTGTGCAGTCCGCGTTGACCTGCTTGCGCGCCGCCGTGTCCGGCACCCGTTTCACGGGGCAGATGATCCTCACCGCTCGCTCCTCCCGGTCGGTCGCCCGATGACTCTACTGGTCTGGCCATGCTTGGCCACGGGACTCACACAGGGCCAGCGGCCCGCCACCACGCGATGAGAGCGCTGGCGTCGCTGCCCTCCGCGGCGGCGTAGATCAGCAGATCCTCGTTGGTCCACTCGGTCTGCGGCTTACCGTCGTCGTTGGTGAAGCACAGGTGACGTCCGGAACCACGACCATCAGCCTGATAGCGGCTCTCTGCGTGGAAATCAGGCGGGACGCTGTCGCACGTCGGCCCGTCGGGGGGACGGACCAGCATCGCCCGGCGAAGGTAGAGCCTGTACATGCTCCGCAGGTCCGTGAACTGGACGTACTTGACCAGGCCCGCCCCTGAGGTGGGGCCGCACGCCACGACCGCGATCGCCCCCCGAATGTCATCGTCTGAGGGCCTGCAGGTGCTCCTGAACGAGGCGGGAACGTGAGCGATCAGCTCCTCTTGCTGTGGGGTGAAGGCCGGCGCCTGAGGTTGCGGCGGGGGTGCGGCCTGCGGCACCGGCAGAGGTTGAGGCGGGGAGGCAGGCGCGGCCTGAGGTGGGTGAGGCCCGGGCGCAGGCGGAGGTGCGGCCTGAGGCACCGGCGCAGCCTGAAGCGCGGGCGTCTCCTGAGATCCGGGCAGGAGCCGGCGCTCGACCAGCTCGACCCACCACTTGTAGAGCTGGGCGTGGTCGGCGTCGGGCCGTGTCGCCGACAGCAGCGTCAGCTTTTCCCCGTCGCTGACCCAAGCGATGACCGACGACCCGTTGTCACGATGGCACAGGACCCGCCCGGTCACGCCGCGCTCTCCTTCATACGCGTGCTCGGCCCGGTAGCTGTTGCCGCAGTCGTCCGTGTCCCTGCTGATCCCCGCGCGGCTCGCCTGACGGTTGTAGGCGTCCTCAGCCGCACGCTGGGATGCAAACCGGGTGAGCACGATCTCGTGGGCGCCTTGGTCGGACGTGCAGCGAACAGAGGCTGCCCCGGCGATCTCGTTGCGGACGCAGGTCTCGCGGAAGGCGACCGGCGCCTGGCCGATCAGCTCGCGCTCGGCTGCGTTCGGGAACACGTTCTCCACCGCGGCGGGGGACGCCGAGTTGAAGGCGCGCACGCCGGCAGCCGCCGAGGCCGCGACCAGGATCAGCGCCACGGCGCCGCCCAGGACCAGTCCCTTGCATGGCCGCGGCGGCGGGGCAGGGATCTTGGGAGCCGGCCGCAGCCTCCCTGGTAGGGCAAAGACACCGGTCTGCTGGCTGGAGCCGCCTGTGCCTCCAACGGCGGCGCGCAGCGCAAGCGCCAGCTCCCCGCAGGTCGGGTAGCGGTCCTCGGGCTGCTTGGCCATGGCCTTGGCCACGACGGCGTCGAGCGCGGGCGGAAGATCGGGGCGCAGGGCGGTGACCCTGCGGCGGCTCGTCGTGCAGCTGTGCGTGCAGGACAGCGGCGGTCTCGCCCCGAGGGAACGGGACCGCCCCCGTCAGGCACTGGTAGAGCACACAGCCCAGCGCATAGACGTCGGCCCGGCCGTCCACCGGCCTGCCGGCCACCTGCTCGGGCGCGATGTAGTCGAACGTGCCGAGCAGCTGGCCTGCGGCGGTGAGGCTCACCCCGCGGGAGGCGCTCTTCGTGACGCCGAAGTCGCAGAGGTAGCAGTGCTCATGACCGCTGCGGCTGGCGACCAGGATGTTCGCCGGTTTGACGTCGCGATGGACCAGACCCTCGGCGTGGGCGGCGTTGAGGGCGTCAGCCACCTGGGCGACGACGGTGAGCGCGCGCTCGAGGCTCAGCTGGCCATCGGCCTCGAGGATGCTTCGCAGGTCGCGGCCGTCCACGTAACGCATGGCGATGTACAGCTGCCCTCCGGCCTCGCCCGCGCTGTAGACCGGGACGATGTGCGCGTGCTCAAGCGTGGCAGCCGTCTGTGACTCGCGTACGAAACGCCTGCGGAACTGCTCGTCATCAGCCAGGAACGGCGCCAGAACTTTCAGCGCGACCTTGCGCTCCAGGCGCACATCCTGGGCCAGGTACACGACGCCCATGCCCCCGCGCCCCAGTTCCCGCTCGACTCGGTAGCCCGCGATCCTGCTGGGCTTGAGTTCCTGGTCACTCATGCCGGCCATGTCAACCCCGCATTCCTTCCGCTCAAGCTGTGGACACTGTTCTCATACTCCCTCAAGAACGCAGGCCATCCGCTCCGCCGGGATGTCAGCGGGCCCCTCGGGCGCTGAAGCTCCTGGCCACGGCGTCCGCCAGCCGCCGTCCCCTTGCGGTTGGGACGCTGGAGCGACGTCTCACGGCCCATAGCACGGCACAAATCGCTGGACTGCTGTGCCCGGGGAACATAGCAGCGCGTCGCAGCAACGAGGCCACCGCTGCTGTTTCGCCAACCGACATCGACGTTGGTGCTTTTTCGGGCCGGAGCCGCCTCGGCCTAAAGGTGTTGTGGAAATGTTGCCCCACCTGGTGGGGCAACGTTTCCACAACACTGTCATGCGTGCGAGGTCTTGGGGAGGCGTCGGTACACTCCCCGACCCATGGCCAACAGCCTTCGCCAACCGCGTCGACACCCGACGACCTGGTCCGACCGCGGGCGCGGGGTCAGCCTCGAACCTCGCCTCTCAACAGCTCCTAATATGTAAGCCCACGTACGCCGAGCCGCCAGTCCGCGCTTTTGGCATGCCGGTTCATCGACGAGTCAGCGCATGGCCAGTCAGAAAGGCGAACAGGATGACGCGCAGGATGACCGCCCTGAGGCCCTCGACGCCAGGGGCAGTGGCGGTGGTCGTGCTGCTTGCGTTCACCGGCTGCAGTCCCAGAAACAGCGCTGAGCAGGCAGCCGAGACCCAAACGGTCAAGACGCAGACACAGACGCAGCCAGCGGGCGCGGGCAGCGCCCCGCCAGCGGAGCCGTCGCCGCCGGCCGCGCCCGATGTCTACGCCCACGGCCGGCCCGGAGCGCTCAGCCCGGCGGTGCGCGCCTTCCCTGAGCGGGTGTACGTGCCCAACAGCCAGAGCAACACCGTCGACGTCATCGACCCGGCCACATTCGCGGTCGTCGGCCACTTTCCGGTGGGCAGGCTGCCCCAGCACGTCACACCGTCATGGGACCTCAAGACGCTGTGGGTCAACGACAACGTCGGCAACAGCCTGACCCCCATCGACCCGGCCACCGGCCAGCCCGGCCAGCCGATCCCCGTCGACGCCCCGTACAACCTCTACTTCACCCCCGACGGCCGCTTCGCGATCGTCGTCGCCGAGCGGCTGGCGCGCCTGGACTTCCGCGACCCCCGCACGATGCAGCTCCAGCACTCGCTGCCAGTGCCCTGCCGCGGCGTCAATCACATGGACTTCAGCATCGACGGCCGTTACCTGCTGGCCAGCTGCGAGTTCAGCGGGCACATGGTCAAGGTCGACGTCGAGCGCAAGCAGGTCGACGGCGTCCTGGAGCTCCAAGCGGGCAGCAAACCGCAGGACGTGAGGCTGGCGCCCGACGGACGCGCCTTCTACGTCGCCGACATGAACGCCGGGGGCCTCTGGCTCATCGACGGCGACGCTGTGCAGGTCACCGGCTTCGTTCCCACCGGCAGGGGCGCGCACGGGCTGCACGTCAGCCGCGACTCCCGCGCCGTGTACGTGTCCAACCGCGATGAGGGCTCCATCTCGGTCGTCTCGTTCGCCACCCAGCAGGTCACCGCCACGTGGAGGCTGCCCGGTGGCGGCAGCCCTGACATGGGCGGGGTCTCCGCCGACGGACGGGTGCTCTGGCTCACCGGCCGCTACCACGGCGAGGTGTACGCGATCGACACGCGGTCCGGCCAGCTGCTCGCCCGCATCAAGGTCGGCGACGGCCCCCACGGCCTGTGCGTCTACCCCCAACCCGGCCGCTACTCACTCGGCCACAACGGGCTGCTCCGCTGACACCCCGCGACACCGGCCGGGTGGCCCATACAATCCGTGTGGAGGTGCCCGCTGGAGGGGAAGCACACAAAGGACTATAAGAATGCATTATCGTCGCCTCGGTCGTGCCGGCCTTCAGGTGAGCGTGCTCTCCTTCGGGTCTTGGGTGTCGTTCGGCGGCCAACTCGACATCGATCAAGCCACCGAGTGCCTGGCGGCCGCCTACGACGCCGGTGTCAACTTCTTCGACAACGCCGAGGAGTACGCGGGCGGCGACGCTGAGCGGCTCATGGGCAAGGCCATCGCCGCCTTGGGCTGGCGCCGGGAGACATACGTCATCTCCACCAAGTTCTTCTGGGGGCTCACCGACAGCCCGAACAATCGCAACACGCTGAACCGCAAGTACCTGCTTCACGCCATCGACGGCTCTCTTGAACGGCTCGGGCTCGACTTCGTCGACCTCGTCTTCTGCCATCGTCCCGACCCCGCCACGCCCATCGAAGAGACCGTGTGGGCCATGCACGACATCGTCAGCGCGGGCAAAGCCCTGTACTGGGGGACATCGGAGTGGCGGACCGACGAGGTCCGGGCCGCGTGGGAGATTGCCGAACGCCACCATCTCCACAAGCCGACGATGGAACAGCCGCAGTACAACCTGTTCGAGCGGGACAAAGTCGAGCGAGAGTACCTCCGGCTGTACGACGACATCGGCCTCGGACTGACCACGTGGAGCCCGCTCGCGTCGGGGCTGCTCACCGGCAAGTACATCGACGGGATCCCCGAAGGCAGCCGCGCAACCCTGCCGGGTTATGAGTGGTTGCGCGACCTGCTGACAGACCAGCGCCGCAACGACCAGGTCCGCCGGTTGGCGTCCGTGGCCGAGCGCCTCGGCTGCTCGCTGGCCCAGTTGGCGATCGCCTGGTGCGCGGCCAACCCACACGTCTCCACGGTCATCACCGGCGCCAGCCGCGTCGCCCAGGTCCACGAGAACCTGGGCGCCTCGACGTCATCCCGAGCCTCACCCCAGACATCCTCGCGGAGATCGACCAGGCCATGCGCTGAGCGGTCCCTGACGCATTCGTTGCAAATCGCCATGCGAGAAGACGTGATGAGCGCCAAGCCACCGTCATGTGCCCCGGGGCAGATCATCAGAAACCGCGGGCAGGTTGGCGAACAGCGGTTTGGACTCGATCTCCTCTCGCAACTCCGTAGAGGCATGAGTCATGACCGCGTCCAGCACTGGAGCTGCTCCAGCCCGATGGTCTCGCTGTCGACCGCGCCACCGGCCAGCGCCTCGATCTTGGGGTAATCACGAACCCAAGGGACTGGAAAACCTCGCTGCGGAGTCCTCGGGACTGGCGACGACCGCGATAGCGCCAGATTCGCAGTAGTACGACAGTGAGCAGGTCAGGCCCTCGAAATCCAGGCGGAGCCGCTCGATCCTCGACTCGACGCCGGCCACCGCGGGTGCGTGCGGCCTCGTCGGCAGCCAGGGCGCGCCCGGCTGCAGAGTCTGCTCCTGCCACGTATCGACGCCCGGGCCCGTACGTAGGTGACGGTTGGCGCGATGGCCGACAGCCACTCGACCTGTTGACCGCCGAGCCGGTCGCGCAGCCACCCGTCGCCACGCCGCGGTCGGGGAAGCCTCCGGACATCGCCACCGGCGTCCGCCCGAGCGCGACGACCGCGTCGGCCTCGGCGCCAAGCGTGACGGTCCGCTCGGGACGCTTGCGGATGTGGACATCCCCGTGCGGTCTCCACGGTTCGTGGGAATCCGGCGCTGGCGTGACGTCGACATCCCGGTCATCGGTGAACGTCCAGCCGGCAGAGGATGCCGTCGCCTCCTGGCCCCAGCCAGAGGCTGGCATGAGGGGTCAGCACTCCCAGCGCGCCGGCGCCGGTCAGCCGGTCGAACCCGCTCCAGGGCTGACCGTCCCAGCAGCGGGCGGCGCGGGTCGGCTCATCGACGGGGCGAACGGGTCGTGGTCATGACGGCGCCTCGATGGCGGCGAGCGGGGCCGCCAGCCAGCAGAGCACCCGGCCCTGGGCCCTGGGCCGAGCGGCGGCGCTCTGTCGACCGCCGAGGCTCCCTGCGAGCCAGACCGGTGAAAAGCCGCGGAGGGTGCCATCGCTCCGCGGATACCGCTCGGCGCGGATCCGTCAGGCTGGGCTAACTCCATGGGCAGACATCGCTGGCCGTCAGACCACGATCAACGGAATCGGCACCCCGACGCCCGACGCCTGCACGAGCCGCTCCAGGTCGTCGGGATCGCTGGTCACGACCCGAGCCTCATAGCGGATCGCGGTACTGACCACGATCGCGCCCACGACATCCGCCGTTTTTGCCCTGCCGAGCAGCTCCCCGGCGACCTTCGCTATCCCTTCCGACGTCGGTGCGACCAGGCACCCGCGCAGGAGCCGCACCAGGCGCACCTGCCGAGAGCTGTTCCGCCAGGCCTGGGTAAGGACGGGGGCGGGCACGATGATCTGCCGAGCCTCGTCAAGAAGACCCCCGTGCAGCGCAAACATCGAGCGCGTCCCGTGGTCGGCAGCCACCAGCGCTCCGGCGTCATAGACCACTGGTCCACGCTTCGGGTTCGTCACGCGCAAGCTTCCCGAGACCGGGCGATGATCGCGTCGGCGCGGGCGATCTCCGCGCGAGCCCGGTCTCGCTCCTCGACGGTGAGGGACCCTTCCTCGGCTTCCCACTCCCGCAGCCCCGCGAGCCCGTCCTGCACCCGGGCATGGTGTTCGGCCACTCTCGTGAGGTAGGTCGACAGTGGCAGACCCTGCTCAGCTGCCAGCGCCCTGATCCGCCCAAGGATGTCCTCGGGCAGTGTGATCGTCACCTTCCTGGTCGCCATGCGGCACACCATACCGCAGTGTGGCACGATCCGTGCCAAGGGCGTGGCCGCCATAACAGGCGCCTCATGGCACGGAATGGAGAATCCGCCGCCGAGGTGGTCGCGCCATGACAGCACCACGGTGACGGGGTCGCCGTGGTGCTGTCATGGCGAGTTTGGGGACCTCGAAGCCCACCGCGGGCAAGAAGAACGCTCGTACCTCCGCTGAGCCGCAGACACGCGCCGTGTCGGAGAAGTACTCGGCCATCACGGCCGTGCCGCGCTCGGAACTCCGGGTGCGCCCGGCGGTCGGCGGCGTACAGCGCTTCGACCTGCGCGTTCAACGCCTCGGCCCGGTCCGCGAGGCCGAGCGCGCGGCCGATCAACAGCTAACGGGCCCGCGCCCCCCGTCGAGGCATGGACGGGAGGGGCGGCAGCGCGCGGAGTTAACTGAGGTTTTGTGCTG
>JBOGEA010000226.1:0-9484 GCA_050743205.1 Egibacteraceae bacterium | reverse complement strand
CCCCCGAACCGCGCTCCGCTTCGCTTCGCCCGGGACTGACGGCCGGCGGTTCTCAGCACGTGGGGTAGCCTTCGGGGATGCTTCGTTGGGGAATTCTGGGTCCTGGATTCGCCGCGACCAGGGCGGTGGCACCGGCCATGCGTGCGTGCGGGCACGACCTGGCTGTGGTGGGGTCCCGGTCGCTGACTCGGGCGCGGACGTTTGCGGCGACGCAGGGCGTGCGCCGGGCCCGCGGCTCGTATGAGGAGGTCGTGACGGCCAGCGACGTGGACGCCGTGTACGTCGCCCTGCCCAACGACCTGCACGAGTACTGGGCCGTGGCGGCGCTGGACTCGGGCAAGCATGTGCTGTGCGAGAAGCCGCTGTCGGTCAATGCTGAGAGCGCGATCCGCATGGCCGCCTCGGCTGCCCGCAACGACCGGATGCTGATGGAGGCGGTCATGACCCGCTTCCATCCCCGCACGCACGCGCTGCTCGAGCTGGTGCACGGCGGGGGGGTCGGGGCGGTGCGGCTGATCCACGCGGCGTTCGCGTTCCCGATGCGGGTCGCCGACAACTACCGGGCGCGCTCAGAGCACGGTGGGGGAGCGCTGCTGGACATCGGGCTCTACGCCGCAGCGATCATCCGCTGGCTGGCTGGGGAGGAGCCGGACGTCGTCCGGGCTGAGCAGCGCTGCTGGGCGACCGGTGTGGACGGCACGATCGCCGCGCTGCTGGGGTTCAAGTCCGGGATCCTCGCCACGCTCCACGCCAGCTTCGATGGGTCCGAGCACCAGCATCTGGAGATCATCGGCACGAAGGCCACGCTGCACGTGCCCCGGGCGTTCACCGCCTGGCGGGACGAGCCGGCGATCATCGTACGGGGCGATGAGACGCTGGGAACGTGGCAGGCCGACCCCTACGAGCGGATGGTGCGGGCGTTCGCCGACGCGGTCACGACCGGCGCGCCCCTGCCGCTGCCCATCGACGACTCGATCCGCACCGCCCACCTGCTCGACTGGATCCGCGCCGCCGCGGAGGGCTACCAGTAGCGAGGCGGGGGGCGGGGTTGGGGTCAGTCCCCAGGTGAGGCGGAGGGCTGGCGTGGGGTCAGTCCCCAGGTGAGGAGGGGGGCGGGGTTGGGGTCAGTCCCCAGGTGAGGCGGAGGGCTGGCGTGGGGTCAGTCCCCAGGTGAGGCGGGGGGCGGGGTTGGGGTCAGCCGCCCCAGGTGAGGCGGAGGGCCTCGGGGATGCCCCAGAGGCCGAGGGCGGTGAGCCGCCGGTCGGCGTCTACGGCGCCGAGTGCCCTCCAGAGCACCACGACGGTCTCGAACCCGATGGACAGGACAAGGTTGTCGTCGGGGTCGGTGTCGTCGAGATCGATCTCGGGACAGGCCTCGATCAGACCGATCAGATCCTCAGGCTCTGCGGACGTACCGATGCCGCCCCGGACGAGCCCGATGGCCGCGCCGGCCCAGTCGGCAAGCTCCAGGGTGAGCCATGCGGCCTCGACCTCGGGGGCCAGCGGCGTGTCCTGGCGGGGCGACACGACGCCGCAGGCCAGCTCGAGCCAGAGCTGCTCGTCATCGGCGGGCAGCTCGTCGGTGGCCATGCCACTGGCGGCGAACAGGACGTCGTGGGGCCAGTACGGCTCGGCGGCCTCGGCGCGAAGAAGGGTGGCCGCCTCAGTCAGCGCCGCGACGGGGAGCGGCCGCCTGATGCCGCTGATCGCCTTGGAGACCGCATCCCATGACGCCGTCTCGGCCTCCTCCCAGGCCGCGAGCTCAGCCTCCATGTCGAAGTCGTCCATCAGGTCGTCGAAGTCGGGTGTGGTGAGAGGTTCTTCCCCCTCGTCTTCGCTCCGGCGCCCGTACTGGTCCGGAATCGTGCCCCACCCGAGCAGAGGTGTGGGCAGCTCGGGCTCGTCGCCGGTCAGCTCGTACGGATCGACGCCGACTCTCTGCACGGTGCAGTCGTGCGTCCAGCGCCTCTGCGGATCGAAGACGTAGCTGAACCGCGCGCCGGGCCGCAGCCCCACCTCGCCGACCGTGACCTCGTCGCTGTCCTCGACAGACTCCGACGCCTCGGGCTCGGCCGCCAGCCGTCGGCCCTCGACGGCGAACTCATGGACCGGGGTCAGGTCCCAGCGTGCGAACGCGGTGTCGATCGCATCCGCCAAGTCAGCGAACGAATGGTCAGCGTGGACGAGCAGCACCCGTCCGGGCTGGGGCACCAGCCGCACTCCCTCGTGGCCGGTGAGCGCCACCCGGATCGTCATCCAGTCGGTCACGGACCCCTACTCTCAAAGCTTTCGTCGCAGTATGAAACGGAAGGCGTAACCGTAGCTGGTTCCAGCGCGGCGTGCCCGCCATGGTAGACGTTGGGGCAGTGCCCAAGCTTGTCCGCGCAGGCGGCGGTGTCCTGTGGCGCCCGCTTCCGTCGGGCGTGATTCAGGTCGCGTTGGTGCACCGGCCGTCCTATGACGACTGGACGCTCCCGAAGGGCAAGCGCCACGACGGCGAGACGGATCTCGATACGGCGATCCGCGAGGTGCTGGAGGAGACCGGGTACCGTGTCGAGGTCGGCCCTGAGTTGGGCGAATCACGCTATGAGTTCCGTGGCAGGGACAAGAGTGTCCGCTGGTGGGCCATGCGGGCGCTGGATGGGCGGTTCATGCCGACACGCGAGGTCGACCGGCTGGAATGGGTGAGCCTGGCGGAGGCCGCCCAGCGCCTTACGTACGCCAGAGACCGCAAAGTTTTATTGCTCTTCATGCAACTTCAATTGTTCTGATCTTCCGAAGGAACTGGGCGGCCCCTACGCCGCACTGTTGTTGTGGAGATATCTGCCCCCGATCCCAGACCAAGAGGTGAAGGCCTTCATGGTTCGCTCTCCCGTGTCGGCACGGGTCCTTGCCCGTGTCCTCTCCACTGGATTTGCCCTGATTATGCTGCTGGTCACGACTGCGATGCCGGCGCTCGCGCACGGGAGAGGCAGCGACGCCACGAACTATTCCAGCCGGATCCTGCGCACCCCGGACCTGCCTGGCGTCACCTGGCGGATCTACAACAGCGACGAGTTCCTGGGTGTGGTGAACCTCGGCGGGGGCGAGTTGGTGGTGCCGAGCTATCAGTCCTCTCAGGGCACGGTGCCCTACCTGCGGATCAACCCCCAGGGCGTCTTTCTCAACCGCAACTCCAGCGCCTACTTCCTGAACCAGGATCGTCTGGGCACGCTGTCGCCGCCGCCGGGCGTCGGGCAGGGCGAGCCGGACTGGGTGCAGGTGTCGGACGAGCCCCGCTACGCCTGGCATGACCACCGCATCCACTGGATGGCCCGTCAGGATCCCCAACAGGTCGTCGGTGCGACCGGGACCACCAAAGTGCTCGACTGGGAGGTCCCGTTCACCTACGACGGCCAGGAGCAGCTCGTCGCCGGGGAGCTGCTGTGGTCTCCCGGGCAGCCGGCGTGGCTGTGGCTGCTGGGGGCGCTGGCCGTGGTTGCGGTTCCCGCGCTGGCCGGCCTGCGCACGCGTCCGCACGACGGCGTCTGGCCCGGCCTCGTGCGGCCCGCGGCCGTCGTGCTGGCCGTGATCTCGGTCGCCAACCTTGTGCATCTCGTGGACGACCTCACCGCCACGCCGGTGCCGCTGACCCAGTCGGCGCTCACGGCGGTGCAGACCGCGCTGTTCATCGCGATCGGGTTGTTCGGCGCGTGCCGAGCCTGGCAGGCCCGCGAGGGCGCCTTCACCGCGCTGGCGGTCGGCGCCGGCTCGATCTTCGTCGGCCAAGGCCTGCTCTACGTCTCGGTCCTGTCTGCCTCGCAGGTTGCCAGCGTGTTCCCCGGCTGGCTCACCCGGGCCGTCGTCGCCCTGAGCGTCGCCCAGGTGCTCCCCCTCGCCTTCGTCGTCTTCTGCGGCAGCCGTGAAACGCTGCCCCCAGAGCCCATGCCAGCCGAGCCAGCCACGGCCTCCCCCTGACGAGCCTCAGCAGCTCGTGGCATCACGCAGCGTGCGACAGGCCTGCGCCATCCGAGCCGCCGACAGAGTGACGACACAGTGGCGGAACGACGACCTCGCCAGGGTATGGATGTTGTCGAAATTCACGACGCAGTCCGTCGGCACGCCGTCATCCGCGGCGGTGAGGCCGAGTTCTGAGACCAAGCCCCGTTCGGTGCGGGTGAGGGCCGCGACGACGACCGACCCGATCCGACCCGCGACAGGATCGCGTGTCAGCACCAAGACGGGTCGATCCCCGCCGGGCGTGGCGGCGAACCAGATCTCACCGCGTCGCATCGGCCCAGTCCGACCAGTCCTGGGCAGGTCCCCAGTCGGCGATCTGGGCGAGGGAACGTTCCGCGTCATCAAGCGGATGCCGCTCCCAGGTCGCGGCGTCGTCCTCGCTTGCCAGACGCGCCAGATGGCCACGCAGCGCTTCTCTGAGCAGCTCTGAGCGGTCGATTCCAAGGCGGTCCGCCCAGCGCTGGACCGCGGTCGCGTCCCGCTCGTCCACTCGGAAACTCATCATCGTCATACAGACACCATAGCGCGTATGACACCCTCATTGACCGGTTCACGGTGAGGTCGATGATCGGGCTGATGAGCCGACGACTGGCACCGACACCCGGGCGGCGGCCCGGGCGCAGCGAACGGGCATGCGTGCTGCCCGCCGGCCCAGCTCGAGGCCTTCATGTCCGTATCGGCTTGGGAATGAGCCCGAGGCCAGCGGAGATGCAGAACCGGGCGCTGTCGTCTGACAGCTCTTCCGGCGCATTCAGCAGGAGGTCGTGGAGGCAGCGGCGGTCCGGCACCGCGGATGGGGGGCCGGCAGCCGCGCGATGAATGCGGCCACGATGGCTGGCCACCACGGTGTTCCCCACCAGCGTGAGCAGGCGAGCCCGCCGTGGGCGGCGGCCCTCAGCAGGGCGAAGGGGACACCGCGTCGCTCGGCGCTGATGGCGATCGCGCCGAGCGCGCCGTCCATGTGCTCGACCAACTCGTCCAGGTCCTCGCCGGCGAGTTCACAGAGCGTTCGTCCGTCGGGCAGCACCCGATCGGGGTCGGCCAGCGCCTCGAAGACGGCGAGGAACAGCTCATCGCTGAACGCTGTGTCGAGGACTCCGCCGAGACGCGTTTCGAGCACTGCGTGGACCAGCTTGGTCGTGGCGACGTTGGCGCGCAGCATGCCGCCGTCGCGGATGCGGCCCTGCGCGTGCCAGTCTTCGACCGGGCCGTTGCGCCAGGCGCCGTTGGTGATGCCGATCGCGGCCAGGTCGAGGACGGTGGCGGCGTCGTCGGGGTCGATGCCGACCCGCTCATGGAGGATCGCGCGCAGGTCGGCCAGGCCGGGCTCAGGGTAGATCCGCACTGCTGCCCCTTTCAGCCGGGCGGGTCTGCAGGAGTTGGCGGGCGCGGAGGAAGACGCTGTCGAGCATCGGCTCGGTGAGGCGTTTGGTCAGCGTGTTCTGCTGGCTCACGTGGTAGGAGGCGAGCAGCACGCGGTCGCCGGGCAGCCCCGCCTCAGCGCCGTGACCGAAACGGGGCTTGGGCCGGACGGGCCCGAGGTGGCGCAGGGCGGCGTCCCAGGCGTAGCTGCCCAGCGCCACCACGACACGCACGCCTGGCAGCAGCGCCAGCTCCCGCTCCAGCCATGGCGCGCACTCGTCGCGCTCCTGGATCAGCGGTGAGTTGTCGGGCGGCGCGCACTTCACCGGGGCGGTCACATAGCAGTCACGCAACGCCAGCCCGTCGCCGCGCGCGACGGAGGTGGGCTGGTTGGCGAAGCCCGTGCGCCACAGGCAGGCGAACAGCCAGTCGCCTGAGCGGTCCCCGGTGAAGATCCGCCCGGTGCGGTTGCCGCCGTGGGCCGCCGGGGCCAACCCCAGAACCAGCAGCCGCGCCGCCGGATCCCCGAAGCCCGGCACTGGGCGCCCCCAGTACTCCTGATCCCTGAACGCCGCGCGCTTCTCACGCGCGCAGCGCTCGCGCCACTCGACCAGACGCGGGCAGCGCCGGCACGCAACCAGCTCGCGGTTGACCGCCTCAAACCCATCGGCTATCGCGTTTCCGCTGCTGCTCATGAGACTATCTTCGCGGACGAGGTCGCGGCATCCAGAATCGGGACCCGCCACTCGCCCGTATGGCGGCCTGTTCCGCCGGCCCGTGAGAGCAGGGAAACCGCGAGCGCCTCCATCGAACGCTTCAGAGCATCCCCCCTGGTCACGCGGAGTATAGGCTGGCCTCGCGCATGATTCTGACGGGTGCGCGACATGACGGGTGGATAGGCTCGGGCGGCGTGGGCGCGGGTATTGATCTGGTCGTGACTGATTTGGACGGGACGCTGTGGGACGGCGGGGAGTGCATCCATCGGTTGACGATGGCCGCGCTGGCCGAGTTCGCCCAGCGGCGCATCCCGGTCCTCGTCGCGACCGGGCGACGGACCAGGAGCGCTGCCGCCGGCCTCGCGCGCAGCGGCCTCGTGCTGCCCGCCGTGCTGCTCGACGGCGCGCTCGGCCGTGATCTGCGGGACGGGCGGCTGTTCCATGAGCACAGGTTCACGCCGGAGCATGCCGCGGCCGTCCTCGCCGCTTTCGCTGAGGCGGGGCTGTCGCCGTGCGTGTACGTCGAGCAGCCGGACGCTGACGTCGTGATCGAGGCGCGGCCGTCGACTTCCGCGTCGCACCTGGCGATGCTCGGGCCGTGGGCCCGCCGGGGGGATCTCGCCGACACTGTCGCCACGCAACCGGTCTACGCGTTCGCCATCTGCGGCCGTGATCCGCGGGTCCTGCGGCCCTGCGCCGATCTCGTCCGGGCCTCGGGCGCCGCCCGCGCCACTGTCAGCCGTGACGTGCTGCACGGAGGCGCGACGCTGATGGCGCGCCCGTTCGGGATGAGCAAGTGGCAGGGTGTGCTCGCGTTCTGCGCAGAGCAGGGGCTGGACCCCGGGCGCGTGCTGGCCGTCGGCGACGGTGAGAACGACCTCGAGCTGCTGTCTGCCGCCCTCGTCTCGTGCGTCGTGCGCGACGGCTGCGAGGCGGCGCTCGCCCTGGCCGACCACGTCCTGGAGCCCGCGGGCCAGGGCGGGTGGGGACAGATCCTCGAGCTGATCTGACCGTTCACTGGCGCCTGCGCAGCGGGTGGTCCAACGGCGTCTCGATGATCACGATGCGCAGGCCGTCGGGGTCGCGCAGCTCCATCTCGATCAGGCCCCAGGGTTTGCGCTCAGGCGCGGCGTCGATGTGGACCCCACGCCCGGTCAGCTGCTGGAACGCGGCCCGCGCGTCCGCGACCTGCAGCCACAGCCGTACTCCTGAGGCCGCCACGCCGGCCCCGGATTCGTGCAGCTCCAGGTAGCCGCCGCCGAGAAAGTAGACGACGCCGCGGTGCGGGGGCGAGCCCCATTCGCGGAAGCGCGCCAAGCCCAGCTTCGCCTCGTAGAAGGCGATCGAGGCTTGGAAGTCGGCAGGCTCCAGCAGGATCCGTGCGGCGAGCACATGCATCGTCACGCCAGCTCGTGCCCGAGGAGGTCCATGAGCAGGCTGTCGTGCCATTCTCCGTGCTCATCGCGCTCGTACTGGCGCATGACGCCGACCTCGCGGAAGCCCACGCGCCGGTAGCAGGCGATCGCCTTGGCGTTGGCCGCGGCGGGGTCGATCGTGAGGCGGTGGTGGCCGCGGTCGTGGAGCAGGTGGCGGGCGAGGGCCCGTAGGGCGTCCGAGCCGAGGCCCCGGCCGTGCCAGCCCGGGTGGAGGAAGATGTCGATGCTCGCGTGCCGGTAATCGGCATCGGGCTCTTCGACGTACTGGATCAAGCCGACGAGTTCGCCATCGACCTCGATGCCGAACACCACCAACTCGTCGTCATCAAGGAATTCGGCCCGTGCGCGGTGGAGGTCGTACGCGCCCCACCATCGGCGGACCTCGCGCTGGTCGAGGACGGCCAAAAGCCGCCCGAGGTCTTCCTCGCCGATCGGGCGGAGCGTGGTCGCCGTGCCGTGCAGGACCGCTTGCGCCATGCGCACCTCCGTAACAGACCGCCGGAAGGTTCGGGTTCAAGCCCCAGACGGCAGCCTACGACCTGGCCGGCGGCGCTGGCCGCGGCTCGTGCAGGGCGTCGGCAGGTCACCCGACGGTTGAGGCTCGGAGAGGTACAGCTTTCCTCCGGATGCGGAGGAGACCTGCGTATGGGTTTCGGTGCGTGCGCGGTGGGGATCGCCGCCGCTGCCGTAGACTGCGCCGATGAACAGCTATGACATCGCGGTGATCGCCGGGGACGGGGTCGGACCCGAGGTGATCGCACAGGCCCGCAAGGCGCTGGGGGCGGTCGCCGATGGGTTCGGCTTCAAGGTTACGACCACGGACTACGACCTGGGCGGGCAGCGCTGGCTGCGGACCGGCGAGGCGCTGCCGGATGGGGTGCTCGAGGAGCTGCGTGGGCACGACGCCATCCTGTTGGGAGCGGTCGGCACGCCTGAGGTCCCCCCCGGTGTCCTAGAGCGCGGGCTGCTGCTGAAGCTGCGCTTCTCGTTCGACCAGTACGTCAACCTGCGGCCGGTGCGCCTGTTCGAGGGCGTCCCCACGCCGGTGGCCGGGTTGACGCCCGACCGCTGCGACCTCGTGGTGGTGCGGGAGAACACCGAGGGCCTCTACGCGGGGGCGGGTGGGGTCCTCTACCGGGGCACCGCCGCTGAGGTCGCCACGCAGGAGTCGATCAACACCAGGCGGGGGGTCGAGCGGGTCGTGCGCGACGCGTTCGAGCGTGCCGTCGCCCGCCGCGGACAACTCACGCTGTGCCACAAGACCAATGTGCTCGCCTACGCCGGGGACCTGTGGCAGCGGACCGTTGACGAGGTCGGGCGTGAGTATCCGGGCGTCGCCACCGACTATGTGCACGTGGACGCGATGTGCCTGTACCTGGTCACCGCTCCCGAGCGCTTCGACGTGGTCGTCACCGACAATATGTTCGGCGACATCGTGACCGACCTGGGCGCCGCGGTGCAGGGCGGGCTCGGCCTGGCGGCCAGCGGGAACATCGACCCGACCCGCGCCGCCCCGAGCATGTTCGAGCCGGTGCACGGCTCCGCTCCCGACATCGCCGGCAAGGGCTGGGCCAACCCGGTCGCCGCGGTGCTGTCGGTCGCGATGCTGCTGGAGCATCTCGGCGAGTCCCAGGCCGCCGCCGCCGTTGAGACGGCCGCCGCCGGGGCCGTGGCGAAGCTCGGCGCGATGGGCGGGCCGGGCATGGGCGCGAGCACCGACGAGATCGGCGACCGCATCGCGGAGGCGATTTGGGTGCGCTGAGCATGGGAGACTCGTAGCACACGATTGCCTGAACCGTGTATCTCGCGCGTCCGCACGGACGTGCGTTTCGGGCGGGAGCGCCAACAATGCGGCTTGTCGGCCTGTTCCCGATTGCGGCGACTTCCGGTAGCGTCCGCCCGCAGCGAGCGGAGTTCACTGCGGTTGTGTGCTGGATCCCGGCGGTATACCGCCGCGATCCAGCACACAAC
>JBOGEA010000225.1:0-9487 GCA_050743205.1 Egibacteraceae bacterium | reverse complement strand
AGCCCACACGCTGCCGTCATCCAACGCCGCCAGGCTGTGCGTCCAGCCTGCGGCGACGGCGAGGGCCTTCGCCGTGGCGCTGCGGGGAATGAGTACCCCCACGGGCGTCCACTGATCAGCTGTCTGGCCGTTGCCGAGCCGACCGGCGCCGCCGTGCCCCCAAGCCCACACGCTGCCGTCATCCAACACCACGAGGCTATGGTGCTCACCTGCGGCGACGGCGATGGCCTTCGCCGTGACGCTGCGGGAAATGAGGACCTCTACGGGCGTCCACTGATCACCTGTCTGGCCGTTGCCGAGCCGGCCATTGGCGCCGTTCCCCCAAGCCCACACGTGGCCGTCATCCAACACCACGAGGCTATGGTGGGCACCCGCGGCGACGGCGATGGCCTTCGCCGTGACGCTGCGGGGAAAGCTGATCTCTACAGGCGCCCACTGATCACCTGTCTGGCAGTTGCCGAGCCGACCGGCGCCGCCGTGTCCCCAGGCCCATACGCTGCCGTTCTCCAACACCGCCAGGCTATGGCGCCAGAAGGCGGCGACAGCGACGGCCTTCCCCGCAACGCGGCGGGGGAAGCTGACCTCCACGGGCGTCGGCTGATCGGCTATTGTCTGGCCGTTGCCGAGCATGCCATTGGCGTCGTGCCCCCAGGCCCACCCTGTGCCACCGGCTTGAATATACTCCGGCAGCCCAGGTAGGGAGGGCGTGGACGTGGCGGCGGTCAGCTCCCACCGCTGATTTGCTCCATCGTGGTTCGGGTACTGTGAGACCGTCGCCCCCTCATCCGTCGACGCGCTGAAGATCTCGAGTACACGACTTGGGCTGCTGTAGGGGTTCTCAATCTGGTGGACATCCCCGCCCAGGGAGGCCAACCTCCACTCCTGACGTGGCCCGCCCCTCGGCTGGAAGGCGGCCTCCCAGTCACCGACGGGCGCGAGAACTTGACCGCGCTGCACGTTCTCGATCAGGTAGCGGCTGTCGTGCTCGTTCACGAGGGTGATGTTCCATCGCTGGCTTTCCCTCTTCGGGTCCGGCGCTCTCTGGGTCGCCGATGTCCCATCATCGGTGACGTCGAGAGCCAGCCTGCTGTTGACGTTCAGGATCTGGGCGTTCTGCACGGACTGAGCCACGGGGTACTCCTCCAACTCGTAGACAGCGTTTGCGCTTTCTCCCATGAGCGATCACGGGCGGGCCGAGACGTCTGCCGCCAGGCAACGCCAAAGAGAGCGGTCCGAAGCCGTGCCGGCTCGGCACTGACGCTTCCCCGTCTCCTCAGACGGTCCGGGAGCCAACGTCCTGACTGCTTCTAGTTTTATCATATACCTCAGGCAAGCGCCATAGAGATGGTGGACAATTTTCGTCATTTTGGTTGCCAAATATTTAAAACAGCAGCCCGCAACACCGCCTGAGATGCCACAACGCTGCGCGTGGTGCCGCGACACTCTCAGGCCTTCGGCTGCCCGAACTACTCTTCTTTCTGGGTGTGCTATCGCTGCGAGTCGCTCCGGTCGAGGAGATAGCGGAAGAACGTGCCATCGGCAAGCAGGTCCGCCTCCGGATGAGCGCCCACATAGCTGTGGACAGCGCTGTGGTACAGCATGTAGCAGATCGAGCGGGGATTGAAGGCCAGGTCATGCCCCCGCGGCGAGTCCACCGCAAAGAAGGCCCGCTGATCGCTCTCGCACACCGGCTCTATCAGATCGACGGCTATCCGATACCACGGCGCCCCTGACTGGCGCAGCGTCTCCAACAGCGACAAGGCGCCCAAAGACAGCCAAGACCGGGACTGCCCAGATCGCAGCACACGGCAGACGCGCGCATAGTGCGCCAGGGCGATCCGACCCCCAGGACGGCTGCCCATGAACGCGTTCGAGATCCACCCCCGCCGCGCGAAATAGCCCACAAACTCATGCGCGCCCAAAAGGCCCAGAACCGGGCCCAGCGGCTTCATCACCAAACAGTCGGAGTCGATCCACACACCGCCGAGCCGCGCAAGCAGAAACGCCCTGATGAAATCCGCTCGATGCGCCACATGCAGCACCGACAGATCGATGTCGCGATCGACGTCCCAGATCCGATCGAAATCGCCGGGGCCCAGCAGCCTGACGTCGCCAGCGTGACGTCCCACACTGCGATGGCACGCGCGCACCCACTCCGGGCACGGCCCCTCCCAGTACAGCCACACAGGCAGACTCGCTCCCATCGCCCCCACGGCACGCTCAGCGCCACCCCCGCCCGTCACCAGCCGCTGCAGGGCTGGTCGCAGCGGGCCCAGCCGGCTCCTCGCGTCCACCGCCTTCTCCAGACGGCTGGGCGTGGACGCATGGCCACCTCCTCGGTGACCGTTCAGGCCGGGCCGCGGGGCCCGCGCTGCCGGTGCCGGCCGGGCCGCTGACGGGCCGGCCACACGCGCGACCTGAGCCGCCACGCCAGCCGTGACAGCGGGCCGGGCCTGCTCGTCGCGCCGCTTGCGCAGCGCCACGCCCGCCCAGCTGGCGATCGCGACGCTTGTGGACAGCGTCGCTCTGCGCCGCGGGGTCATCGGGGTGATGGTGGCCCTGCGGCCGTAGCGGCCGGTCCACGACGTCAGGTGGCGGCCCAGCACCCACTCGCGGATCAGCCACCACGTCGTCACGGGCCCGGTCACCGTCTGAAGCACGAACCAGCCGGGAAGGCACTTCAGGGTCGTTGCGACACCGACCTGGCGGATCGCCACGCCGATGCTGGCCAGCGAGACGGCGACCCACAGCCGACCCCACCACCGCCACAGCCCGGCGAACCTGTGGCGCAGCAGAAAAGGCACGAACGTCAGCGTGGCCACCCCGCCCATCAGCGCGTCCGCCACCGGCGCGGCGACCACGATGAACGAGGACACATCCAGCAGCGGCGCTCTGTGCTTGACCATGGTCTGCGCGAAGCCTGATGTCCACCGGTGCATCTGGCCCAACAGCTCACGCAGCGAGGTCGGCTCTCGGGTGTAGACCAGCGCTTTGGGCGTGAACGCGACGGGAAGCCCGCGCCGGTGCAGCGCCCAGGTGAGGTTGAAGTCCTCGGTGATGATGTCGTCAGGAAAGCCGCCCAGCTCACGCAGCACGTCGGCGCGGTGGCAGTTGCCCGCGCCGCTCAAGACCAGCTGGCGGCCCAGCGCGTCGTGCATCCGGCGCGTCCACCCGTTGGCGATGGCGTGGTAGAGCATGCGGTACTGGCTGTAGATGGTGGCGGTGTCGGTGGGCAGCACGGCGGCGCAGGTGCCGGCGTAACCGGCGCGCATCGTGGCCACGATATGAGCCACCGCGGCGGCATCGAGGGTGTTGTCGGCGTCGATCGCCAACACCAGGTCGCCGGCTACGTGCGGCAGGGCGAGGTTCTGCGCCGCCGCTTTCGAGCCGCCCTTGCCCTCGATGACCGTCGCGCCGGCGCGGCGGGCCAGCGCGGCGGTGGCGTCCGTGCAGTTGTCCGCGACCACGATCACCTGCTCGACCGGGTGGGTCTGGCGCAGACAGGAGCGCACGGTCTGCTCGATGGTGGCCTGCTCATTATGCGCTGGCACGATCACACTGACGCTGCCCAGAGCAGACGGCGAAACCGGCTGCGCCGCGGCCTGGGCTTGCCGGACGCCCGGCCCCCCGGCGGTCACCTGCGCTGACCCTGCCCGCGCAGCAGCGCCAGACCCATCTTGGCCAGACCAGCGACCGTCAGCACGACCGAGCCCATCCCGCAATACGTCAGCGCGTACATGCATGCGTCTCCTCCAGATGCAGGGCCGTCGTCCGCACGATGCAGTCCATCGCGTTCCCAACAGCAACCGGGCCGCACCGCTGACGCAATTCTTCTGTCCGCATCGCCCGGGCAGCACTGCGTCACCCTGTGCGCTCCTTCCTCGACCAGCCTCACCTTGCATGGCCATGCCAGGTGAGGCTCAGCTCAGCCCTCACTCAGAGATCAACCATTGTTGATTTATGACTCCCTGGTAGCCCCACTGGATGATCGGTGCGCCATCGGCCAGCGATTCGTCGCCGTCCGGTCCGCCCCTGACGTCGGCGGACCCACCGGTCCCGACGTTCTGAATCTGGTAGAAGGAGCCGGCGGCGTCCGTGTGCTCAATCAGGTACCACTGCTGGTGTCGCCCGCCGTTGTCGTCCCACTGGTTTATTGGCGTCCCATCTGCTGGATCTGCCGCCAGGACCTCAAGGATTTTACCGCTGTACAGGTTCGCGATCTTGTAGGCGTCGGGCTCGCTGATCCAGGTCAGCCGCCACCGCTGGCGGTCCAGCCCGTCATCCTTCGACTGGACGATCCATGCACCTTGCGAAGCGTCTGGAGCGGTGAGCACATACCCGCTGCGGCGGCTGACAATTCTGACCACTCTGCCATCCCACGCGGACTCTTCCATGGCTGCCTCCGAAAGCTGTAGTAGGAGTTGCGCTGTTCCGATGAGATCATGCGCCCAGCCATGAGGGGACCAGGCGCCATCGTTGGTTCGCCGCGTTCAGGTCCTCCCATTGGATGATGGGTGCGCCCTCAACCCTTGCTTCGTCTGTGTGCCCTCCTTTGACATCGAGCACTCTGCCGCTGTGCAGATTCTCGATTTTGTACAGGTCCGCGGTCACCGGGACCAGGCGCCACAGCTGGTGCTCCCCGCTGTTGTCATGCCATTGGATGATCGCTGCCCCATCCGCTGTCGATGCGGCCGTGACCTCGAGGACTCTGCGGCTGTGCAGGTTGACGATCTGGTGGACCCCGTCAGCCGGGATCACCTGCCACCGCTGATGCGCCTTGGCCCGGTCTGCGGACTGCACGATCGGCGCCCCGTCGGCTTTTGATCCATACCTGACCTCGAGGACCTTGCCGCTGTGGACGCTCACGATCTTGGCCTCTTGCATGCACAGCACAGGCGCCTCTGCTGTTCCAAAATAATCACGGCTCTTGGGTTCTTCAGTGACTCCGATTGACATCAAGAGCCCTCGCGCCGTCCATCGTTTCATGCTGCCCTAACCTGTACCGCCGTGATCCGCCGCTCGGCATCGCGCGGGATCGTTGTGCTTCTGATCGTGGGGATCGTAACGATCTCTGCTGGCGCGGTCTTCCGTAGAACCTACGGGTTTCGCACGCCCACCCCAGCCTTGGGTACGGGTGGCTCAGGTGAGTCTTTGACGGCGCGTGCGCCGGCGCGTGCCAGGTCGGTCAGGCCGCATCCCCGCAGCGATCCCCGCTGGCCGCGCGACGATCGCACCCGCGCGGGCGGGCACGTCCCTGGCGTTGCGCCATGCTGCGTAGTCATTCATGACTACGCAGCAGTCCCAGCCGCGCGGCGTGGCGGATGAGCTGCTGTTTGCAGGTGATGCCGAGTTTGGGGTAGACGCGGGCGAGGTGGCTCTCGACGGTGCGCTTGCCGATGTAGAGCAGCTCGGCGATCTGCCGGGCGGTGCAGCCGCGCGCGGCCAGCTCGGCGACCTGCCGTTCCCGTCCGGTCAACGAGTCCAGGCCGCCCATGACGGCCACGCCCTGCCTCTCACAGGCGTGCAGCTGGGCGAGCAGCCGCCGGGCGCGCTCATGGCGGCGGACGGCGCCGCACGCCTCGAACCCCGCGGCCGCCTGGGCCAACGCGTCCGCGGCCGCCTGCCGGTCGCGCTGGCGGACGGCGTGGGCGTACACGATGCGGGCGCGCGCCTCAAGCAGCAGCAGCCCGCTGGAGCCGAGCCCGTCGACAGCATGCGACGCCGCCTGCGCCGCCTCATCGTCGCGGCCGCATGACCACCAGGCCCAGGCCGCGGCGAACCGCTCGAGCGCCTGGCAGCTGGGCGCGGCGGTGCGGCGGGCGACGTCTTCGGCCGCCGCCCAGGCCCGCGCGGCGGTGTCGGCGTCACCGTCGACCGCCGCGACCTCGACCAGGTCGGCCAGCACGAACCCGGCGAGGCTGTACGCGCTGATGGCGACGCAGCGGTCGACCGCTCGTTGGAGGACACCGGCCGCGTCGGCCAGCCGGTCCTCGGCCCACGTCACCACACCCTCGGCCCAGTGGCAGAACAGCGCGAACAGGTCCCGCCCAGGGCTGTGACAGACCGACTGCGCGCGGTCGAGGTCCCGGCGGGCCTCGGCCACACGGCCGCCCTCCGCAGCCGCCATCGCCGCCACGGCCCCCACCCACGCCCGCACAGGCAGCCGCATGGCCGGGCTGTGCGCCGCCGATTGGCCCGTGTGCGCCTGGACCGCCGCCAGATCGCCGGCGAGCAGCGCGATGTACGCGCCGGACTCGCCCGCCGACCCCTGCACGGGCGAGCCGGACGCGGCCCGCGCCCAGCGGCTCCAAGCCGAGGCCATACGACCCCGGCAGGCGTCGAGCACGGCCAGACACTCCAGGCTGTGAAACCGCAAGAACTGCGCTGTCGGGGAGGCGAGCTCGATGCCGCGCGCCAGCGCGTCCTCGGCTTCGCCAAAACGGCCCTGCGCGCCGAGGGCGGTCCCCAACACCCCCAACGCCCTGGCGACCGCCTGTCGGTCCCCCGCCTGCTCCGCCTCGCTCACAAGCCGCCGCGCCGCCAACTCCTGGCCGCACAGGTCCCCGGCCCACAGACGCACCCCGGCCAGCTCGACCGCGGCCATCCGGGCCTCATGCTCGCGGCCGGCCCGCAGGTACAGGGCCACAGCCTCTTGGCACGCGCGCGTGCCCGCTTCCAGGTCCCCTGCCCCCAGGACGAGAAAGCCCGCGAGCCGCAGACGGACGCCGGCCAGGCGAGAAAGGTCTCCCGTCGCGGCGATCTGCCGCTCCATCTGCCGCAGCGCGACGATCCCCGCGACCGCGCGGTCCTCCACGAGGCGCGCGACGTCCCAGTCCGGCTGCCACGACAGCGCATCGGACACCTCCAGCCAGCGCTGGTCGCCGGAGGGCAGCAGATCGAGCAGCGTCTCGACGATCGCCCACGCCTGGGCGTGACAGCCCTGCTGGTCGGCCTGCCAGACAGCCTTGACCAGCTCGGAGAACGCCTCGTCGTCCCCGGCGCGCGCCGAGCGGGAGAAGTGCCACGCCGCCGCCTGCGCCCCCCTGGACGCCAGCAGCGTCCGAGCCGCCCGCCGATGCCACACGCGCTGGCGGGCGCCGCCGATACCGGCGTAGAGCACCTGTTGGACCAGCGGGTGAGCGACCTCGTAGCCCAGGGGCTGGTCGTGGTCCCGCTCAACGACCAGCCCGCGGCGCACGAGCCGCTCGAGGACGGCCGCGACGTCCTCGAGCGGCCGGCCGAAGATCTGGGCCAGGTCGTCGGGGTCGATGAGGCCGCCGACCAAGGCGAGCAGCTCGAGGATGGCCCGGTCGGATGGATCGAGCCGGGTCACCTCCGCGCATATCCAGCGGGCCAATCCCTCCGGGACGGCGCACAGCCTGGGCGCGTGCAGATCCGCGCCCTGCTCGACCAGCGCCTCGAGCAGCCCGACAGCGAACCGCGGGCTGCCTCGCGAGTGGGCCGTCAACCATCCCACGAGCGCGGGCGGCGCCGCGTCTCGCTGGAGGGCCGCCGCCGCCAGCTCACCGATGTCCTGCCGTGACAGCGGAAGCAGTCGAACCTGGCGCAGCACCGCCTGCTGCTCCAAGACCAGCGCCGCCTCGGCGGCGGCGCGGTGCCCGACCAGCTCCGCCGGCCGGGCGGTGCCCAGCACGAGCAGCGGCGCGTCCTGATGATCCCAGGCCAGCAGCAGCAGCGTCTCCCACAACGCCTCGTCAGCCCAGTGCAGATCGTCGAGGACCACCACGACTGACCGGTGTTGAGGGCTCGCGGCGGTCAGCAGGCTGACGGCCCGCTCGGCGTACCCGTGGCGGCGCGACCCGGCGCCCGACAGCGCGCCCTGCCCGATTCCGGCGCCGCGCGAGGGCGGCGGCGGACCGCCGGACCCCCGCCGGCCCAACGTCTGTGTCCAACGGCCCAACGACGGCAGGGGCCGCAGCGCGCAGCTGCGCGCGATCAGCCCGACGGCCGGCTCGCCGTCGTGGGGCAGCAGCTCGGTCGCCAGCCGCGTCTTGCCCATCCCCGCGTCGCCGAGCACCAAGACCACGCGCAGCTCGCCCCCCGCGCTGCGCAGCCGCTCGCCCCGCAGCTCGTCCAGCTCACGCGCGCGTCCCGCTAACACGCGCGCCTTGCCACACCGCGCTCATTCGGCAACGCGATCATCGGGCTGACACCTCCCGGCTCGCAGAGCCTCGCTACAGACGCCAATGGCCTCCTCAGCCCATGACCCCAGCGCCCTGACACCTCGACGGCGGCGTCACCGCGCACCTGCGGAAACACAATCCACCACCGTGGCATTACTCTCAGTGATTTTAGGTGGGCCCCGCAGTCTCCAGGCGAGATCGCTGTCCGGGGGAAGGGGAAGGTGGCTTACGGGGCGACGGAGCTGCTACGCGTCAAACTCTCAAGGTCCGCAACCGCTGAGTCAAGCGGATTTTCCCGTATTGGAGGTGAATCCCGCGTCTGCTCAGCAGAAAGGCGTTGATCGTCACGCTGAACAGCCTCATCGTGAAAAGTCGGATCGCCGGGTCTGAGAACGTGTGGAGCATCGACACTCCAAGATCGACAGCCACAACACAGAACATCTACACAGTCAGCGCCGGATCGTTTTCAGGCCGCTGTCCTGGGGTAGCCAGCGCAGCGCGTCGCCTTCCCACGCTCTGCCCAGCAGCCCCGCCCGACCGCCTCACCCCCGATGCCATCGAATCGCATGGCGTCGGCCGGGTGAACGTGGCGGCTGCCCCTTCCCCGACCCCGGGGAGAGGCCTCGCCGGTCGCCGCCTCCAGACGCCACGGGCTCCGAGGGCTGCATGGGCTACCTGGAGATCCCCTGGTCCACGGGAGCTATCTCACCGTTGACGACCATCGACGGTCAGCACCGCATCCTCGGTGTCGACCCCGACATCGAGATCAAGTACATCACCGAGGAGATCAACAAGGCGGACCCCGCGAACTGGGCCGCGCCCGAAGCGAGGACCGCATCGCGCAGCTGACGCAGAAGCGCGAGGAGCTGGTTCAACGCCTCACACGGCTCCAAACCGAGCACGTGGCCCTGGACGTCTACGTCGAACCGGACAACATTCGGGCGCGGCAGATGTTCGTGGACGTGGCGGACAACGCCAAGGGCATCTCCAGCGCCCGGCGCTCCCGCTTCGACGGCTCCAAGATCGCCAATCGCACGCTCGACCGTGTGATGGACCACGCGCTGCTCAAGGGACGCGTCGACTTGGAGCAAGACCGGATCACCGACTTCTTCCGACGCCTGGATCGGGACATGATCGCTCCTGTCCCCGACGGCAGCGTCTGGCGGGACTACCCCTGCCACAAAGGACTTCGAGATGGGTGCGTCGGCCCTGGTCATGCGCACGCAGAACCTGCAACACCTCGTGTCTGTGATCACCGAGTGGCACCGCAAGCCCCCGGCCGACCTGTAGCTGTGCGGTGAATCGGCTGGTGCCGTCGTGGGGCGCACCTCGTCGGCACCAGC
>JBOGEA010000224.1:0-9549 GCA_050743205.1 Egibacteraceae bacterium | reverse complement strand
CAAGCTGACATGACCATCCAGCAACGAGGCCACCGACACGCGCTCCACCACGACGCCAACCTCCCACCACGACAGGCGCCAACGCTACGCCACCCCGCAAAACGCCCCCATCCACCGCCACCGCCACCGCGCCGCCACGCCGTCTCGGCGGTCCGAGGCGAAGCCTCCCTGGACTAGGGCGCCTCGACCTGCTGACTGGCGCAGGCTTGGACCTGCTGGCAGGCGCGGGCTTGGGATCTTGACGACGGACGAAGTAGGCCCCGCCAGGTCTGGTAGGGATCCAGTGGACAGCACGTGATAGACAATCACCAAGGATTGAGTGAGCGACGCAACCAGGCGCACTCGACCAGCATCGCCCGCAACCAGGTATCGCCTTACGGGTCTCGACTGATGCGTATGGAGTTGTTGGGCTCACTGTTCATCCCTGAAGGAACGGGGCGATTCGGCTGCCTCGGCCCTCTTCGTCGAGGTCACATCCCAAACAGCAGCAATTCACCGTCGATTGTCGAGAAGTAATGATCGAGATGAGTAAAGGATATCGGTGAGCCGAGAGCTGTGGAGGCAATGTCGAGAATCGTTGCCACCTCAGTGCGTTCGAGAACTATATGCAGGTTAATACGCTGCAAGAGGCGCTTGGTGACGGGCCGCTTGGAATCCGGAAAAATCAGTGCGCGGAGCAGATCCTGGACCGCACCCGAGTGGAGGATTGCTGCGGTGATGGCGGCCGCTTCGGGGGCGTCGAACGCCACAAAGTAGCAGGTGTCGTCGAGGACGATTGGCTTGCCGTCTGCCGGGCCAATGACCCGAAAGACAGGGGTAGCATGGAGACCGGAGACGGCGACCTTCCAGGGTGCAAACGTATAGTCACCGATTCCGAACATGCAGAACCGAGGCCGTCTCAGGTAGATCGATGACCTCCGGCCGTCGAGTGCGCCGCTGTTCTCGGTGAGGTAACGCCAGACGCGAGGGGCATCGGTGGCAAGCCGCTCAGTGTTGTCTGCGAGCGATCGCTGGGTTACGACGACAGCGCGCTGCGGGATCAGCCGTCCGCGATGGAGATCAGTAGCCTTAAGCAGCGGGAACACATGGTCAGCTTCGAGGTCGATCTCGTAGCCAGAACGAGTACGGAGAACGCCGTTAGGGCCCATGTTGAACTCCATGACGGCGACGGCATCATGCTTAACGCCTTGTCGCCACTCGAACGGACAGGCGCCATCAACGAACGCAGCGCGGGTATGGGCATCGATGTCAGCAACGAGCCGCCCCTCGGCGAAACCTATAACCGTGCCCGGTATGGGAGTGTCGATCGTGTCGTAGACAGGGCATCGCCAGTCAGGGACGCCGCCGACGGTAACGGTTAAAAGACAGGCATCGACGTTCGCCCCGAACCATTTCTTGGCGTCGATGCGACGGATGGTGCACGCGGAGATCGGAAAACCGGTGTGGTGGCAGTAGCTGATGACGTTGCGTGCGACCTGGGTCTTGCACAGCAGCGCGATGGTCGGTTCGGCGTCGGCTAGTTCGAGAATGAGTTTGAGCCAGATGAACTCAGCTATGTCGAAGTTCGATGCGCCTGTTAGGGCATCAATGCCGCGCAGATTACGAAGGTTTCTCTTTGGCGGGAGATTAATTGATCCGAAGGACCCAAGATCGGCGTTCGTGACCCACGGGGGGTTTCCAACGACAAGGAGAGGTCCATTGCCTGCCCAGGGCAGGCTGGCGCCGAGGCGCAGGTCGAAAATACTGGCTGTCAGGACGGTTGCGCCGGTTGTCATGGCCTGATCGGCGTAGTTCGGTTGTATCTCGATGCCGACACGTTCGACGTCGCCCAACCGCTTGGCGGCAGTGAGGAAGTTCCCCATCCCACATGTGGGTTCAAGGACGCGGCCCCACGTCCGATTGGGAAGGGTATCGAGCACCTGTTCGGCGAGTTCGATGGGAGTTTGAAAATCGCCCCATTCGTTATTAGGCAAGGAGATTCTCCGGTCCAGGGTCAGCAGGTGTAGCGGCCATCTGGATAGCTCGGCTGTACTGGGGCCGCCATTGGAGGGCGTTCGAGATCGTCAGGCATCCAAGCGGCGGTCGTTTATCAATGATCAGTTCCGCGAGACCACGTCGACCGATATCGTCAAGCGGAAGGTTGCGTTCGTGGAGAAAGGCGTCGATGTCATCGACGTTGCCATCGGAGTCCAGAATCCGGCGAAGACCCTGGGTGGTCTGAAAGTCGGCGGTGAACTGCTTATCGATAAAGATGACGTGCAAGAACTCAAGCCTCGCCGCTGACAGCGCCGGGTCATCAGCCTTTTTGTAGACGAATACCAGGAGATGATAGCCGAGCCCATACACTTTCTGCTTGGCGTCACGGAACGGACTGCTTGATTGCGGCTGCCGAATCGAGGTGACCTTAAGGTCGACTTCGAGGCCGGGAAAATCGATCCCCGTCGCTGCATTGCCTCGGTCATGCGTGAATCGAGCACCAATGTAAGTGTTGAACCCTGCCTCGATGTACGTGCCGACCGCCTTGCCGTCAGTCACACCGAACAGCTCTGGGATCGGTGTCTCACCGAGAAGGCGGGCGTACTGAGTGGCAGTCGCCTTCAGCGAACCGAGGTCTAACTTCCGCAGATCGGGCACAGCCTGAGGATACTCGGCACGCGTGACAATGAAGGGAACGTGGACTCCAGCAGGCCTCGGGCTTCCAGCGAGCGCGGGACACGGCAATGTTCGTCGGCTGCGGTGCAGGCCACGACGTTTCTCCCCGCTTTACGCCAACGCCTCCGCTCACGCCAGCGCAGTCGCTCGTCCGGGCAATGAGGTGGTGGCGATCGCCAACGGGTCAGTCGATCGTCCGGCGGCGCACGCTGGAGTGCCGAGCCGAGTACTTCCGCCCGACCATCAGCCCGTACGGGATCCCCGCCCTCACGATGCGGAAGCAGCCAGATAAGCACGTTCTCAACGCATGAGAGATTCACTCAGGGGCTTCACTCCCGCCTGGCCGGACAGGCTCATCGACGCAGCCACCGGGCTTGGCAGGGCGAGGCGACGAGGCGGGATCGTGACCTGTTCGCCGAGTTGAGGATGCGGCAGACGTACGGCGGGCTGAACAACCCCTTTGGCTGCCGCCCCACCTTGATCATGGAGTTTCCGGAGGGAGAGCCCTCGGCGACCATTCACTCGCACCCGTGCACCTGGCGGCGTTGCGCGTGCGCTTCAAGCGCTGTACGCCGTCAGCCCCAACCAAGTCAGGGAGTCGTTGCTCACGGCCGTCACCACCGCGGCGATCCCAACCTCGGCAACTGCCTCTGGGACGCCGCGGGGGTCGCGCTGGGCGGCCTGCGATGACACTTCGGAACGGACAATCTCGAAGGCCGTCAAGCGTGATCCGCGCTGGCGCCCCCTCCCGACCGCCAGGCCCGCCTATCGCAGAGATCATCTCCGCCCCGCGTACAGCCCCCCGTCGGGCCGCCGGAACTGGGTGTGGCGCTTGTGCGGGACGTCCCCGACTCGTACGTAGAACGGCATCGTCGCCCTCTTATCGAGACGGCGAAAGCATCAGCCTACGCGCCTGCCAGCCTGCGTGCCCGCATGCTGCCGGTTGACGGCTCAGGCGAGCACGTGCGGACCTCACCCTAAGCGGGGTGTGTCGATTGGGTTTCGGATTCCGGAGTTCAGCCGACACACCCCGCTTGTACGCGCCTGCTAGCCTGCGTGCCCGCATGCTGTCGGTCACCAACCTGGAGGTCGTCTACCACGACGCCGTCCTCGTCCTGCGCGGCGTCAGCCTCGACATCGCCGAGGGCGCCATCGTGGCGCTGCTGGGCGCCAACGGCGCGGGCAAGACGACGCTGCTGCGCGCGATCTCGGGCCTGCTCAGCCTCCACGACGGCAAGATCACCAAGGGCGACATCACCCTCGACGGCCAACCGATCCACCACCTGGAGCCCGCCCGCATCGTCCAGCGCGGCATCACCCAAGTGCTGGAAGGCCGGCGGATCTTCGCTGAGCTCACCGTCGAGGAGAACCTGCGGATCGGCGCGCACCGCAACCGCGGCGGCCTGGCCGAGAGCCTTGCCCGCGTCTACGACCTGTTCGGCGTCCTCAAAGACCGCCGCACCCAGACCGCGGGCTACCTGTCGGGCGGCGAGCAGCAGATGCTCGCGATGGGCCGGGCACTCATGTCGAACCCGCGCTGCCTGCTGCTCGACGAGCCCAGCCTGGGACTGGCCCCGATGCTCATCGCGCGGATCCGCGACCTCATCATGGAGATCAACGCGCAGGGCACGACGATCCTGCTGGTCGAGCAGCACGCGAGCATGGCGCTGGCGATCGCCCAACACGGCTACGTCATGCAGACCGGCAAGGTCGTGATGGACCGGCCAGCGGCTCAGCTATGCTCCGACGCCGACATCCGCGAGTTCTACCTCGGCGGGCGCACGTCATTCCGCGACGTCAAACACTACAGGCGCCGGAAGCGATGGCTGTCGTAGAGGCCGCGCCGGTCCTGCGCGCGGACGACATCCACCTGCGCTTCGCGGGGGTCACGGCGCTGGACGGCGTCAGCTTCGACGTCGGAGCCAGCGAGCTGTTCGCGATCATCGGGCCCAACGGGGCGGGCAAGACGTCGGTCTTCAACGTGCTGTCAGGCATCGCACGGCCCCAGCGGGGGTCGGTCCGGTTTTTGGACCACGAGCTGGTCGGCCTGGCGCCCCACAGGATCGCGGCGCTGGGGATGTCAAGGACGTTTCAGAACATCGAGCTGTTCGACAGCCTCACGGTGATCGACAACCTGATGCTGGGACGCCACCACCACGTCCGCTACGGGCTGGGCTCGGCGATCCTGTGGCTGGGACGCGCCCGCCGCGAGGAGGTCGTCCACCGCGCCGTCGTCGAGTACCTCATCGATTTCCTCGAGATCCAGCCCTACCGCCGCCAGCCCGCCGGCCTGCTGCCCTACGGCATCCGCAAGCGCGTCGAGCTGGGCAGGGCGCTCGCGCTGGGCCCCAAGCTGCTGCTGCTCGACGAGCCGGCCGCCGGGATGAACCGGGAGGAGACCGAGGACACAGCCCGGTTCATCCTCGACATCCGAGACGAGCTGGACATCCCGATCATCCTGGTCGAGCACGACATGGGCCTGGTCATGGACCTCGCCGACCGCGTGCTCGTCCTCGACTTCGGCAGGCCGATCGCGCTCGGCGCCCCCGACGAGATCCAGCGCAGCCCCGCCGTGATCCGCGCCTACCTGGGTCAAGAGAGCCCGGACGAATGACCCTGACCTGGCTCGATGCCGCGTGCGTCTTCTGGCGGTTCGTCTGCGTGTAGGTTGTGCGAGGCATTGACGTTCGTCGAGGCCGGGCGATCACGGCTCGCGCTGAAGGGGGTTGGCTGTGTATCCATGGCCGCCGATCGGCGAGAACATCGGGCGGCTGCGCCGCCTCGCCGATCTCACTCAGGAAGAGCTTGCGGAGAAAGCGGGCGTCTCGGTCGATCTGATCCGGCGGCTCGAGCAGAGCAGCCGGCTGAGCGCCCGCATCACGAGCCTCCACCGCGTCGCGAACGCCGTTGATGTCCCGCTCTCCGTGCTGCTCGCACAACCGAATGTCTTGCGTCCGTCGGAGCGTGAGCATGAAGAGGGCGGCGTGCTCATGGTCCGTCAGGCGTTGACGCCAGCCGAGAAGCCCATCCCCCGCACGGACGAGGAACCAGAACTTCTCTCTGTTGCTGAATTGCGACGCTCCGCACAACAGGGGTGGCGCCTGTATCGCAGCGGTAAATTCTCAGCGCTCACCGTGCTCCTTCCCGAGCTGATCATCGCGGGAGAGCTCACGACCCAAGAGTTGACTGGTGAGGAACAGGCCGCAGCCTTTGCGGTGCTTGCGAACATCTATCAAATAGCGGCCTCGCTCGTGACGCAGTTGAGCCATGACGATCTGGGATATGTTGCCGCGCAGAAGGCGATCACGGCCGGCGGTCGCTCCAATGATCCCAACCTGCGAGCGGTTACAGTCAGTACCCTCTCATTCGTGCTTCTTCGCCAGGGTCGCCTGGCTGAGGCAGAACAAATCGCGCTGGATACCGCCAATGACAGCGAGCCTAGCTTTGCAAAGGCGACACCGGTTGAGTTGTCGGCGTGGGGCCTGCTGCTGTGGATGGGGATGACGGCGGCCTCACGCAACGACAAACCTGCGCAGGCGGCGGACCTGCTCAGTTTGATGCAGGCGGTTGCCCACAGGGTCGGCGAGGATCGTTACGATTACTCGATGGTCTTCGGCCCCACTATGGTGGCGATGCAGGCAGTCGGTCTCGCCCTGGAACGCGGTGACTCCGGCCAGGCTCTGCAGCTGGCCCAGCAGGTCCCCAAGGCTGGGAACGTGCCGCTCACATCGAAGACGCGCTATCTGCTCGATGTGGCGCATGCGCAGTGTCTCGAGAACAGGAACGCGGATGCGCTCACCAGTCTGCTGAAGGTGCGGGAGTCGGCGGCGGAGTGGATGCGCTACCAAGTGCTCGCGCGCGAGATTGCGCGCGCCCTGCTGACCAAACAGACTACGACGAGAAGCCGGCTTCCTGGGTTGCGAGAGCTGGCGACCTTCGTCGGTGTCGCAGACTGATCAGGCCACGCTGCCTCACTGCCCACGCCGAGTTCGGAGACTGGGACGCCATGTCCCAGCGTCGTTGGTCTTGTGATCAGAATCAGGCAGTTGTGTCCCTTCACCATGCGCGGCTGACGCGCCATCCTGACGACCATCGGCTGGTGACCGCAACCGGAGAAGCGCCGAACTCTCGGCCGGGCGCGCAGGCTGCGGCCCACGCTTTGGAGGTGATTGGTGATGGGTTGTCAACGTCGGGTGCCCCACCGCGATAGTGACGTGTTGAACTTCGTCGGGGCACTGCCCGCCTGGCGAGCGAAGGCGGCCTGTCTTGATGAGGATCCAGAACTCTTCTTCCCCGCGGGCTCGACCGGCCGGGCCATCGAGCAGGCCGAGCGCGCCATAGCCGTGTGTGCCCGCTGTCCCGTCCGCTCCGCCTGCCTGGAATGGGCTTTGGACACTGGCCAAGACGCGGGCGTGTGGGGCGGGACAAGCGAGGACGAGCGCCGAGCAGTGCGCCGCGCCGGGCGCCGTCAGCACCTCGACGCAGCCCGTGTCCATGAGGTGTCCGCCGCCACCGAGTGATGTGCGCCCGCTGCATGGCGGCCAGACGGCTGCTGTGCTTCTTCTGGCTCGCCAGCTGGTGGCCCGTCACCGACCAGCCGGGCGCCACCGACCGCTTCGCCGCCCAGATCGACCGCGCCCACCAACTCTTCGACCTGCGATGACAACCGCGAGATCAGTGACCTTCCAGCCGTGGCCGAACGAACTCGACGCGCTCGGCCCCACTGACTCCACAATCCTGGGACGCGTCGGGCAGCCGAGTAACGCCGCCCGTCGCGCTGCGTGAGACCTCCCGAGACGACGGCAGAACGATGTCGGCCACCTGCCGGGACGCGCCTGCTACCCTGCGTCCCCAATGCCGTCGCATCGTGGCGCTGCTCCGCTCGATCTCCAGCCTGCTCGACGTCCACGACGGCGAGCAGGCTGGAGATCGAGCGGTATCGCCGCAGGCCGATCGCGATCGGCAGCCCCGCCGTGATCCGCGCCTACCTGGGTCAAGAGAGCCCGGCCCAATGACCCCCACGATCGTGACCCGGCTGCGCGACCGGGCAGCGCAGGCGCCCGGTGCCGTCGCGCTGCGCAGCAAAGACCTCGGGATCTGGCGGGAGATCACCTGGGCCCACTACTGGGACCACGTCCTGGACTGCGCCCACGCTCTGCTGGCCCTGGACGTCCAGCCCGGCGACCGGATCGCGATCCACGCCGAGAACCGCCCTGAGTGGCTCTACCTGGACCTGGCCGCGGTCGCGGTGCGGGCGATGACGGTGGGGCTGTACCCGACGAACCCCCCAGCAGAGGTCAAGCACCTGCTGGACG
Source organism: Egibacteraceae bacterium (assembly GCA_050743205.1). Lineage (GTDB taxonomy): Bacteria > Actinomycetota > Nitriliruptoria > Euzebyales > Egibacteraceae > JBOGED01. The sequence goes on along the minus strand of JBOGEA010000224.1, from coordinate 1,582 downwards.
ACTCAGGCTCGCGGCTCCTGCTGGCCGAGGACCAGGAGCAGGTCGACAAGGCGCTCGCCGTCGCCGACGAGCTGCCCGCGCTGGAGGAGATCGTCTACCTGGAGCCGCGCGGGATCCGGCGCTACGAGGACCGCAGGCTGCGCGGCTGGGACGACTTCGTCGCGCTGGGGCAGGCCCACCGCCAGACCAACCCGGGCGCGGTCGAGCGGCGAATGGCCGAGGCGACGCCGGAAGACGTGATGACACTGGTCTACACGTCGGGCACGACGGGCCCGCCGAAGGGCGCGATGCTCACGGTCCACAATGTCGAGTTCGCGATCACGATCCTGGCGGATGGGGGCGGCTTCGCTGACCCGCCCCCGTCGCCCAGCGACGTCTCGCTGTCGTACCTGCCGCTCTGCCACGTCGCCGAACGCATCTTCACGACGTGGTTCAACCTGGCGAGCGGGCATCAGGTCCACTTCGCCGAGTCGATCGAGACCGTGGCGGAGAACCTGCGCGAGGTGGCGCCGACCATCTTCTTCGGCGTGCCGCGGATCTGGGAGAAGCTGCACGCCAGCGCCCAGATTCGGATGGCCTCCGCCAGCCCCCTCAAGCGCGCCAACTCCGCGGCCTGGCTCAAGGTCGCGGGCTGGATCGGCGCCACGCTGTCCATGACGGGCGGCCGGCACACCCTCGCCACCCGCCTCGCCTACAGCGCCGGCTGGGTGTTCCTGTTCCGCGCGCTGCGGGACCGGTTGGGCCTGCGCAACTGCCGGTACGCCGGGTCCGGCGCCGCGCCGATCGCGCCCGAGATCCTCCAGTGGTTCGCGGGGATAGGCGTGCCGATGCACGAGCTGTACGGCATGACCGAGAACACCGCGGTGGCCACCGCGAACCGGCCCGGGAGGATCAAGCTCGGCACGGTCGGCGAGCCGCACCCGGACATCGAACTCACCATCGATGAGCACACCGGCGAGATCCTCACCCGCCACTGCGGCGTGTTCGCCGGCTACTGGCACGATGATGCGGCCACCCGCGACGCGATCTCGCCCGACGGCTGGCTGCGCACCGGCGACGTCGGCGAGTGGGTGGACGGCTCGCACGTGAGGATCACCGACCGGCGCAAGGACATCATCATCACCTCTGGCGGCAAGAACATCGCGCCCAGCGAGATCGAGAACGCGCTGAAAGCATCGCCGTTCATCAAGGAGGCGATCGTCATCGGCGACCGCAGACCCTACCTGGTCGCCCTCGTCGGCATCGAGCTGGACACCGTCGGCGACTGGGCGCAGCGCCGCCGGCTCGCCTACACGACCTACCGTGACCTCTCCGAGAAGCCCGACGTCATCGCGCTCGTGCAGGGCATGGTCGACAGGGTCAACGCCACCCACGCCCGCGCCGAGGGCATCAAGCGGTTCCGCATGCTGCCCAAAGAGCTCGACCACGAGGACGGCGAGCTGACCGCCACCCAGAAGGTCAAACGCGCCGCGATCGCGGCAGGCTTCCGCGATCTCGTCGAATCGATGTACCGGTGATCCGCGCACGGCTCATGTGTGGAGCATCCGCGGCGTATAGGTCGCGGATGCTCCGGGGGGGGGGG
>JBOGEA010000223.1:1664-9560 GCA_050743205.1 Egibacteraceae bacterium | reverse complement strand
CCGGGGGACTCCCCCGGACCCCCTGGCCGCCTGAACCGCGCTCCGCTTCGCCCGCGACTCAAGCGCCGCGATTCTCAAACACGTTCTTAGGGCGAGCCATCGTGAGCCGTACGCTGTCGCTCATGCAGACGGAGCGCACTGACATCGACGCGTGGAGCGATCGCCCCATCTACCAGCAGATCGCGGACGAGCTGCGCACGCGCATCACGCAAGGCGGACTGGGCCCCGGACAAAGCTCCCGTCCGAGCGCGAGCTGTCAGAGCGCTACAGCACCTCGCGGCTGACCGCCCGGCGTGCCTTGCAGGTACTCATCGCAGAAGGCCTCCTTGAGCCACAACGCGGCGTCGGCGTCTTCGTGCGCCGGGCGGGCCACGTCCACCGGGTGGCCTCCCAACCCATGCTGCGCCGGTACCGCGAAGCTGGCATAGCCGCGCTCGCCATGGAGACCGAGCAGCAGGGGAACGCCTGGAGGCGCGAGCTTGTCCACCTCGGCCAGGTGCCGGCTCCGGCCCTGGTCGCCGCCCGGCTCGGCGTCGACCAGGGCGCCCCGGTCTTGTGCGCCGACGCCGCCTATGGGTTGGCCAGACCCCAATGCAGTACGCCGACAGCTACTTCCACCCCGAAACCGTCTCCGGCACATCCATCACCCAACAAGACAGCGGACCTGGCGGTGTCTACGCGGCGCTCGAAGACCACGGCATCCAACTGACCCGCTTCACCGAAGAGCTCAGCATGCGCATGCCCACTCCCGACGAAGCGCGCGGCCTGCACATCAACGCAGGCGTACCCGTCGCCGATCTCATCCGTGTCGCCTACTCCGACGACCAGCCCGTAGAGGTGTTCGTCGCACTCATGGCCGGAGACCGGCACGTCTTCATCTACGAATTCCCCGCCGACCAGCCTCCATCCACAGCGAACAAATGATCTGCTTCAAGCTGAGGGACTTGGCCCCCCCAAAAAAACCTTGACCCTCACGCAGCGGGAGGCTCCAGCCTGAGACGCGGAAGGAGGGAGAACCATGAGCTACTCGGTGGGTCAGGTGGCCGGTTTCGCCGGGGTGACGGTGCGGACGCTGCACCACTACGGCGAGATCGGACTGCTGGCGCCCAGCGGGCGCAGTGCGGCCGGCTACCGCCGGTACGACGAGCCCGACCTGGAGCGTCTGCAGCAGGTCCTGTTCTACCGGGAGCTCGGGTTTCGCCTCGAAGAGATCGCGACCATCCTGGACGAGCCGAACGCCGACGCGGCCGCGCACCTGCGCCGCCAGCATCGGCTGCTGACCCAGCGGATCAGCCGCTTGCAGGCGATGGTCGCGGCTGTCGAGCACGCCATGGAGGCGCAGAAGATGGGCATTGCACTGACACCCGAGGAGCGGTTCGACATCTTCGGCGATTTCGACCCGGAGGACTACGCCGAGGAGGCCGAGCAGCGCTGGGGCGGCACTCCTGCATGGGACGAGAGCCAGCGCCGCGCCGCGGCCTACGACAAGCAGGCTTGGCTGCGGATCACGGCGGAGGGCGCCGACATCGAGCAGCGGTTCGTCGCCGCGCTGAGCAGCGGTGTGGCAGCCGACAGCCAGCAGGCGATGGACCTGGCCGAGGAGTACCGTCAGCACATCACCCGCTGGTTCTATGACTGCGGCTACGACATTCACCGGGGCCTGGGCGACCTGTACGTTGACGACGCCCGATTCCGGGCCCGCTACCAGGCCATTGCCCCAGGCCTGGCCCAGTTCGTCCGCGACGCGAACCACGCCAACGCCAACCGCGCCGCCGCGGGCTAGGGTCTCGCCCGCCGAGTCTTGGGTGAAGGATCCGCGACGCACGCGCGTCGCGGATCCTTCACCTGTACGAGCCCGGCAGAGAGACACAAAGGAGTGCGGATGGTTGCCGGCAGGGTTGCGCTCGTCACCGGAGGGTCACGGGGCATCGGGTTGGGCATCGCTCGGGAGCTGGTGCGCGCGGGGGCGAGGGTGGCCCTCACCGCTCGCAAGCCGGACCAGCTCGCCGACGCCGTCCATCAGCTGGGAACCGAGGACGTCGCCATCGGCATCCCCGGAAACAGCGAGGATCCCGAGCACCGCCGTGACGTGGTCGCCCAGGCCGTCGACCGCTTCGGCCGTCTGGACCTCCTGGTCAACAACGCGGCCGCCAACCCGCAGTACGGGCCGCTGGTCCAGGCCGATCTCGGGGCGGTCCGCAAGGTCATGGAGTGCAATGTCGTCGCCCCGCTCGGCTGGGTCCAAGAGGCGTGGCACCAGTGGATGGCCGAGCATGGAGGAGTCGTGCTGAACATCGCATCGGTCGGCGGCATCCGCGCCGGCGCGCCGATCGGGGCCTACAACGCGAGCAAGGCGGCCCTGATCCACCTCACCCGCCAGCTCGCTCTCGAGCTGGCCCCAGGCGTGCGCGTGAACGCGATCGCGCCAGCGGTCGTGAAGACGCAGTTCGCGCGGGCGCTCTACGAGGGCCGTGAGGAGAAGGTGGCGGCAACCTATCCGCTCAAACGGCTGGGCAGCCCAGAGGACACGGCCAAGCTCGCCCGCTTCCTGCTCTCCGACGAGGCCTCGTGGATCACCGGCGAGACCGTCGTGATCGACGGCGGCATCAGCATCGGGAGGGCTCTTTCGTGACCGCTCGCGGAGCGGTGCAAATACGACCGAAGCTGTCCACCCGCCTGAATGTGTCTTTCCCCCTTGCGGGGACCTGGCCCGCTGGGTTAGCTTCGGGAACGTGCGGCCGGGCTGATGAGGGACATCGACAGCCGGCCACCTGGCGTCGCTGGGGACGCGACGCCAGCAGGATGATCGTTGCCCGACGTCGTTCGAGCGTAGTGATGCCCGTGCGGGAGTCAGGCAGCGTTAAGGGGGACTTAAATGCGTATGCACACCCGCTCGCGCGCATGGTCGCGCAGCATTCTCTTGGCGGCGATGGCCGCGGCGATGCTGACGGAGTCGGCGCAGGCGGCATCAGCCGTCGATCTCGGCCTCGATCAGACCGTGGACCCGATCGTGAGCCCGATCGTCGATGGCGTCAGGACCTCTGCCGGCAACGCCCTCGACATGGTGAACGGCCTCACCGGAGGGCCGGCTGCTGAGGCGCCCGCCGCTGAGGCGCCCGCCGCTGAGGCGCCGGCTGCTGAGGCGCCGGCTGCTGAGGCGCCGGCTGCTGAGGCGCTGGCTGCTGAGGCGCCCGTCGAGTAACGCCTGCGGCACGCATATCTGCCACCCGCTTTTCTGCACGCCGGTAGGCGTCCCAGAAAAGCGGGTGGCACACGGAAATACAGTCGGTCCTGGGCTGCTATAGCCTGCGGGGCCGCGCCCTGCGCAGATCTTCGATGCGGTCGAGGGGGCGCTCGAGGGCGCGGCGGCGTGTCGTGAGCAGCGCGTCGTAGGCCCGCTGCGCCTGGTCCAGATGGGCGCCCATGCCCTCGAGCTGCTGGGTGAACCGCTCCCACTGATCCCAGAACGCGCCGAGCAGGCCCGGGTCCTGGTGCTGGATAGATCCGAAGAGCTGCTCGTCGGGGATGAACATCATGACGCAGTCGACCGTGCCGCCCACGGGATCGACGTAGCCCCTGGCCGCCAGCTCCCGCACCCCCGCGCGGACGTCCCGAAGGAATGACCGGCGGCTGGGTCGTGGTCCTCGGTGAGAGACTGGCCGTAACTTCGCCGCCGGTATGACTCACTTTCCACACTTCTTGGGAGTGATATGCCCGTATTTTTGCGGGAAGGCTTGTGTTGACGCAGGCACAGCAGCGCTGCTGCGGCTTCCCCCCATACGTGCTGCGCCAACTCCCGCAGACCGCATAGCCTCGAGCGCCACCCCCCGAAGCCCACCTTCTTCTCTATCGCGGCGCACGGATCGCGGCGCCTGAACGCCGGGCGCTGGCAGGGCGTCGGTCGGCGCCCACCAGCGCTGTATCTGTTATAAATCCTACTCGGACCAATGTGACGTATGCCTCGGCTCGGTGTGGCTGGCCGGTCTGGACGGACTCCCGCAGCGGTGGGCACCGGTCGCCTCGTGTGGCCGGGTGGAGGAGGTCTGAGATGACCGGGATGGCCGAGCGTGGCTGGCCGTGGCCGCTGCTGGTAGTAACGGGATCGGTGCTCGCGTTCGTCGGCCTGGCCGAGGAGGTCGTCGAGCGGGAGGGGATCGTCCTCGACGTGGCGAGGATCCCGGTGGCGGCCATGCCGCGCCCGCTTGGGCTGCTGATGACGTTCTTCACGCTCGCCGGCGGAGGGGTGGGCGCGCTGTTGATCGTCGCGGGCATCTCCGCGGTGCTCCTGTCACGCCGGCGGTTCCATGACACGGTGTTCCTGGTGACGGCGTTTCAGGGCGCGCGCCTCATCGGCCTGGCGCTCAAGGAGACGTTCAGCCGCCCGCGCCCGGATACGCTCAGTGGCGCGGCGTCGACACTGCCCGTCGGTCACGAGCTGGTGCTGGCGGTCCTCGTCGGGATTGTGGTGCTGTTGGGGCTGTTCACCCGCAGGCGGCAGGTGGCCCTGCTGCTGGCTGGGACGTTTGCGGTGGCGGTGGCGGTCGACCGGGTGGCGAAGTGGAGCCTCGGGGGTGTGGGCGGGCACGATTCGTTTCCCAGCGGGCACGCGGTCACGTCGATGGCTTTGGTGGCCGCGCTGCTCGTGTTGGCCTGGCCGATGCGCTGGCGATGGGCTGCCACGGCCGCAGGGGCGCTGTTCGTCACAGGGGTGGGGTTCTCCCGCCTCTACTTCGGGTTCCACTACCCCTCCGACGTCTTGGGCGGCTGGTGCCTCGCTCTGGCATGGGTCGCGGGGGTCTGGCTGCTGTTCCACACCCCCGCCCTCGCGTCCCGGCAGCCGCCATCCATCGAGCTGTGAGTTGGATGCAGGCTCTTATGCTCCTCGTCGGCGAGCCTCGGATGGGGACGTCAGCGCGGCTGGCTGGCGTGCGCCGCGCAGGGTGTGCAGTTTTTCGAGCGGGCGCTCGAGGGTACGGCGTCGCGTCGTGATGAGGTCCTCGTACGCCTTCTGCGCGCGTTCGAGGTGGGTGCCGAGTCCTTCAAGCTGTTTCGTGAATTGCTGCCATTGGTGGGCGAATGCGCCGAGGAGGGAGAGGATCTCGGCGATGTTGTGCTCAAGCTGAAGACCCTCGGCTGCCTGGCGGACCACCTGGAGTACCGGAAACAGCGACAACGGAGAGCAGCACACGACCTTCTGGCGGAGCGCGTCGTCGATGAGGCTGTGGTCCTGTTCCTGAATGAAGGTAAGAAGTTGGTCATTCGGGATGAACATGATGACGAAGTCGACCGTTCCGCCGGCAGGATTCACGTAGTCGCGAGCAGCGAGTTCGCGGACACGGGCACGGACGTCACGCAGGAACGCATCTCCGCACCGCTCGTCACCGGTGTTTATGAAGCGAACGTAATTATCGAACGGAAACTTGACATCCATATGGAGACAGAGATCGGCGCGGAGCAGGAACGTGAAATCGGGGACGGAGCCGGAATGAGTGGCCTTCTGCTTCCGGTAGTTCACGTTCTCGATCAGTCCCGCGAGTCGGAGCACGTCTTCAGCCATTCGTTCGCCCCACTGGCCGCGCGCTTTGGTGCTGACCAGCGCCTCGCGCAGACCGCGGGTGGCGTCGGCCAGTTCGACGCCTTGGCGGTGGACATGGCGGATCTCCGCGGAGAGCACGCCGAGCTGCTCGGCGCGTCCGCGCTCCAGTTCCCCGACAAGGCACAGCGCATGGTCGAGCTGTGACTGCATGTGCGTGAGCTGCGCGCCTATGGCCTCGGGCGCTCCGCCGTCTTGACGGCGCAGAAGCGCGGCAGCCAAGAGTCCGCCAGCGGCGGCGGCGAGAAGACCGATGAGCAGGCTGTCCATATGTAGGGGAGGACAGTACGCCACAGGGTTCGAGTCATCTCGGAACTCTGACCGAGCGCTCGCTTGAACAGCCGCGTCGCCGCGTCAGGGCTGCAGGACGATCTTGCCGAAGAGGTCGCCCGCGTGCATTTGGCGGTAGGCGGCTTTGGCGTCGGCGAGGGGATACGTGGCGTCGATCACGGGCCGGACACCGGTGTCGCGGAGCATGCGGATGAGTTCAGTCAGCTCCCTGCGGGTTCCCATCGTGGAGCCGACGATGCGCACCTGGCGGTAGAAGACCCGTTGGAGCTCGGCTGGAGGGTTGGGGCCGGACGTCGCGCCAGCGCACACGATGACCCCGCCCGCCTCGACACAGCGGAGGGAATGCCCCCACGTGGCCTCGCCCACGGTCTCCATCACCCCGTCGACCCGCTCGGGCAGCCGTCCGCCGGTCTCGAACACACCATGGGCGCCCAGATCGGCGGCCTTCTCGCGCTTGTCCTCCGAGCGGCTGGTCACGTACACCCGCAGCCCGGCAGCACGGGCGAGCATGATCGCCGCCGTCGACACGCCACCACCGGCGCCCTGGATCAGCACCCGTTGGCCAGGCCGGAGGCCGCCCTGCGTGAACAGCATCCGGTAGGCGGTCAGCCAGGCGGTCGGCAGGCACGTGGCCTGGGCGAACGACAGCTTAGCTGGTTTGTCGACGAGGTTGCGCGTGGGCACGGCGACAGCGTCGGCATGGGCGCCGGGGTACTGCTCGGAAAGCATGGAGAATGGCGCGTCCGGCGTCTCAGGACCGCTCCCGTCGCCTGCGATGACCGAGTGGACGACCACCTCGCGCCCCTCAGCGGTGAGCCCGGCCGCGTCACAGCCCAAAATCATCGGAAGCTGCTCGGGCCGCAGCCCCACCCCCCGCAGCGACCACAGGTCATGGTGGTTGACGCTGGTGGCCTTGACCCGGACGATCTCCCAACCCGCCTGGGGCGGGGTGGCGTCCGGGCACTCCCCGACCGTCAAGCCGGAGATGGGATCGTCGTCGCAGAAGTGGGTCGCAGTAGCGGCGAGCATGCGTAGAGCCTATCCCGTGGGCGCGGCACTCCGCCCCGCGGTTGCGCATACCCTGGAAATGCACCGGCGGCCCTGCAACCCCCCCGAGGGAGTGAGCACCCCTCGTCGAGGTGAGCGACATGACCAGTCCTAGCGCGAGCATCGTCCGCAGCCGGTGCGGCACCGCTCTGACGCGTCGCCTCCGCCCCCTAGTTGCCGGTCTCCGTTCATGCCGTTCGTTGGGATCAGCGCGCCAGCCGCGGTGATGGTTACGGCGTGACGAGATTTTTCTAGGGATGTTGGATACACCCGATCGAGGGGGTGGACGCGTGGAGAAAGACCTGTTCGCAGTGCGTTGGATGGATCCGCGGGCGGGCGGCCCAGCGGTCCGGCTGCTCGACCAGACGCTGCTGCCGGAACGCGTCGAGACGCTCGACTGCAGGGACGCCCGTATGCTCGCGGAGGCGATCAGCTGCCTGCGCGTCCGTGGTGCGCCCGCCCTCGGGGTCGCCGCCGCCTATGGGGTCGTGCTCGGCGCCCTCGTCGATGGCGATGCGCCGGGGGCTGCGCAGCTGCTGATCGCGCAGCGACCGACCGCCGTGAACCTGCGCTGGGCGTGCGAGCGGGTGTTGCGGGCTGGCGATCACGCGCCCCGGATGCTCGCCGAAGCACGGCGGATCGACCGCGAGAACGCCGCCGCCTGCGAGGCGATCGGGCGGCGCGGCGCGGCGCTGCTTCAGCCCGGCGCTCCGTCCCGGGTGCTGACCCACTGCAACACGGGCATGCTCGCCTGCCAGGGCATCGGCACGGCGTTCGGTGTGGTGCGGACGCTGTTCCAACGCGGCGCGCTCGCCCACCTGTGGGTCGACGAGACTCGGCCGCTGCTGCAGGGAGCCCGGCTCACGGCTTTCGAGGCTGCCACGCTCGGCATCCCCCACGCGGTCATCCCAGACGGCGCGGCGGCCTCGGTGCTGGGGGCGGGCGAGGTCGACGCGATCCTGGTC
>JBOGEA010000223.1:0-1654 GCA_050743205.1 Egibacteraceae bacterium | reverse complement strand
ATCCTGGTCGGCGCCGATCGGATCGCGGCGAACGGCGACACCGCGAACAAGGTGGGCACATGGGGCCTGGCGATCCTCGCCGCGCATTTCGGCGTGCCGTTCTACGTCGCTGCGCCTGTCTCGACGATCGACTTCGCCACGGCGTCCGGCGCGGCCATCGAGATCGAGCTGCGCGATCCCGACGAGGTCCGCATCCTGCTCGGCCGCACGCGGCTAGCGCCCGCCGCCAGCCCCGCGCACAACCCCGCCTTCGACGTCACTCCCGCCGAGCTGATCACCGCGATCGTCACCGAGCACGGCGTGGCTCGCGCTCCCTACGGGGATTCGCTGCGGCGCTTGTGCCGGCTCAGCGTCTCGGAACGAGGCGAACCTGGGTGATGGCGCGATCGGAGACGCGTTCGAAGACGATCGCCCATGCGCCCACCACGATCTGTTCACCCTGGTCGGGGAGGCGGCCGAGCTGATGAAGGACGAGGCCGGCGATCGTCGCGTACGGGCCCTCGGGCAGCTCGATGTCCAAGTCGCCGAGGTCGTGGACGGGAAACTCGCCCGGGAGCACGACCGTGCCGTCTGGGCGTGCCCGGATTGCGGCAATGTCGGGATCGAACTCGTCCCAGATCTCGCCGACGAGTTCCTCGAGCACGTCCTCGAGGGTGACGATCCCCGCCGTTCCTCCGTACTCGTCGAGGACGATGGCCATATGCTGACGCTCCGCTCGCAGTCTGGGAAGCGTTTCGAGCACGCCGAGGGTCTCTGGCAGGACCAACGCCTCACGGGCTGTGTCCGCGGCCGACCCGTCGGTCCCGACAAGGTCTCGCAGGTGGAGGACACCCACGACATGGTCGAGGTCCCCGTCGATGACCGGGGCCCGTGAGTGGCCCCGCTCGGCGAGTTCCCGCGCGGCGTCGGCGGTCGCCATCGTGGCCGGCACGGCGCAGACCTTGCCGCGCGGCACCATGATTTCGCGCACGGTCCGCTCGGCGATCTCGAACGTCCCCTCGAAGATGTGCCGCTGCTGAACCGTGAACCCGTGCCGGGTCGTGAGCAAGTTACGCAACTCCTCCTCGCTCATGCCTTCCCCCTGGGCCCCAGGGTCGCCGCCGAGCAGGCGGACCACGACGTCCGTCGATCTGCTCAGCAGCCACACCGCTGGCCGCGCCAGGGTCGCCAGGAATCCAAGCGGTCGAGCAGCCATCAAACCCCATCGCTCCGCCCGCTGCATCGCGATCCGCTTCGGCGCCAGCTCCCCGAACACGAGCATCACGAACGTGAGCAGGATGGTGACGAGCACGATCGCTGCCGGCTCTGCGGCGTCGTCGAGGAACCCCAGCGGCTCGACCAGCGGCTGGGCGAGTGCCACCGCGGCGGTCGCGGAGGCGAGGAAGCCCGCGAGGGTGATGCCGATCTGGATCGTGGCGAGGAAGCGGTTGGGGTCTTGGGCCAATCTGGCGAGTGCGTGCCCCGCCCGTCCCCGCGCTGACAGCCGCTGCATCTGACCCTCACGCAGCGAGATGAACGCGATCTCGCTGCCGGCGAACGCGGCGTTGAAGAGAATGAGCACGAGCAGGAGGACGAGCTGCACTGCTGTCGAATCCATAGCGGTGATCATCCCCCCTGGCGGGGGAAGCGAACTCTGTAATCACGGATGTGCGTT
>JBOGEA010000222.1:0-9666 GCA_050743205.1 Egibacteraceae bacterium | reverse complement strand
AGCCTCACGAAAGGAGCCGATCAGACAACCAGACCGCAACACCAGAAACTACGTAAAGTGATCTGACGAGGTTCGGGTGGGGCCAAATCAAGCCATCACAGTGGGGCCAAATGGAGCCAGCATTCTCCCTGGCCCGCCAGCGCGGCAATGACCTGGCCGGCGACCTCGGCGTCGAGGCGATCTGCGGAGATCGCCAGCCGCCCGCACGCCTGATCACGGCCCGGCTGACGGCGGCACGCATAGATCGCCCGGCCCTGCGCCGTGGAGCTGCCCCTCCCACAGTGGCAGCGCGCGCAGGTCGCGATGCCCGACAGCAGCCGGGTGGGCGGCCGTCCCGGACGACGACGCGACGCGGCCAACGCCACCAGCCGCTCATGAGTCGCCCGGTCAACGATCGCCGGCCACAGCCCCGCGCCGACCACCTCACCGCGATGCTGACGCAGACCGGCGATCCTGGGTGAGACCAGCAGCTGGCGGACCGCGTTGACAGTCCACCGCCGGCCCTTGGAGGTCTTGACCCGGCGGCGTTCCAGTCATCGGCCACCGAGCGGATGCTGCGACCGGCCAGCACCGCCGTGGCGGCGGCAGCGATGAGGGCGGCCTCGTCAGGGTCGGTCTGCTCACCGCCGGGCTGGTAGCCGAACGGCCGCGGGCCTGGGTGGGGGCGGCCGTGGGCGGCGAGCTGGTCGCGTTGGCGGCGCAGCCGCTCAGACTTCTTCTCTGACTCCAGGCGGGCGACGACGCCCATGATGCGGGCGCGGAACCGGCCATCGGAGGTGGCCAGGTCGAGGTGGCCGGCCGCGTTGGCCAGCGCGACGCGGTTGCGGTCGGCGATGTCGATGAACGTCTCCAGCTCGGCCGGTGTGCGGGTCAGCCGGTCGGTATCGACCACGACCACGCCGTCGCGCTGGCCGTCTTGCAGGTCGGCGAGCATGCGCTCGTAGTCCGGTCTGGGTTTGCCCGTATAGGCACTATGAATGTCGTCTGGAGAGCATGCGGCCTTCAAGTTCGTGGTCGCCAAGTTCGTGGCGGACTTGAAGTCCGATCGAGGTTTTCGGTCGGGGCCGCTGGGTCAAGGGGAGGGATGGCGGGAGGCGGCGTCCAGGATGGCTTGGACGAGGCCGTCGAGGTCGTGGGGGTCGGCCTCGGCGGTGACGTGAAGGCCGAGGTCGTGGCAGGTTGCGGTGGTGACGGGGCCGATGGAGGCGACGCGGATGCGGGGATCGGGGGGGCCGCCGAGCAGCTCGACGAAGTTGCGGACCGTCGAGGACGAGGCGAAGGCCAGGACGTCGATGTCGCCGGCGGCCAGGCGGGCGGCCACCGCTGGCGGCAGCGCGGCCGTGCGGACCGTGCGGTAGGCCTCGACCTCTGCGGTGTCCCAGCCCGCCGCCGCCAGCGCCGCAGTCAACGTCGGCGTGGCGATGTCGGCGCGGGGCAGCAGGATCCGCTGGCCGCCCGCCTCCAACAGCGCCTCGGCCAGGCCCCGCGTCGTGTAGCGCTTGGGCACGAGGTCGGGCCGCAGACCCCGAGCGGCCAGGGCCTCGCCGGTGCCGGGCCCCACCACCGCCAGGCGGGTGCCGGAGAACAGGCGGCAGTCCAACCCCAGGACGTCGAGCTGCTCCCAGACCGCGTCCACGCCGTTCGCCGAGGTGAACGCGACCCAGTCGTAGGCGCCGTCGCCGACCGCCGCCAGGGCGGTGCGCAGCCCCCGCGGGTCGCGGGTGGGCTCGATGGCGATCGTCGGGGCCTCGACCGGCTCGGCGCCCAGAGCCCGCAACCGGTCGGACAGCTCGCTGGCCTGGTGGCGGGTGCGGGGCACGAGCACCGAGACGCCGTGCAGGGGCCGGCGGTCGAACCAGCGCAGCTGTTCGCGCAGCGCCGTCACCTCGCCGACGATCGTGACCGCGGGCGGGCCGAAGCCGGCCTCGGCGACACGCTCGCCGACATCGCCCAGCGTGGTCACAAGCGTCTCCTGGCGCGGCGTCGATCCCCAGCGGACCAGCGCGACGGGCGTGGCGGGATCACGGCCGGCGGCGGTCAGCTCGCGCGCGATGCCCCCGATCCGACCGACGCCCATGAGCAGCACCAAGGTCCCGGGGAAGCGCGCGAGGGCCTGGTAGTCGAGCTGCGACGCGCCCTTTGCCGGGTCCTCGTGGCCGGTCACCACGGCGAAGCCGGTGGACAGGCCACGGTGCGTCACCGGGATGCCCGCGTAAGCCGGGACCGCCACCGCCGATGTCACCCCGGGCACCACCTCGAACGGCACGCCCGCGGCGACGCAGGCGGCGGCCTCCTCGGATCCCCTCCCGAGCACGAACGGGTCGCCGCCCTTCAGCCTGACGACCGCGTCGCCCGCCTGGGCGCGCTCGACGAGCAGCACGTTCAGCTCCGGCTGCGCGAGCGCGTGGCGGTCGGGGAGTTTGCCGACGTAGACCTGCTCACAGCCTGGCTGGCACAGCCCAAGCGCCTCCGGCGGGGACAGGCGGTCGTAGGCGACGAACGTGGCGGTCTGCAGCAGGCGCGCGGCCCGCAGCCCCAGCAGCCCCGGGTCCCCCGGCCCGCCGCCGACGAGGTGGACGGTCCCGCGCCGCGCGGGCGGCCCGCCGAACGGGACGGGGACGGGGGCCAAGGTCAGTGGGCGGCTTGCTGGCGCTGCACCCGCAGATCCGCGATGACCTGGAGCATCGCGGCGCCGCCCGCCGTGTCGATGTCGTGGGCCAGCGCGAGGCCGAGCCGCTCCGGCTGGTCGAGCGGGCCGCGCAGACTGAGGCGGACGGTCTTGCGGGTGAGCGGGCAGGCGAGCATGCCGACCAGCTCCAGCTGATCCGGCGAGACGGCGCGGCCCAGCGCCCCGACGGGGGCGAGGCAGCCCCCGCCGAGCTGCCGCAGGTACGCCCGCTCGGCGCGGACGGCGTGGTGGGTGGCGAGGTCGTCGACCGCCGCGCAGACCGCAAGCGCGGCGGCATCGCCCACGCGGCACTCGATCGCGAGCGCGCCCTGGCCGGGCGCGGGCAGGCACTCGTCCGGCTCCAGCGGCACAGCGGTCAGGGGCAGCCCCAGCGGGCCGCAGCCACCCGCTGACTCGGCGACGTACAGGCGGCGCATGCCCGCGAAGGCGACGACGATCGCGTCGAACTCGCCGTCGGCGACCTTGCGCAGGCGGGTGTCGAGGTTCCCCCGCAGCGGGACGACCCGCAGCTGTGGATGGGCGCGCAGCAGCTCACAGCGCCGCCGCTGCGACGACGTGCCGACGACCGCGGTCGCCGGCAGCGCCGCCAAGGCGTAGCCCTGACGGCTGACCAGCACGTCGCGCGGGTCTTCCCTGCCAGGGACCGCGCCGATGACGACACCGGGCACGGGATCGGTGGGAAGGTCCTTATACGAGTGGACCGCCAGGTCGCAGTCGCCGTCCAGCAGGGCCTCGCGCAGCGAGTCGACGAACAGGCCCTTCGTCTCGAACGCGCTGACCGGCCGGTCGGGGTGCAGGTCGCCGGTCGTGGCCATCGGCACCAGCTCGAAGCGCGCCCCCGTGCGCTCGGCGATGAGCTGAGCGGCCTGGAAGGCCTGCGCCCGGGCCAGGGCGGAGCGCCGGGTCGCGATGCGGACCGTCATTCGGGCAGGTCGAACAGCTCGCGGAGGGCGGCGGCGTACAGATCGCCGCCTCGGACATCGGCCAGGGCCTTGAGCCGGACGGTCGGCGCGTGCAGCAGCGTGTTCACAATCCCCCTCGTCAACGTGTCGAGTGCTTGGATCTGCCGGTCACTCAGGCTGCCGAGCTTAGCGCTGCATCGCTCCAGCTCGGAAATGCGCACGGTCTCGGCGTGGGCGCGCAGCGCAGTGATCGTGGGCTCGACCCGGACGGCCCGTGTCCAGGCCACGAACCGGCGGGTCTCCTCCTCGACCACCGCCCGCGCCTTCGCGACCTCCACGCCGGTGGGGCCGCCGCGCACCAGGCGACGGACCGCGTCGATGTCGAGCACGGTCACGCCGTCGACCTCGCCGGCGGCGGGGTCGACGTCACGGGGCACGGCCAGGTCGAGCAGCACCAGAGGACGGGCGGCCCGCCCCCGCATCGCCTCCGCGACCGCGTCGGCCTCGATCAGCGGGATGGGAGACCCCGTGGAGGCGATCACGAGGTCGGCCTGGCGCAGGCCATCCAGAAGGAGCGCGAGATCGAGCACCTCGCCGCCGGCCCGCGCGGCGAGCCGTTCGGCCCTCTCGGCCGTCCGGTTGACGACGAGGACCCGGCCAGCGGCGCCAACGCGAGCCGCCGCCATCCCGCCCATCTTCCCGGCCCCCAGCAGCAGCACCGTCCGGCCCGCCAGGTCGCCGAGGACGTCCATGGCGGCCTGGAGCCCGACGTCGACCATCGACGAGGCGCCCGCGGCGATGCCGGTCTCGGCGCGGACGCGCTTGCCGATCCGCAGCGCCTGGCGGAACAGCTCCTGCAGGATCCGGCCGCAGCTGCCCTCGGCCTCCGCCGTCTTGAAGGCCTGGCGGACCTGCAGGTGGATCTGACGCTCGCCGACGACCATCGAGTCCAGGCCGGTGGCGACGGTGAACAGGTGCGCCGCGGCGCGCTCGTCGTAGTGGTCGTAGGCGAGGTGGGCGAAGTCCTCCGGCGCGAGGCCACCCCACTCGGCGAAGAAGTTGCGCAGATCGGCCATACCGCCGTGGTACCGCGTGACGTTGGCGTAGACCTCGACCCGGTTGCAGGTCGACAGCACGACCGCCTCGGTGACGTGGTCACGCAGCAGCAGCGACGCGAGGGCTTTGGGCAGACGCTCCGCCGGGACGGCCACCCGCTCGAGGAGGCTGACCGGCGTGGTCTTGTGGCTCAGGCCGAGGACGAGGACGGACACAGGAAAACCCTAGCTTCTCAAGAATCGATCTCACCGCGGCCGCGCGGCCTCACCGAGCAGCGCGTCGAGCGCCGCATGCCATCTGCGGCGTCGCTCGACCTGATCAGCTCCCCACAATGCGGCCCGCACCTCCGGTGCCATTCGCAGCTCCCCAAGCAGGGTAGCCACGTCACCCCACTCTGGCCCGTACTCGCGCTCCAGCCGTTGGCGTATCCGGCGGGCGAGCGCGGGGGCCTGGCCGCTGGTCGACACCGTGAGCAGCAGCGGGCCGCGCCGGACGACCGCGGGGAACGCGGCTGTGCCACCGCCGTCGGTGCGCACGCAGAAGATGCGGCGGGCAGCGGCGTCGCGGGCGACCTGGTCGTCCACCGCGAGGATGCCGGTCGCCGCGATGGCGAGCAGCGCGCCATCCAGATCGCCCGGCTCGTACGGCCGTCGATGCCATGTCAGCGCAGCGGCCTGGATGGCGTCGACGGCCTCGGGCGCGACGACGACCAGGTCCGCGCCCGCGTCGAGGAGGGGCAGGGCCTTGGACGCCGCCACCGGACCCGCGCCGACGCAGACGACCCGCTGACCCTCCAAGTCAACGACCAGGGGCGTGTGGCTCAGCGTTCCACCTGCTCCAGACACTGGCGGGCCGTGCCGCGGCGGACCGACTCCTCAGCGACCCGGCGCTGCTCGTAGAACGCGAGGATCTGCAGCTCGATCCCCAGGTCGACCTTGCGCAGGCTCACCGTTTCGGGCACCTGCAGGACCACCGGGGCGAAGTTGAGCACCGACGTGATCCCGGCCGCGCACAGGCGGTCGCAGACGTCCTGGGCGATGGCCTCCGGCACGGCCAGGACCGCGATGGAGATCTCCTCCTCCTTCACCACGCGCTCGACATCGTCGATGTGGGTGACCGCGACACCGGCGACGACCTGGCCGATCTTGGCCGGGTCAGCGTCGATCAGGGCGGCGACGCGGAAGCCCCGCTCAGCGAACCTGCTGTAGCTCGCCAGCGCCATGCCCAGGTGGCCGATGCCGACGATCGCCACCGCCCAATCCTGGGTGAGGCCCAGCTCACGGCTGATCTGGTGGATCAGGTACTCCACGTCGTACCCGACCCCGCGCGTGCCGTACGAGCCGAGGTAGGACAGGTCCTTACGGATTTTCGCCGAGTTCACGCCAGCGGCGGCCGCGAGCATCTTGCTGGAGACGGTGTGCGTGCCGCGCTCCGCCATCTCCACGAGAGCGCGGAGGTACAGCGGCAGCCGGGCAATGCTTGCCTCGGGAATCGCGCGAGGCGTCAACGAGAGATCTCCGATCGACAGGGAACAGCTCGGCGGACACCGGCCGTTCACAATGGTACATGCGCGTGGGGCCTCTCAAACCACCTTCAGGCGCGCTTCTCGGAGCTTGGCGCGCAGGGCTTGCGCATCGACGTGATACTCGGCGATCTCGACCCCGTCCACGGCGATGACGGGCACGCGGATCGTGTACCGCTCGGTGAGCGCGGGATCGGCGTCGATGTCGACCAGCAGCACGTCGGCCCCGCGCCCGGCGATCCGGGCGACCGCCGCCTCGGCCTCGCGGCACAGCCCGCACCGCTGCCGGGAATAGATCGTGACGACGGGGCGCCGCCGCCGCCCCCTGGCCGTGGCGAGGAACCCGGTGTACATGACGCCCACGCCCAGGGCGAGGAGGACTGAGAACACCCGCCCCTGACCCGCGCTCACGAACGACGAGGCCACCGCGACCAGGGCGACGCCCAGCGCGATCAGCCCCACCGCCGGGCGCCTCAAGCGCACCGCTGACCAGAGCGAGCCCACGACGACGACCAGAAACGTGGCGTTGAGGGACCCCACCAGCGTGTACGCCATCTGCCCGCCGATCGCCGCGCTGCCCAGCGGGATGTCGCGGGCCTGGCTCGCCCGCGCGAGCACGGCCGGGTCCACCTCGGCCATCGCCGTGAACAGCACCGCCCACGCCGCGCAGATCCCGGCCAGCGTCCACCACAGCGCCGAGCGCCTCGGGTCCATCAGCAGGAGCTGGCCGGTGGCCAGCAGCGGCACGTTCAGCAGCGCCCCCGCCACCCAGTAGACCCCGAACACCGCCCGCGACCACCCGATCCCGACCCCCACCGCCACCGCCCCAGCCGCCACCGCGAACAGCCCCAGCGACAGGCACCACGCCAACGCGTGCGACCGCCGCCGCGCCCGGTACTGCCACGCGAGCTGACCGGCGAACACCGCGGCGACGAGCGCCGCCACGAGCGGATAGACCACGGCGGCCAGCCTAACGCGGCATTGTGTGCTGGATCGCGGCGGTATACCGCCGGGATCCAGCACACAACTACCGGAGCTGGCGCCGCTTCACCTTGCCCGGCGCGGCGTAGGGGAGGTGGTCGACGAACTCGACGATGGTGGGGCATTTGAAGCGGGCGATCCAGCGACCGCAGAACTGGACGATCTCCTCGGCCGTCGCCTCCTCGCCCTCGTGGAGGACCAGCACAGCCTTGACCGATTCGCCCGTGTAGGGGTGGGGCGCGCCGACGACGGCGGCCTCGGCCACCTTCGGGTGGCGGTGCAGCACCTCCTCAACCTCACGCGGGTAGACGTTGAAGCCGCTCACGATGATGAGGTCGGATTTGCGGTCGACCAGGTAGAGGTCGCCGTCGGCCACGTAGCCGATGTCGCCGGTGTGGAACCAGCCGTCCTCGTCGATCGCCTCCGCCGTCGCCGCCCGCGCGTTCCAGTAGCCGGAGAAGACGTTGGGGCCCCGCACCACGACCTCGCCCAGGTCGCCGTCGCTCACCGGGCGGCCGCGATCGTCGACGAGGCGCAGCGCCACGCCCCGGACCGGGCTGCCGACGCTGCCGGGACGCGGCTCGGCGTGCATCTCCACCGCGGTCAGCACCGGCGACGTCTCGGTCAGCCCGTACCCCTCCCACAGCCCGATCCCCAGTTCTTCGGTGAACCGGCGCAGCACCGCGCCCGGCAGCGGCGCCGCCCCCGACACGGCGAACCGCACGCTGCTCAGGTCGTAGTCCTCGATGCCGGGGACGTTGCCCCACGCGATGTACGCCGGCGGGGCGCCGACGATGACCGAGACGCGCAGACGCACGATCTGCTCGATCGTGCCGACGGGGTCGAAGCGCTCGACCAGGACCACGGTCGCGCCGCAGGACAGCGGCAGGGCCAGCCCGACGTTCAGTCCGTAGATGTGGAACAGCGGGAGGACACAGAGCAGCACGTCCCGCTCGAACAGCTTCAGCCGCGTCCCGCGCATCTGCTCTTGGTTCGCCAGCAGGTTCGCGTGGCTGAGCATCGCGCCTTTCGGCCGCCCGGTGGTGCCTGACGTGTACTGCAGGAGCGCCAGCGCGTCGCCGGCGACGTCGGTCGCCCGGGGACGATCGGGGGCGGCGTCGAGTAGCTGGCGCCAGGTCTGGGTGCCGCCCACCGGGGCTGACGCGCCCACCACCACGACTTCCTCCACGCACGGCAGGCCCTCCGCCACACCCACCAGCGCGGGGTAGCAGGCCTCGTCCACGATCACGGCGCGCGCGCCCGCGTCGCCGAGGATGCGCGCGATCTCCTCCGTCGTGGAGCCGGTGTTGAGCGGCACAGCCACCAGCCCGGCCCGCAGCGCCCCGTACATGCCCTCGACGAAGTGCGGCGAGTTGCCGAGCAGCAGGCCGACGCGGTCGCCTTGGTCCAGGCCCAGCCCCTGCAGCGCGGCGGCCGCACGGTCGACCCGGGCGTCCAGCTGGCCGTACGTGAGGTCCTGGCCGTGATAGTGGAGCGCCGGCTTGGTGGGCAGGCGCCGGGCGCTGTCGCGGAGGCGGTCGGCGATGTTCATGGCGATTACAGCGCAGCCTACCGAGCATTTCGCATTCGGGTCAGCCGATTGCCACGGCGGCGGTGACGCCATGCGTAATCTGGTGGTATGGACTGCCGCCTTCTCGCCGCAACTGGGCCGCTGCTGCTGAGCCCGCTCGACTGGGTGATGGACGCCATCGCCGACGCCGGATTCCAGGGTGTGGAGGTGCTGGCCGCGCACAACCCCGAGACCCGCGACCCGGAGCGGATCCTGCGGTATGCGCACCAGTCCGGGTTGGAGGTCCCGGTCATCCACGGTCCCTACATGGTCCTGCTCCGCAACGTGTTCGGATCGGAGTACATCGAGAAGAGCCGGCGCTCGCTGGAGCTGGCCGCGCAGGTCGGCGCCGAGGTGATGGTCGCGCACGCGCCGTTCCGGTGGGAGCGCGGCGCCCGTGACTGGTCCCGCGCCGAGGCCGACGACGAGGCCGCCGAGCTGGGCACCACATTCGCGATGGAGAACCTGTTTCCGGTCCGGGGCATGTCGTTCTCGTGCGTCGTCACCCCCGAGCAGCTGGCGCCCTTCTCCCATGTCGTGTTCGACACGAGCCACTTCGCGGTGGCTGGCGTCGATCTGTTCGAGGCGTGGGAGAAGCTGCGCGACAAGGTCGTGCACCTGCACGTCTCCGACAACTTCGGCAACGGCAAGGACAGCCACGCCCCGATCGGCGCGGGCGTCCTGCCATTGGAGCCCTTCCTCGCCCAGGTGGGCGCCTCGGGGTGGAGGGGGACCGTCACGCTGGAGCTGGACTGCCGCTCCTACCTCGACTCCCGCCAGTCGCTCGTCTCGTTCCTGACCAGCGAACGCGTCAAGGCCGAGCAGCTGCTGGCCGGCGACCTCCAGTCCACCCGGTCTTAGAGCGGTTTGAGAACTGTCGTGAGGGGTTCGCGCCTCGTCGGGTTCCGCTCAGCGCTTCACCCTTTTAGGTCGCTGCACCCGACGA
>JBOGEA010000221.1:0-9668 GCA_050743205.1 Egibacteraceae bacterium | reverse complement strand
GGGAAGGCGGGGGACGCCGGTGAGGCGCTGCGGCTGTCCCGGGCGCTGCTTCCTGATTGTGAGCGGCTGTTGGGCCCCGACCACCCCGACACGCTGGCTGTCCGCGCCAACCTCGCCCGTTGGACGGGGAAGGCGGGGGACGCCGGTGAGGCGCTGCGGCTGTCCCGGGCGCTGCTTCCTGATTGTGAGCGGCTGTTGGGCCCCGACCACCCCGACACGCTGGCTGTCCGCGCCCACATCGCCCGCTGGACTGGGCAGGCGGGGGACGCCGCCGAGGCGCTGCGGCTGCACCAGGCGCTGCTGCCCGACTGTGAGCGGCTGTTGGGCCCCGACCACCCCGACACGCTGACCACCCGCGCCCACATCGCCCGCTTGATGGGCACCACGAAATAGGGCTCTTGTCATGTTTCCGTGGGTGGCTGATCGCCGACACGCTTGACAGCAGCCGCTTCCTGCCGATGCGTCTGTGCACGCAGGCTGTCGGACAATCAGGAGCAAGGGCTGCGGGTGCCCAGTGGGACGCTGGCAGGCCCCGCGGACCCGACTGCGGCTCGTGCGCAGCCGGTGCCGGTGCCGGTGCCGGTGCCGGTGGCCTGGCATCGGCGAGGCCACCGGCGACATCCGCAGCCGCTGCCTGCTGCCGGCCCGGGCGGTCATTGCCGTTGGGGTGGGTGCAGCCGCCAGCGCCCGTCAGGCTCCCGAGCCAGCCGCCACCGCCGCTCATGCACATTGCCGTGACACACAGAGCACAGCAAGGTCAAATTGGTCAAATCGGTCGGGCCGCCGACGGCCCACGGCACGATGTGATGCGCCTCGCACCAGGCGGCCGGCGCTCTGCACCCGACGCAGCCCTTGTCGCGGACGACCAGGGCGCGGCGTTGGGCGGGGGTGACGGTGCGGGTCGCGCGGCCGGCGTCGAGGATCTGGGACGGCCCGTTGACGATCACCCGGGAGACCGCCGCGTCGCACGCGAGCCGTCTGGCGGTCTCGCCGCTGATCGCGCCGAGCCGGTCCAGCCTTGCCGCCTTCGCGCCTGGCTGGCCCAGCAGGGTGGGCAGGTCGACGATCACGGTCATGTGTGGGCGGACGCCGCCGGTGTCGGGCAGGCCGCCGCCGTTGAGGCTGCGTCGGGCCAGCTCGACCAGCGCGTCCGCGCGCCGCTGCTCGGCGGTGCGCTCATCGCCCTCGCCGTGGGGGGCGGCCAGCGGCGCGAGCGCGGTCAGGACGGTCTCGGCGCCGACCTTGTCGAGTTTGGCCTCCAGGATCGCGCCGTCATCGGCGGTGGGGGTGACGTTGAGCCGGCGGGTGGCCCACGCCCGCTCCTGCCGTGTTTGCAGGCTTTCGGGCGCCACGCGGTGGGCGTAGTCGCTGAGCGCGGCGCGCAGCTGCCCGGCGTCGGTGTGGGCGCCCTGCCCGGCGACCAGCCGGTCCAGCCCCTCGACCGCCTCGTCGGGCAGGTCCCGCATCGCCTTGGCCGCCACCCTGGCATGGGCGGGCGTGATCGTCCCGTTGGCCAGCGCTTAGGCGGTCGCCGGCAGCCGCGCCAGCCGTCTGGCGGTCTCTGCCCGGCCCGCGGCCTCGCCGATGCTGGTGCGGCAGCGGGTGGCCAGCCACTGTTTCTCTGACCGGCAGCCGTCGGCTTTCCATGCTTGGGCGCGGTCGTGGGCGGCGATGGCGAGGGTGCACAGTCCGTCGAGCCGGTCGCGGTGGCGTGACAGGTCGATCACGCAGCGGCCCAGCGTGTCGCCGTCGAGGGTGTCCCAAGCGACGGCGGCGAGGGTGTCGAGCGGCGGCGCGAGCGCGTCGACGGCGCCCCGCGCCGCCTCGCGCTCCCCCAACACCACCGTCTCGTACATATGTTTGATTATGGTATGGCCGAGGCCATTGCGCAAGGACATTCACAGGTTGATGGGTGATGGTGTGGGACTGTCTGATCTGTCTGTATTTCCGGTATGCACGGGTTGTGTGGGCCGCTTGTGGTGCTGTGTTCGCGGGGGCCTCAAGGACGTGGGCTGGCTGTGTGCGCGTCACGGGTCCGCTGGCCTGTGCGCGGCCATGCTCGACGGTGGAGACTTGAGCCGGGTGGACCGCGAGCGTGATTCTGCTTGCGCCCGGACAGACCCGACCGCCCAGGGAAACGTGAGAAGACCCCGAAATAGGCGACGGCCTGGGAGGGCCTCAGCTCCCTCCGGGCGCTCCCGTCGTCGCCTTCGAGGCCCGAGCGCCATCCCGCTGCTCGAGGAGGCGCTGCGGGATGGGATCGCCAACGCCGTGGCCCCTTTGCTCTCGCCCGCCAGCGGTCCGGGTCGTCGCGTGGTGGCACCTACCGGAAGGTGCAGTCCAGAGCGCGTCAGCCACGGGTGTTCATCCGGTGCAGGGCGGAAGCGAAGACGGCGGCGGCTCGACCTCGGCCACGAGCCGCTCTGCGACTGCCAGAACACGCTCGGCGGCAAGACACAGCCCTTCGGCCTCTTCGCGTCCACAGTCCGGAAGGTTGCCTGGGTAACGCCCGGCGGTGATCCACGGATTCAGGAGTTCGAAGTCACCTGAGTCCAGGTCGCCTGTGGAGACTGGCAGGTCATCGGCCAGCGTGAACAGATCATGGATCTTGGGCACGGGCAGGTGGTGCGCAACCAGGACGGCCTTCATGGCCTCCTCAGCGGCCTGCTGCGAGAGGAAGCCGGCGACCCGAAAGGCAAGCTCTTCGTTTCTGCGCCACGCTGCGAGGCGATGAGAAGGTCGTCTCGGGCGAATCGCAACCAGCGCCTCGCCTCGTCCTCTGGCTGGTCAGGCAGCCCGCTCATGCACGATCACGCCCTCGTGGAGGGCCGGGTAGAGGACCGTGCTGGGCAGATGGCCTCGACGTGCGATCTCATCGAGATCAGTCACGAAGACATCGACTGGGACAGGCGCGTGGATCGACCTGCGCACCGCGCCCATCATGCGGGCACGATCGGCGAACGGTGCCTCGGGGAGGACGACAAGCAGGTCGATGTCGCTGTTGGGTCCGACCTCGCCGCAGACCAGGGATCCGAACAGGATCACCTTGAGCGGGTCGTGCGCTCGGACGATGTCGGCCACAACCTCAGGCAGCCACTCAGCGAGGGTCCGCCCGTCCCAGCGACCATTCCCATCCCAGATGTCACCGATCACCGCTGCCTCCAACTCTTCGAGGACACCGCAGATGATGCCTCATCGACCTCATGGAAACCCAGCAGGCTTGCGGCGCAGCGCCCGCCAGCACCCGATCGGGGTCGAGTTCGCACCGGGCATCCCATACCGCGGCGGCGGGGCCACGGGATCACAGGGCGTAGCCCAGCGTCGGCAGGGCCGCGCGGAAGGCGGCCTCGTGCTCCAGCGGAATCATGAGATGGCGGTCGCCGAGGGCGTGGCAGAGTTTGCGGAGCCTGCGATCGCGCGCGATAAGCGTGGCCAGCGCCGGATCGGCGCATTCGACGACGCGGACCAGGCCGAGATCGCGGATCTGGCTCGACCGCGCTGTGACGTCGTCGAGCAGCGTGGTGACCGTGGTGGGCAACTCATGGCGCGCGTGGCCGCGCAGGAACTGGTGCAGCTCGTCGAGCGCACGACCCGCCGCGATGGCGGTCAGCAGCGTGCCGCCGCAGAGGGACCACATGCGGCCGGAGGAACGCTCAGCGTAGGCGTACCAGGCGCTGCTGCCCGACTGTGAGCGGCTGCTCGGCCCTGACCATCCCGAGACACTGGCCATGCGCGCTGATATCGCTCGCTGGACCGGGCAGGCGGGGGACGCCGCCGAGGCGCTGCGGCTGTACCGGGCGCTGCTGCCCGACTGTGAGCGGCTGCTGGGCCCCGATCACCCCGACACCCTGACCGCCCGCGCCCACATCGCCCGATTGGTGAGCGCCGCGGAATAGGCGACCGCGCGGGAAACGTGGGGGCTTCCGCCTCCACCCTCATCGCCTGCTGACCCGCCGCTGCCGTCCCGTGTCATCGGCTTCGCGACCGCCCTCCCAGCCCACCGGCGCAGCGCTGACGCGCCAGCTCATCAGGACTTGCAGCGCGCTCCCACCCGTCTCCGCTCCTCACGTGAGCGCGGCCGGGCTCGCAGACCGGAGTTCGCGCTGCCAGCTCCCTCTGCCCGTGCTTCGGCACCGGCGGCACCTTGCGAGCCTCGCTCAGTCCGAGCGGCCAGCCCTGTTTTCCGCACAGGCGGTTTGTTGAGCTGGCTGGGCGGACGGCGGCGGGGCCGCATCTCAGCCAGATAGGTTGTGGACGGGAGGGACGGTGGCCCGTCGGCTGGCTGCGTCAGCTTGCTGTGAAGGCTCCCCCAACAGGGACTTCGGGTCATATGCGCCCCGAAGTCTCTGTTCTGTGTTAGGGAGGAGCAGACGCTGGGCAGCGGGTGACCTCGAAGGCTCTGCCGCCAGGTCGGTTGTAGCGTGCAACGGGTCAATCGGCGAACAGTTCGTTGCTGCTCCCATCCGCCGATTGGATACGACCGCGCTGACACATACTGCGGGAACACCCTACGGCCGACATGTGCGGAACACCCGGCCAGCTACTCCCGCAAGTTGTTCGACGATCCACTGGTTCATGCTCACGCCCTCGCTGGCCGCCCGGCGAGCGAGGGCGCTGTGCAGGCTCGGCGTGGTCCGGACGACGAAGCGGCCTGAGCAGCTGCGCAGCCGGGCTCGTGGCGACGGGATGGGATCGCCATGGTCGAGTGCGGACTCGATCCATGCGGTGATCGACTCGGTGACCATGCCGCCCTACTCGCCCCACGTCTCTGCGGCGGTGACACAGCCGGGCAGTTCGACGATCGTGGCGACGTAGCCGTCCTCGCCTCGATGTACTTCAACCGCCCCAGTCCTGCTCGACCAGCTCCCTGACCCGCTCCTCCACTTCACTCACCCCTCCTCCAAGCGCTGCTTCAGCAGTCCATCTGCTGAGGAGACACGCTGCTGGAACCCTCTTCGGCCTTTCGTGACAAGCTTGCCCCGCCGATCAGCCATACCGCACATGCGATATCGCACTGCATCGACTCGGCCCGTCAGTTGACAGGCGCGGGAGTCCCGGGAGCAGCTCGACATCGCAGCAGGGGACGCGGCGGAGCGCCGCCAGCACCCGGGCGGGGTCGATCTCGCAGCGGACGCCCCATACCGCGGCGGCGGCGCGCAGCTTGCCGGTCAGGCTGCTGACCAGCGCGGAGGCCTGCGCCGCGCCGCATCGCCCACCGGAGAGCAGCTTCGCGTAGCGGATGGAGTCGACCACCGATTGATGCGCTCGTGCCGCAGGTACGTCGTGAGATCGTCCTGCCAGCCCGGCCGGCTGGCGGCAGGGTCAGCGCTGGCCCAGCGCTGGAGCAGCGCATCCTTCTCGGCGGGCAGGTAGGCCATCTTGTGCAGGTGGACGGCCAGGTCGTAGAGCGGATCGCCCCACAGCGCCAGCTCCCAATCGATGAAGGCGGTCCGACCCGAGCGAATGATCGTGTTCGGGTCGGTGCGCATCTGCGTGAACCAGCCGGAACGGACGCGCGCGCAAACTGGGCCAGCCCTCGACGGCCGCCGCCGCCGGGTCTGCTGGCACGCCGAGGGCCTCGTGCAGCGCGCCGAAGGCATCCCGGCTCGCCGTGTGCACGCCCTGGGTGACAGCCCGAAAGCCCGGGGCGAACCCCGCAGTGTCGTTGTCGGCGGGCCAGCCCGGCGGCGGCGGCAGCGCGTCCAGCCCCACCGTGGCCAGGCCTGCAAAGAGCCTGGCCACGTCAGGAACCACGTGGTCCGCCACCGGCCGGCCGCGAGGCGCGAGCTGGTTCAGCCGCAGGCCGTCGATGAAACTCGTGCACCTGGAAGGCAGGCTCGGCGCTGGCGAAACGCAGCTTCGGCGCGTCCGGCACGTGCGGCGTGATCGCCCCAAGCACCTCTGCCTCCGGCCAGATTCGCGGATCCATCACGTCCGCGCCCGTCACAGGCATGCGCACGATCACCGCACCATGCGCGGTGTCGACCCGGACGTTGCCGTTGGAGAACCTCCCGGAGGACGCGCCCGGCCCAGCTCGCTGGCGCTGGCGCCGCGTCGTACAGCGCCCGCGCGTCGGTCCCGACCAGGCGGGGTGGGAGCCGGTCCACCGCGCCCAGGCCGGGTGCCCGCGGCATGCCGATCCGGTTCATGAGGCCGGTCGCGGTCTCACTGCTGATCGAGCCGGCTCACGATGCGCTGGCGGCGTCGCCGAGCGCGGCGCAGGCCGCGCCGCTCGTCCTCGCCCATGCCGCCCCACACACCATCGGACTGATGGGTCTCCAAAGCCCACGAAAGACACTGCGCGATGACAGCACAGCCTCGGCACACGGCCTTGGCCCGCTCGGTCTGATCCAGCGCGGGACCGGTGATTCCCACAGGGAAGAACAGCTCAGGATCCTCATCCAGACATGCGGCTTTGTGTCTCCAGTCCATGATCAGCCTCGCTTTCGGTCGGTGTGGGACGTCGGTCACGGTCCCACGGCCCGACGGGCGCCGTCAATTGGCCCCACTGCGCCCCAGGTGGGCATGCGCCGCGAGTGTGGCGTTATCGCGCAGCGATAACTGTTGTTCTCAGTGTTTGACAACACCCCGGTCAGATGCCTGATCCGAGGCGGGCTGGGCGTACCGTACGCCCATTGCCGCCAACGACAGCAGCGGTGACGCGCGAACCAGGGGGAGCAGTGGCTTACAGACACGACCTTGGCCAGATCGCCGAGCTGCGCGCCCACGGGTGCGCGCAGGGCTGGCCCATCTCACACATCGTCGAGGCGATCGTCGGCCGCTTTGACGTGTCGCCGTTGAAAGCGCAGCGGCTGGCCCGGGGCTGGACCCGCCGCCAGGCCGTCAAGCAGATCCTGGCGACCTACCACGCCGACGGGCTGCGCCCCCCTGCCCTGGGCGTGCAGCGGCTGTGCACATGGGAGCACAAGCCCCGGGTCCGCCCCAACGAGGACTACCTCGACCGGCTCTGCCGCGTCTACCAGACCCGCCCAGACCAGCTCTGCTACGGCCGCGACTACACCCAGGCCACCACCCCCACCACGGGCGACGCGACGCCCGCCGCATACCCTAGGACCTCGTCAGCAGGCGAGGAGGCGGACACGGACCGAGGCGAGTTCTTCCAGGCGATGGGCGCGACCGGCCTGGCCGCGCTGCTTGACCGTGCCAGCGGCGCATCGCTGCGGCTGGCGCGCGCTCTGGGGGCGTCCAACCTCGGCCCCGCCACTGTCGAGCAGTTGGAGCTGCGGGTCGCCGGCTTCGTCCAGCGTTACAACCACACGCCGCTGGACCGGCTGTTCGCTGAGGTCCTCGCCCAGCAGCAGGAGGTCGCGGCGCTGCTCGACGGCCCCCAGCCGCTGCGCCAACGCCGGGAGCTGCACCGGATCGGCGGGCAGCTGGCGCTGCTGCTCGGACTGCTCTCGTTCGACTTGGGGGACTCTCCGGCGGCCGGTGTCCACGCCCTGACCGCCGGACAGCTCGCCTACGAGGTCGGCGACCGCACCCTGACCGGCTGGGCACGATGGCTGCAGAGCGTGGTGACCCTGTGGGCCGGGGACGCTCGCGCGGCGCTCGACTACGCGCGGGACGGCCAACGTTACGCCAGCGGAGATCTGCATGCCCGGCTCGCCGGATACGAGGCGCGCGCCTGCGCGCGGATGAGCGACCGAGGCGGCGCCGCCGACGCCTTGCGGCGCACCGAGCAGGCCATGCCCAGCCAGCTGGCCAGCAGCGGCTCTTCTGACGGCCTGTTCGTGTTCACCCAAGGAAACCTGCAGCTCAAAACCGCAAGCTCGCTGCTGTGGCTGGGCGATGCAACTCAGGCAGAGCCGCACGCACGGCAGGCGATCGCGTGGTACCAGGCGGCGCCGCCCGCGCTCCAAGACCCCAGCAGCCAGGCCGAGGCGCGGATCATGCTGGCGATCTGCCTGGTGCGCCAGGACCAGCCCGACGATGGCATCAGGCTGGCCGCCGACGCGCTGCGCGTCGATCGCGTGCACGTTGAGCCAAACCTTGCTCAAGCCGACGAGTTCATCGCGGCGTTGACGCCCGCGCATCGCGACCTGGCCGCCGCCCGCGACCTCACCGAGCAGCTGCAGGCCATCCGCGCCGGCCGCGGCTAGGGCGCGGCCTGCCCGCAATTGCCTGGGGAGACTCTGCCCACCAGGTGGGGCAGAGTCTCCCCGAACGGTCACGGAGGGCTGCCCGGTCCTGAGGCGGATTATGTGGATTGTGGCTGTGCGGTCTCGGTCAGTCCGGTCAGCAGCAGCGTGTGGGCAGCAATGGTCGCGGCGGTACGAGTCAGTAAACCCCAGAAGGTGTGCTGAGGGGAGGGCGTAGCCCAGCGTCGGCAGGGCCGCGCGGAAGGCGGCCTCGTGCTCCAGCGGAATCATGAGATGGCGGTCGCCGAGGGCGTGGCAGAGTTTGCGGAGCCTGCGATCGCGCGCGATGAGCGTGGCCAGCGCCGGATCGGCGCATTCGACGACGCGGACCAGGCCGAGATCGCGGATCTGGCTCGACCGCGCGGCGACGTCGTCGAGCAGCGTGGTGACCGTGGTGGGCAACTCGTGGCGGGCGTGGCCGCGCAGGAACTGGTGCAGCTCGTCGAGCGCACGACCCGCGGCGATGGCGGTCAGCAGCGTGCTCTCGCGGAGGGACCACACGCGCTCGGAGGAGCGCTCGGCGTAGGCGTCGAGCAGGAGCCGGTCAGCCGGCGAGATCTCACCGGTGACCACGACGTCGAGGTTCGCCAGGACATCGAGGGTGCGACCCGAGCCGGTGGCCTCGACGGGCTGGTAGCTGCCCGCGCACCCGAGCACATAAGCGCCCAGGGCGTTGAGCCGTATGGCGTCGAGCCCGTCATAGCTGAGGTAATCGAGGTCGTCAGTGCCCCAGTTGTCGCGGAAGTCGTCTCGGGCATCGACGGGATCGGTGTAGGACACATCGATCAGGCCCAGCGTCTCGGCGAACTCGAACCCCGCCCGCTTGAGGTCGCTGACGAGCTGGCGGACGATCTGGTAGATGAGGTCCTCGGGCTGCACGTCGTCGAGGTGGACCCAGCGCTCGGCGAACAGCATCGAGACGAACACCCTGCGACCACCCGCGCCGGCCTCCAGGCGCTGGCGCACGCGGTTCAGCTCGGTGGTCTTGCCCGCGCCCCGGTGGCCGGTGAACAGGCGCGTGACCGGTCCCGGGCTGCGGGCGATCGAGTTGGTCAGGCGGACCTTGACGTCGTCCGCGATGTCGAGCTGCTCCTGCCAGTCGACGTACAGGTCGGTCTCCCCAGCCTCCAGCGGGCGCAAGGGATCGAGCTGGGCGGTCAGGGCGATCAGCGGGTCCACGGGGCCGATCGTACGCCCCCCCAGACCCAGCGAGGCAGCGGGCGAGTCTACGGACACTGGGTGTGCGCGACACGGATCGGGGGCGTGACCAGTGCGGCGCGCTCGCCGCCCTGCTCGGCTCGTCGGCAGCGCCCCGCCAGCGCTGCCCGGTGGCGCGCGACGGCCGGCGACTCGACGTCCTGCCTGGCCTGCCCGCCGTGCTGGTGGTCGTGCGGCTGCTGTCACGACCGCCGGTGGCCCGGCCGCGCGTCCGGAAGGGCCTGAGCGTCGAGTCGCCCGCCGTCGCGCGCCACCGGGCGGCGCTGGCGGGGCGCTGCGCTCGGCGCGGGT
>JBOGEA010000220.1:0-9745 GCA_050743205.1 Egibacteraceae bacterium | reverse complement strand
GGGGACTCCCCCGGACCCCCTGGCCGCCTGAACCGCGCTCCGCTCCGCGTCGCCCGCGACTCAAGCGCCGCGATTCTCAAACACGCTCTTAGGCGGAGCGCTTGCGGCGCGCGGCTTCGGCCCTGGGTACCAGCGTGGGGTTGACCCGCTCACGGACGACCTCACCCGTGATGATGCACTCGCCGATGTCGTCGAGGGAGGGGACCTCGTACATCGTGTTGAGGAGCACCTCTTCGAGGATGGCGCGCAGGCCTCTGGCGCCGGTGCCGCGCAGGATGGCCTGATCGGCGATGGACTCAAGCGCGTCGGAAGAGAAATCGAGTTCGACATGGTCGAACTCGAACTGTTTCTTGTACTGCTTGACCAGCGCGTTCTTCGGCTGTGTGAGAATCTCGATCAGCGCCGAGCGGTCGAGTAGGTCGACATTGCAGACGATCGGGAGACGGCCGACGAACTCGGGGATCAGCCCGAACTTGATGAGGTCCTCGGGGAGCACCTGCCGGTGCAGCATCGAAAGGTCCTTGTCGCGTTTGCTGCGCAGGTCAGCGCCGAATCCGACGCCTTTCCTGCCGACGCGGTGCTCGATGATCTGCTCCAGCCCGGCGAACGCGCCACCACAGATGAACAGCACATTCGTGGTGTCGATCTGGATGAACTCCTGATGGGGATGTTTGCGACCGCCCTGCGGCGGGACGCTGGCGACCGTGCCCTCGAGGATCTTCAAGAGCGCCTGCTGCACACCCTCCCCAGACACATCGCGGGTGATCGACGGGTTTTCGCTCTTGCGGGCGATCTTGTCGACCTCGTCGATGTAGATGATGCCGGTCTCGGCCTTCTTCACGTCGAAATCAGCGGCCTGGATGAGTTTGAGCAGGATGTTCTCGACATCCTCCCCGACGTAGCCCGCCTCAGTGAGCGCGGTGGCGTCGGCGATCGCGAACGGCACGTTGAGCAGGCGGGCGAGCGTCTGGGCCAGCAGGGTCTTGCCCGAGCCCGTCGGGCCGAGGACCAGGATGTTCGACTTCGCCAGCTCGACGTCGTCGTCGCGGGTGGGACCGCCAGCGCGGATCCGCTTGTAGTGGTTGTAGACCGCGACCGCGAGCGTCTTCTTCGCCGCTTCCTGCCCCACGACGTAGTCGTTCAAAAAGCCGTAGATCTCGACTGGCTTGGGGAGATCCCCGGGGACGAGCTCAGGAGTCTCAGCGAACTCCTCTTCGATGATCTCGTTGCACAGATCGATGCACTCATCGCAGATGTAGACGCCGGGACCGGCGATCAGCTTCTTCACCTGCTTCTGGGACTTCCCACAGAACGAGCACTTCAGGAGGTCGCCGCTCTCACCGAACTTGGCCATCAGTCCGTCCCGTCCCTCACTTCGTCGGGTCGTCCGGGGCGTGCCGAATCACACCCTGTCATCGTAGCGGACGCTGTGGCCTGGGACACAGGCCCCTCGCCACCGCCGGCTCTCGACCAGTCACTTGCGATGATCTCGTTGCACAGATCGATGCACACATCGCAGATGTAGACGCCGGGACCGGCGATCAGCTTCTTCACCTGCTTCTGGGACTTCCCACAGAACGAGCACTTCAGGAGCCTGAGGCTCTCGTCCAGCTCGGCCATCAGTCCGTCCCACCCCTCGCCATCGTCGGTCCTCAACTCGCCTTCAGCCGCGCTTCCTGCAGGCGCCGCGCGAGCATCACCTCGTCGACGATGCCGTAGACCCTCGCCTCCTCAGCCGTCATGATGAAGTCGCGGTCGGTGTCAGCCGCCACTTTCTCGATCAGCTGGCCAGTCTTCTCGGCCAGGATCCGGTCGAGCAGATTTCGGATGCGCTGGATCTCCCGGGCTTGGATCTCGATGTCCGTGGACTGCCCCTCGGCGCCGCCGGATGGCTGATGTATGAGGATCCGGCTGTTCGGGAGCGCGACCCGCTTGCCTGGCGTGCCCGCGGCCAGCAGCACCGCCGCCGCCGAGGCCGCCTGTCCCATGCAGGTCGTCGCGATGTCGGGCCTGATGTACTCCATCGTGTCATAGATGGCGAGGAGGGCCGTGACCGAGCCGCCCGGGGAGTTGATGTAGAGGTTGATGTCCTTTTCGGGATCCTCAGCCTCAAGAAAGATCAGCTGGGCGGTGATGAGGTTCGCGACATCGTCATTGACCGGCGTGCCGAGAAAGATGATCCGCTCCTTGAGCAGCCGCGAGTAGATGTCGAACGACCGTTCACCCCGGTTGGTCTGCTCAACGACCATTGGCACCAGGTAGTTGCGGGGTGTGTAGGTCTCAGACATCACCGGCTCCTCATTCACGAACGCCACGGAGGCCGCGAGGGCCCCGCTCTGCCTGGCGGGTCGCCGCACCCCACGAGGGCAACCATACCGCCCTGCGAGACGCAAGGCCTCAGGTTTCGGACTCCTGATCATCCGCATCACCCTCGTCGGGCTGCTCCTGCAGGGGTGGCGGGCCTGCCAACACCTGCACAGAAGCGATGAGGTGGTCGATCGCCTTCCGGCGGAATGCCTCGGTGTAGAGAATGCCCACTCGGTCCGGGTGGAACATGAACTCGGCCAGCTGCTCGGGTGGCTGGCCCAACGCCGCGGCCTGCCGGGTGATCTCCGCGACGAGATCCTCGTTGATGACCACAATCTGCGCCTGCCGCCCGACCGTGTCCAGGACGAGCTGGGTCTTCACGGCCTGGCGCGCCTGCTCGGCCAACGCCTCTCTCGTCGTGCCGGCCGCCGCCAACAGCGCCTCCGCGGTCATCCCACGGGCCTCGGCCTGCTGGTGCACGCGAGCCAGGCCGAAGCGCAGCTCCTGGTCGACCATCGCTTCTGGCAACCCCACCTCGACCAGCCCGGTGACGGCCTCGACCACCACGTGACGCAGATGGGCGATGGCATGCGCGCGCTTGCGCTCGCCCAGCTGTGCCGCAACCTCAGCCCGCAGCTCGTCGATGGTGTCGAACTCGCTGGCGGTGACCGCGAAGTCGTCGTCCAGCCCGGGCAGCTTCTTGCGCTTCACCTCTTTGACCAGGGCGGTGAAGCTCAGCTGCTGGCCACGCAGCGCCTCGGGGTAATCCGGGCCGAGCGTGTCGTGGAACTTCACGATCGCCCCCGCCTCCTTGCCCCGCAGCGCCTCGTCGATCGCCCCGTCCGGGGCGGCGGAGCCGATTTCGTAGAGGAGGTCCTCCCCGCTGGCCTCCTCGACGACCTGGCCATGCAGCGTCCCGGTGATCGTCACGACGGCGTAGTCCCCGATGTCCGCGGGACGCCGGACTGTCTCAAGCTCTGAGAAACGCTCACGCATCCCGTCCAGCTCGTGGGCGACCTCGTCGTCGGTCACCTCCCAATCAGGATGGGTGACCTGCAGTGACATGTAGTCGGGCACCTCGATCGTCGGACGCACCTCGACCGTTACGGTGAACTCGGCGTCCTTGCCGTCCTCGAACGTCGAGACGTCGAACGACGGGTCGCCGACGACCGGCAGGCGCACAGCCGCAACGGCCTCGGCGTAGAACGAGGGCAGCGAGTCCCGCACCGCCTCGTCAACGAGCGCGCGCGTGCCGATGCGCCGCTCCAGCACCTTCCGAGGCACCCGGCCCGGGCGGAATCCCGGCACCTTCATCGTGGCCGACAGCTCCCGCGCCGCATGGTCGAGCGCCCTGCGAACGCGATCCGCCTCAACCGTCACCGTCAACTTGACGGTCGTGTCGTCGACCTGCTCCACGGTGGCCTGCACCACGGGTTCCTCCATATGCCATAAGCCGCGCCGCAACGTCGCAAGCGGGCAGGATGGCGTGGATCCTAGGGTGCGCCAGCAGTCCATGCCAGCATCTCGCCCGCCGTGAGGGGCTACTGGACGCTGATCGTCAGCTCCATGCCCGCTTCGCGATGGCCGGGGACCGAGCAGTACCCGGTGTAGGTGCCCGGCTCCGCAATGCGCAGCCCGGCCTCGGCGGGGGATCCCGGCTGGGCACTGACATGGAAGGCGACGCCCTCGATGATGAGGTCGTGGAACGTGTCAGCTGACGTCACCGCGATCGTCACGCTCTCCCCGGCCCCGACCACGATCTGCTCGGGATCGAACAGGAACGAGCTGGCCGCCACGTCGATGACGCGCACGCCCTCGACGACAGCGCTGTCTGACCCGTGCTCCTCGCCATGCTCGCCCTGACCCGCCGGTGCACCTCCACCGCAGCCCGACAGGAGCAGCGCAAGCAGCGCGCAGACGGTCGCACGACGCATCCGTGAACCTCCCTCATGATCGCCGCTGCACGAAATGCTACCGGCGTGACTACCGGCGTGAGAGGTAGAACGCGGCGGCGTTGCCGTGCAGGACCCGACCACCGAGGCCGTCGCCGAGCGTGTCGAGGATCACATCGACATCCGCGTCGGCGAACGGGCGAGGCGCGCGGGTGGAGGGCAGGTCCGTGCCGAACATGAGCGCCTCCGGATTCACCGCGCTGATCGAGCGCAAGGCGGCGGGCACATCGAGGTCGCCTCGGCTGAACCCGCTCGCCTTCACCCGCGCCCCCCGTTCCACCAGGTCAAGCAGTGCGGGCAGCCCCTCGCGGGACAGGCCGAGGTGGTCCACCACGAGCTGCGGCAACCGGCCGAGCCACGGCGCGAGCTCCGGCAGATCGCGGGCATCGACGTACAGCTCGGCATGCCAGCCGGCGAGCTCGGCCACCCGATGACCCAGCCGCGCGAGGTCGTCGATGCCACCGTCGCCTCCGCGGAAGAGGTTGAGGCGCACCGCGCGCACCCCAGCCGCGTCGAGACGGCGTATCCGCTCATCGCCCACGGTCGCCGGCAGCTGGGTGACGCCGACGAAACCCGGGCCCAGCCGCCGCAGCGCATCGACCAGATACGCCTGGTCGAAGGCCTGAAACGAGCCGGACACCACGGCCCCGCCCACGACGCGGAGCCCGGCGGCGCGAGCGCGGTAGTCAGCGACAGTGAACGGCTCAGGAACGTATCCCTGGTTCGCCGCCAGCGGGAACCGCGGGTCGACGATGTGCAGGTGCGCGTCGAACACCCGCAGCCGACCACACCCGCCCGTCACGGACGCGCCGCCCATCCTGATAAGCGGGGTGTGTCGGCTGAGCTCCGGATTCCGGAACCCAATCGACACACCCTTCATTAGTCGGGCAGCCCGTTGGTGAGGGTTGTCCAGCGGATCGCGGAGTTGCTGTTGTCGTTGAACGGGCGCTCCTCGATCAGGATCGACAGGATGGCGGTGTCCTGCCACCGCTGGTAGGCGAGCTCCCACATAGGGCTGGGGCTGGCACGGTTTGGGTTGGGGTCGAAGGGCCAATCGTCGGGATGGTCCCAGTAGCGCGCCAGGAGATCTACGGCCTCTTTGAGCGTGCCGCCCTTCTCGCCTTCGTATGACCACAGGTCGATGCCCCGACGCGCCGCGATGGTGGCGGTCGCGACCTTGTAGGTCAGCGCGCCCTGTGTGTAGACCATGCCGGCCTCGCCGCGGCGAGTCTCCTCCGGGATCTCACCGTCGTCTTCGACCATGTCCATCAGCTCTCGCCACCGCCTGGCCGCGCTGACGAAGGCTCGTTCGTCACCGATGTAGTCGGCCACCACGAGCCTGGCGAAGGTGCCGGCGTCGCCCCAGTTGTTGGTGCGCTGGGACGTGGCAGGCAGGATGACCTCTGTGAGCCATCCACGCAGGGCGCTCAGGTCGTCCGAGCTGAGCACGCCCGCGTCGGAGATCAGGCTGGCGGAGAACACGAACCCTGGCGCGTGACGGCTGACGAGCAGCGAGGTGGGGCAGGCGCCGCTGTCAGGGCAGCTCTTCTTCGTCGACTTCGTCGTGGACACCCAGCTCATGATGAACTCGGCGGCCTTCTCCGCGTAGCGTCTTTCGCCGGTGATGACGTAGGCCAACCCCAGCCCGTAGGCATCGCCCGCGTCGGTCCCGAAGCGCCCGTCCGGGCCGTTGGACTGCAGCGGCTCCTCCGGCCTCGGCCGCGCGTCGAGCGCGTTGTCGGCGAACCCGAGCAGCTCCACCAGCGCCCCGCTGTACGGCTCCACACCCTGGGAGGCCAGCAGCGCCCGATGCCGCAGATCCGACACATCGACGAGGTAGCCGAGTTGCGGCCCCAACATGGTGGGGGGTGGGCCATCGTCCTGGCCCCCCTGCTTCTCACGTTCCGCGATCGGCTGGCCCGGACCGGACCACGGCCGCAGCACGGTGAGGCTGCCCAGCAGCAGCGCGACCAACAACACGTTGATGAGCCTGCGATATCGTCGCAGGCGCTCTAGGCGCCGCTGTTGCGTGCTGCGGAGGGATGACGGGGTCGTTTGTGACACGTCATGGCTCATGGCACCAGTCCAGTCAGGCGCTCAGCGCCTGCCCTGCCGTGTCCGCGCTGACCGTACGCGCATGGGGCAATGCGGATGACGTACGCCATGTCCGGTCCGCTCTGACGGACATGAACCAACAAGGCGTCGCGAGCTGTCTGCGTCGTATCGTAGCTTTGCGCGAATACCAGAGCCACCAGCAACCAGGTGATGAGCACATCGTGACAGATGTGGCTGGAAGTGCTCATTCGCCCGGAAGTGGCGGCAAGTGTCGACGCGATGTCGGCTCGGTATGCCCTGGTAATCCAACGACGCTGGCGCGCCGTGGTGCTCATGCCCCCGTCGTATCTGCTGTCAGCTGCACAATGGTGGTCGCATCTCGCTCGACGCCATCGACCAGGAGCCGCGTTGCCTGTTGGACAGTCGCCTCGCGCCACAACCCCCGTTTTCTCCAGGTACAGCGCATCCCTCAACGCCGCGCGCCGGGAGCGCGAGCTGGGGGAACTCGTCGCCGGACAGGTCGTCGACCTGCTGGTCGTGGGTCTGGGCGTCACCGGCGCTGGCGTGGCGCTCGACGCGGCGAGCCGGGGCCTTTCAGTCGCTGCGGTCGATGCGCACGATCTGGCGTTCGGCACGTCCCGGTGGAGCTCCAAACTGGTCCATGGCGGCTTGCGCTATCTCGCCAGGGGGCAGGTCGACGTGGCGTATGAGAGCGCGGTCGAGCGGGGCATCCTGTTGCGACACACCGCCCCGCACCTCGTCCGGCCACTGTCGTTCCTGTTTCCGCTGACAGCGGCGGTGTCGCGCCGGCAGGGGGCGCTGGTGGCGGCCGGGTTCCGCGCCGGCGACATCCTGCGGGCCGCCGCCCGCACGTCAGCCCGAGCCTTGCCGCGGTCGAAGAGGCTGTCCCGCGCCGAGGCGCTGCGCCGGGCACCGATGCTGCGGCTGGCCGGCTTGCGTGGGGGTCTGGTGTCCTGGGACGGCCAGTTGGAGGACGACGTGCGGCTGGTGGTGGCGCTCGCGCGGACGGCTGCGTCGTACGGCGCTCGCGTGCTCACCCGGATCCGAGTCGAGGCGCTCGACGGCGACGGCGCGACGGTCACCGATGTGCCCACGGGGGAGCGATTCATGGTGCGCGCCAGGGCTGTGGTGAATGCAACAGGCGTGTGGGCGGGCACGCTGGTCCCTGGAATCACCCTCCGCCCCTCCCGCGGCACGCACATCGTGCTGCGAGCCGAGACACTCGGCGGGCTGCGCGATGTGGCGTTGACGCTGCTCGTGCCAGGCACAACCAACCGGTTCCTCTTCGCTCTCCCCCAGCCCGACGGCCTGGTGTTCGTGGGGGTCACCGATGAGCCTGTGACCGGTTGCGTGCCCGAAGTGCTCGAACCGCCCGAGACCGACATCACATTTCTGCTCGACATCGTGTCTTCGGTGCTCCAGACTCCGCTGCGCCGGTCGGATGTCGTCGGAGCCTTTGCCGGGCTGCGGCCGCTGCTGTCACGCGCTGGCGCGGAGGGCCGTACGGCCGACCTGTCTCGCCGTCACGCGGTGCTCACGTCGACCAGCGGCGTCGTCACTGTCGTGGGCGGCAAACTGACGACCTACCGCCGCATGGCGCAGGATGCCGTGGATGCCGCCGTCCGCCCGCGAGGCCTGACCGGCGCACCCTGCCGCACCGCACATCTGCCGCTCGTCGGCGCCGCCGCCCCCGCCGATCTGCTCGCGCTCGCGGCGCCCGCGCGCCTGATCCGGCGTTACGGAACCGAGGCGCCGCTCGTGGCCGCCGTGGGCGGCGACCCGGCGATGCTCGATCCAGTCGCGCCAGGCCTTGCGGTCACCGGCGCCGAGCTGCTGTGGGGGGTGCTGCACGAAGGCGCGCTCGATGTGGACGACCTGCTCGACCGCCGAGCCCGTCTCGGCCTCGTCCCCGCGGACCGAGAGGCGGCGTTGCCCGCGGCCCGCGCCGTCCTGGAACGTGCCGCCCAACTCTCATAGCGTGTGTGCGAACTGTTCGTGAAGGGTCGCGCCTCGTCGGGTTCCGCTCGCGAAGAACCTTTGAGGTCGCTGCACCCGACGCAACGCGACCCCTATGCTCACCACCGCCCTGTTGTCTGATTAAAGCTGAGCGGTTTGGGCGGCATCGAGCCGCCCAAACCGCGCTCCGCGCTTCGCGCTTCGCACACCGGCCTCGGCGTTTCTCAATCTCCGCTGGGGCGGGGCCCAACCGCGCTTCGCGCCTCGCACACCGGCTCGCGCTTCTCGATCTCTGCGGGGGCGGGGCCCAACCGCGCTTCGCGCCTCGCACACCGGCTCGCGCTTCCCAATCTCTGCGGGGGCGGGGCCCAACCGCGCTTCCGCTTCGCACACCGGCCTCGCGCTTCTCAATCTCTGCGGGGGCTGGGGCGGGGCCCAACCGCGCTTCGCGGTTCGCACACCGGCCTCGCGCTGCTCACTCTCCGCTGGGGTGGGGCCAACCGCGGTTCGCGGTTCGTGATTCGGCTGGTGTTCTCAATCTTTGTGGGGGTTCAGGTTCAGGGTTGTCGATAGGGCTCGGGCTTCTGCGAGCAGGCTGTCCGCTTCGGGATTGCCGTGAAGGCGGGCCAGGGCGTTGGACTGCTCTGCCATGAGGCGCTGGATCTCGCCGCGCACCCGCTCGTCGGCGAGTGCGCTGTCTGGCAGCGCCAGGATCTGGTCGTGCAACGCCCTGGCCTCGGTGGTGACATGCGGGGCGTCGGCCTGAGTCGGCCGCAGCCTCGCCAGCCACTCCCGGGCGGTGCGGTCCTCGATCGGGCTGACCTGCTGGTAGGGCACGCTGGACACCGCGATCCCCAGTCCCGCCAGCCCCGCCAGCACGATCACGGCCGTATGGGGAACGCGTCTGTGGGGCCTGGCCTGCGCACCCCGCTCGATCGCGCGTTCGCCCACCGCGTCGGCGACCACACGCTCCAGCTGTGCGCCCAATGCCCGCAGCGCCAGCCGCTGGTCGTCGAGTGCGTGGGCGGCGCCGTCCAACTCCCCCATCCTCACCAGCGCCTCGATGACGGTCAGTTCCTTGCCGAGCTGGCAGCGAGACCGCTCGACCCGCGCGTGCAGCCGCTCGCGAAACCGCTCCCCCGCGGCATCTCCAGGAGCCTTTGGAGCGGCGAAGTCGTTCAAGACCGGAGAAGCAGGACCTACAGAAACTCAACACACGGGTTGAGTTCTCCGCCCGGGACGGCTTCTCCTGCGGTCACCGCTCCGGCGCCGACCACGGGACTTGACCCGTTTTGGGTAGACAGGTACCGGTTAGGCCCT
Organism: Egibacteraceae bacterium; assembly: GCA_050743205.1. Classification (GTDB taxonomy): domain Bacteria; phylum Actinomycetota; class Nitriliruptoria; order Euzebyales; family Egibacteraceae; genus JBOGED01. Next base: position 134 of record JBOGEA010000220.1, on the reverse strand, counting down.
TACCTCCTCTATTATAGCATTCCTCCGCTCGAAGTCAAGAGGAGAAACATATCTCAAAGTCGAATGCCGACGGACGGGATTATAAAACCCCTCGATGCAGTCAAAAATCTCCACGGACGCGTCGGCCCGTGTCG
>JBOGEA010000219.1:0-9789 GCA_050743205.1 Egibacteraceae bacterium | reverse complement strand
CCGCGATCCAGCACAAAACTAGTTGGGGCGGGTCAGCCCATCGAGGAGGCCCTCGGGTGGCCGGCGGTCACCGTCGTCTTCGTCGCCGTCTCCGTCCACGGGGGGGGGCGTGCCGGGGTCGGAGGGCGTGTCGGTGGGGGGCGGGGTCGGGGTGGGCTCGGCGTCGATGGCGGGGCCGTCGGACGCCACCAGGGTGATGGTGTCGCCGAAGGCCACTTTGGCGCCTGCCTCAGGGACGGTGCTGATCACGTCGCCCTCTTCGACGTCGTCGCTGAACACGCGCTGGACCTCGACCAGGACGCAGTCCGGTGTGGGACAGGCGGCCAGGACGCGCTCGCTGGCGTCGAACTCGCCCCGGCCGACGACGTCGGGCATCGTGATGCCTGACGGGCCGCTGGAGGTGATCAGCGTGATCTCGGTTGAGGGGCCCACCCCGGTGCCGGCCGGTGGGTCGGTGCCGATCACCTGGCCCTCCTGCACGGTGTCGCTGCCCAGAGTCCGGAGGCCGCCGACGGTCAGGCCGGCCCTGGCCAGGATGGCCTCGGCGGTGCCGAGCGACCGGCCGCTGACGTCGGGGATCGGGATCGGGCCGCCGCTCTGGATGATCGTGACGAGGCTGCCGCTGGCTGCGGCGTCTCCGGCGCGCGGATCGGTGCGCAGCACGGTGCCCTGCCGCTGATCGGATGCCTCAGGGGCGGCGACGCGGGTCTCGAACCCCGAGGTGCTCAGGACCTCCTGGGCCCGCGGCAGGTCAAGGCCGGAGACGTCGGGGACGTCGATGAATGCGATCGGCTCGCTGCGCGCGAGGTCCCAGATGAAGTAGCCGGCGACGGAGAACAGCGCGAGGATGAGCAGGGCGAGCAGGACCCAACCGAGGCTGGAACCGCGCCGCCGCGGCTGCGTGTACGGCGCCTCAGCGTCTGCCCGCCCAGGCGCTGGGCTGGGCGCGTAGGGCGGGGCGACCAGGGTGCGGCCGCTGTCGGCGTAGCCCAGAACCTGCGTGGCCGTGGGGGGCGGCGGGGGCGCGGACACTCTCTGGCCGGCCACGGCCCGGCGCAGGTCGTCGTGCAGGTCGCGCGCCGTCTGGTAGCGGTCGGCTGGACGCTTCGCCATCGCCGCTCGCACCACGGCGTCGAGTTGGGGCGAGACCTCAGGGTTCAGCTGCGACGGCGGCACGGGTTCGCTGGACACGTGCTTGTAGGCCAGCGCGACCGCGGAGTCGCCCTCGAACGGGGGCCGGTGCGCGAGCATCTCGTAGAGCACGACGCCCAGTGAGTAGATGTCGCCGCGGCGGTCGACCGTCTCGCCTTTGGCCTGCTCAGGAGAGATGTAGGCGGCGGTGCCGAACACGGCCGCCGTCTGGGTGACGGTGTCGGCGTTGACCGCGCGGGCGATGCCGAAGTCGGCGACCTTCACCTGCCCGTCGTCGCTGATCATGATGTTGGCGGGTTTGACGTCGCGGTGGACGAGCCCCCGCTCGTGCGCGTAGTGCAGCGCGAGCGCGGCCTCACCGACGATCTCTGCGGCTCGCTCGGGCAGGATCTCTTCGCTGCGCAGCACGTCGCGCAGCGATCGCCCCCGCACGTACTCCATGACGATGAACGGGCGGCCGTCCGAGTCGCCGGTGTCGTAGACCGCGACCACGTTCGGATGGTTCAGGCTGGCCGCGGCCTGCGCCTCACGGCGGAACCGCTGCAGGAAGGATGGGTCGCTCGCATAACGGGAGTGCAGCATCTTCGCCGCGACCGGGCGGTCCAGGATCTGGTCGAAGGCCAGCTCGACATCCGCCATGCCGCCCTGCCCGAGCAGCCCCTGCAGGACATACCGCCCGGCGAGGACGGGTCTGGACTGCTCACTGCGTGCCGTCGTTTTATCCATATTCGTCACGTCCTTGAGCCCGTCGTGGTTCCCCCACCCGGCCGTCACCCCTGACCATCCACCCCCAGCGCCGCCTGCATGACCGCGCGCGCGATCGGGGCCGCGAGCCGCCCGCCGGTCGCCTCGTCGCCGACCCCGCCGCCGTTCTCGATGACGACGGCGACGGCGACTTGGGGGTTGTCGGCGGGGGCGAAGCCGACGAACCACACCGTCGGCGCGCGCCCCTCCCCAGTCTGGGCGGTGCCGGTCTTGCCGGCCACCGCCACGCCTGGGATGGCGGCGCCTTGACCGGTGCCGCTGGAGACGACCCCGGCCATCATCTCCCGCAGCGCCCGCGCCGTCGCGGACGACAGCGCCCGTGAGCCGCCGGAGAATTCGAGTTCAGCCGGCCGGAACTGGCGCACCGGCCGGCTCGCGAAGTCCACGACCCCCTCCACGATCCGTGGCGTCATCAGCACACCGTCGTTGGCGATGGCCCCGGCGATCATCGCCATCTGCAGGGGGGTCACCTGCACGTCTCGCTGCCCGATCGCGCTCTGCGCGGTGGCGGGGGGATCCAGCTCTTTGGGTATTCGGCTCGTCACGTACGGCAGCTGGAAGTCCCACTCACGGTTCAGGCCGAGCCGCTCCGCCTGGGCCACCAGCGCGTCCGCGCCCAACTGCAGGCCCAGCTGCGCGAATGTCGTGTTGCAGCTGACGACCAACGCCTGGTACAGCGTGATCGGATCGCCCCCGTTGCACCGACCGCCGCCGTAGTTGCCGATGTCCGCCGTCGTCAGCGGCAGGTCAGTGCGATCGGGGTCCGGGAACACTGACTGCGGGGAGATCCCCTGCTCCAGGGCCGCCGCCGCCGTGACCAGCTTGAACGTGGAGCCCGGGGGATACAGCTCCTGCGTCGCGCGGTTGAGCAGGATCTTGTCAGGGTCCGTGCTCAAGGCATCCCAGGCTGCCTGTGTCTGCGCCAGGTCGTGGCTCGACAGCGCGTTCGGGTCGTAGCTGGGATACGACCACAGCGCCAGGACCTCGCCGGTCTGGGGGTTCAGCGCCACCACCGCGCCCTTGCGCTGGCCGAGCGCCTCGCTGGCCGCCTGCTGCACCTCGGTCCGCAGGGTGGTGATGAGGTTGTCGCCGGGGCGCTCACGGCCGTCGAGCAGGTCGCCGAGGCTGCGCGCGAACTGGCCGGGGGATCGGCCCAGCAGCTCGTCGTTGAACCCCTGCTCCAGCTGGGCGCGCCCGAACAGGAACGAGTAGTAGCCGGTGACATGCGCCCACAGCGGCCCGTCCGGGTACTGCCGCAGGTAGCGCAGCTCGTCGTCGGTCTGGACGGACAGCGCGATCTCGCGCTGCCCCTCCGGGGACCCCACCAGCATGAGGCCCCGTTCGATCCGGTACTCGCGCAGGATCTGCCGCCGGTTCAGCGGATGGTCGGCCAGCGCGTCCGCGCGGATGACCTGGATGTAGTTGAGGTTGGCGAACAGCGCGCCGAACAGCACGAACATCACCATGGCGACCCGCCGGATCTGCCTGGTCATCGCGCCTGCGCCTGGTCGGCCGACACCCGCAGCAGCAGCGCCACGAGTACGTAGTTGGCGAGCAGCGACGATCCCCCGTAGGACAGGAACGGCAGCGTCAGCCCGGTCAGCGGGATGAGGCGGGTGACGCCGCCGACGATCACGAACACCTGCAGCGCGAACACGCTGACGAGGCCGGCGGCCAGCAGTGTTCCGAAGTCGTCCCGCGCCTGCATCGCGACCGAGAAGCCCCGGCCGATGAAGATGAAGTAGCACAGCAGCAGCGCCGTCAGCCCGAGCAGCCCCAACTCCTCACCGAAGGCGGAGAAGATGAAGTCGGTCTGGACGTCCGGGATCGACTGCGGCCGGCCCTGCCCCCACCCCACGCCCGCGACGCCGCCACTGCCCAGAGCGAACAGAGACTGCACCGGCTGGAACGCGGCGCTGTCCGCGAGCGGCCACGGGTTCAGCCAGATCGCGATGCGCTGCTGCACGTGCGCGAAGGCGCGCCAGGCGAGATACGCCCCCGCGCCGAACAGCCCGACCCCGGCGACCACATACGCCAGCCGCGCCGTCGCGATGTAGAGGAGCACGACGAAGATCCCGAAGAACAGCAGCGACAGCCCCAGGTCTTTCTCAAAGATCAGCACCGCGAGGCTGACGATCCAGGCGGTCGCGATCGGCGCGAACGCGCGCGCGGGCGGCACGTGGAGGGGGCCCACCCGGCTGGTCGCGACCGACAGCAGCGGCCGCTTCTCGGCCAGGAAGCTGGCGAAGAACACGACGATGCCCAGCTTGGCGAACTCTCCCGGTTGGAAGTTCGCGACCCCCAGGTCCAGCCAGATCCTGGCGCCGCGGATCTCCTGGCCGATGCCGGGCACCAGCGGCAGCAGCAGCAGGACCAGCGACGCCGCGCCGATCAGGTACCGGTAGCGGTCGAGCGCGCGGTGGTCGCGGACCAGCGCCACCGTGGCGCAGAACGCCGCGACCCCGACGACGGTCCACACCGTCTGCAGGGGCGCCAGGGCCGCGCGCTGGGCCCCTTGTCCGGCCTCCTCCGCGGCCAGCGCGAAGTCGATGCGCCGCACCATCACCAGGCCCAGCCCGTTCAGCACGAACGCGAGCGGCAGCAGCAGCGGGTCGGCCCCCGCGGCCAGCCGCCGCGTCATGAGGTGTCCCGCCAGCGCCAGCGCGATCAGCGCGCCGCCGTAGGGCAGCAGCCCCGCTGGCACCACTGAGCTGACCGTCAGGCCGACGAGCGCGTACGCGCTCAAGCTGACGATGATCCCCAGCACGAGCAGGCCCAGCTCGGTGTTGGATCGCCGCCGGTGATCGGCAGACGCCGGAGTGGTCATCTGAGGACTGGCTGGGCCCGCGCCGGGGAAGGCGCGGATGTCGCGGGCGGGGACAGTGGGGTCTGCGGCGGCGACGGTTGTGGGCTCTGGCCTGGAGAAGGCAGCGGCGATCGGGAAGCCGCTGACGGCGGCTGCGTGGCGGGATCCCGCCGCTGCGTCTCCGCCTCGACCTCGGGCTTGAGCGTGTCCTCGATGTACAGGCGAGCCTCGGTGACGTCCATCATCGAGATGCCCCTGCGCAGCTGACCCTGCAGGTTGGCCGGCAGATCCGCGGTGCGCACCGTCGTGCGTTCCAGGACTTGGTGGAGCGCCAGCCCGCCCACCGGCTCCGGCAGGCCGCGGAAGATTGCGACGATCCCATTCTGGTCACCCACGTAGTAAGCACGAGAGAGCCCCAGAATGCCGACTGCGGCCGCGATGGCCAGAATCAGCAGCGCTCCCGCCACGCGCAGCGCGACGCGACGGCCGCGCGGGCGCGCGATGGTGGGGGCGTGGGCCTCAGGGCCCTGGCGCTCCCCATAGCGCCCGAACTTATGCGCGTCGAACTCCTCGGCCTCTCTCGGGAGGGTGTCGATCGCGATGACGGACCCTGCGCTGGCCCCGCCCGCGAGCGGCGCGCCCACGTCTTGGGCGCCCATGTCCTGGGTGTCGCCTGAGCGGGGCCGGGCTGCCCCCGCCCCGCCCGCCGGCACCTCGCCCTCGATGCGCAGCAGGATGACGGTGATGTTGTCCGGGCCACCAGCGGCGTTCGCCGCCGCGATCAGGGCCTCGCACGCCTCGCGCCCGTCCGTGGAGTGGGCGAGGATGTGCTCGATCTGCTCCTGCTTGACCGGGCCGGTCAGCCCATCTGAGCAGAGCAGGATCTGGTCTCCGGGCAGCAGCTCCTGCGGTGGGAGGTCGTCGTCCACCTCAACCGACCGGTCGACCCCGATCGCGCGCGTGATCACGCTGCGCTGCGGGTGGGTGTCCGCCTCGTCGCGCGAGAGGCGGCCCTGGGTGATCAGCTCCTCCACCAGCGTGTGGTCGGTCGTGAGCTGGCTGATCGGCTCGTCCGCGCGGAGCTGGTAGGCCCTGCTGTCGCCGACGTGCGCGAGGTGGAACCGGCCCTCGTGGAGCAGCAGGGCGGTGAGCGTGGTGCCCATGCCGCGCCGGCCCGGGTCCCCCGCGGCCTCCTCGAACACCGAGGTGTTCGCGGCGATGACCGCTTTGCGAAGGGCCAACCTGGCCTCCTCGGGCGTCGCAAAAACCTGATCGTCCAGCTCGGCGATCGGCTTCAGGGCGATCGCCGACGCGACCTCTCCGGCCTGATGGCCGCCCATGCCGTCAGCCACGGCGAACGCCCTTCGGTTCTCGCCCTCGAACAGGCTGTCCTCGTTGCTCTCCCGGACCATGCCCACGCTCGTCTCAGACCAGACGTGAACCTTCACTTGGCGCGTCATTTCCGTACCTCGACGATCGTCTTCCCGATGCCGAGCTGGTCGCCCGCCGCGATCGGCGTCGGCGAGGTCACCTTCACACGGTTGAGGAACGTGCCGTTCGTCGAACCGAGGTCCTCGACCAACCACTCCCGCCCATCATGGAACACGTGCGCGTGCCTGTCGCTGACGTAGGGATCCTCCAGCGCCACCGTGGCTGGGCCAAGGGCTGAGCCCTCGGCCGAGCCGGTCCGTCCGAACGTCACCTCGCTGTCCCCGTCCAGGCGGATCACCTTCGGCCTGCTGTCGGGCAGATGAACCACCAGCTCACCCGGCACCCGGCGTGGCCGCTCTCGGCTGGCCTGCTTCGGGGACGGCAGGCGCCCAGCGACCGCGCGTACCGCGGACGGCGCCGCGCGGATATCGCGCAGCACGGCCCGGACCGCCCTCGCCACGAAGACGTACAGCAGCAGCAGGAAGAGCCCCTGCAGCAGCTCCAGGACGATGGGAGGCATGCCGGTCCCCGCCCCTTACGTCCCTCGCGCGCCAACGCTGCCCTCGCCTTCGGATGCCCCGCCGGCGGAGCCCTTGGCGCCGCCAGCGCCCGCATCCCTGCTGAAGGCGAGTCTGACCCCGCCGAACTCCAGGCGATCGCCTTCGCGCAGCCCACGTTGGCTGATCTGCTCTCCGTTCACTCGCACTCCGTTCGTGGACCCGAGGTCCTCCACCGTCCACTGGTTGCTCTCCCGCACGATCCGCGCATGCCGGCGTGAGACGGAGGGGTCGTCCAGCGTCACGTCGCACTCGGGCAGCCGCCCGATGATCGTTGTGTCCGACAGTGTGTACTGTGCGCCCACCTCCGGGCCCGTGAGGACGCGCAGCGCTCCGGTGCTCGGCGCCGATTCGTGCGCTCCGCTGGAGGATGCCCGCGCGGCCTCGGCTTTCCCGCGCAGCTCGTACGTCCCGACCAGGACGTGCGGGGCGGCCTCCAGCTCGATCCGCATCGGGCCCTTCGTCTGCCACCCGTGGTCCTGCGCCGTCCGCCGCACGACGTCGGCCAGCTCCCGCGCCAGCGAGTCGCTGAACCCGGAGAACCGCTCGACGTCATCCTGCGACAGGGTGAACCGGTACACGTTCGGGACGAACACGCCCTCCACGCCGACCTGCTGGTAGTTCGCCGCGTACCGCTGCAGCGCCTTCGCCAGCTCGATCGGCTGCAGGCCTGACCGAAACGCCCGTGCGAAGAAGCCCTCGACAGCGCCCTCGAGGCGCTTCTCGAAGTCACGAAGGATGCTCATAAGGGGGTCGCGCGCTCCTGCGGCCGTTCGCGGGCAGGGATCACGGCGCTCAGTGTAGAGGTGATCGAAGGGGACTCAACGCCAGCGCCCCACTGGTATACTCTCGTAAGTCTCCGCATGGCCACGGGCGAGTGGCGGAATTGGCAGACGCGCAGGATTCAGGTTCCTGTGTCCGTTAGGACATGGGGGTTCAAGTCCCCCCTCGCCCACCAGCCCTTTCGGGCCCGCAATCCCTCAGCCGCCACCCCAATCCACGGTCTACCGCCCGTTTACTGCCCAGCCCTCACGCTGCGCGGATCTCGCCCCGCCTACCCGGGCTTGGACGCTAGCCGGGTCTTCCGCACATGGTGGGCCGTCGGGTGTCCTGCCTCCACCCGTGATCCCTGTTCGGGAAAGCCTGGCAGACGCAACACGCCTCGTTCACCGAACTCGGTCCAGCTGGCAACACGCTGGTGCGCCCACATCAACCATACGCACGACCATGCACCAGACCACGCCGCGCGCTACCGGAGCGTACCGATGCGCGTGCCCCCCCAACTCGGAGTTGGGGGCCTACGGGTTCACCGCGGCGCCGCATTTTGTCAGCCAACCCTATGTGCGGAAGACGGGGCTAGCCCGCGCGACCTCCAGTTTTCCGTGCGTGACCGCGCTTGGACCGTGCACCGTGGGTCGCTCAGGTAGGGAGCAGGCTTGCGGCGGTGCAGGTGAGCTTCTGCTCCGTGGCGATGATCGCGGCGGACCTGTGCGAGAGCGCTGAGGACCGCCCACCGGGCGCACAATGCTTTCCCCAATCAGCTCACCGACTAGGCCAACCCCGATCCCACCCGCAGCCTCCTCCGCCTGTCGCGTCCCACCGACCCCAACGCATCCACTGTGCGGCGCGTGTCTGGGCCACCATCGGCGCGGCCGACCCGGTGCTCGGCCGTGACCTGGCGCATCCGATGCGGGTCATTGGGGCTCTTGTCACGTTTCCGTGGGCGGCTGATCGCCGACACGCTTGGCAGCAGCCGCTTCCTGCCGATGCCCCCGTGCACGCAGGCTGTCGCACAATCAGGGGCAGGGTCTGCGGACGCGCGGTGGAACGCTGGCGGATCCCGCGGACCCGACCGCGGCTCGTGCGGACCCCGCGGGCCCGACCGCGGCTCGTGCGGACCCGGTGCCGGTGGCCGCGCCTCGGCGAGGCCACCGGCGACATCCACAGCCGCGGCCGGCATGGTGGTCATTGGCGGTCCGGCGGGTGCAGCCGCCAGCGCCCATCAGGCTCCCGAGCCAGCCGCCACCGCCGCTCATGCACATTGCCGTGACACCTGTGCACAGCAAGGTCAAATTACTCAAATCGGTCAGGCCGCCGACTGCCCACGGCACGATGTGATGCGCCTCACACCAGGCCGCCGGCGCCCTGCAGCCGACGCACCCGCCGTCGCGGACGACCAGCGCGCGGCGTTGGGCGGGGGTGACGGTGCGGGTGGCGCGGCCGGCGTCGAGGATCTGGGACGGCCCGTTGACGATCACCCGGGAGACAGCGGCGTCGCAGGCGAGCCGTCTGGCCGTCTCCCCGCTGATCGCGCCCAGCCTGTCCAGCCTTACCGCCGCCGCGCCTGGCTGGCCCAGCAGCGTGGGCAGGTCGACGATCACGGTCATGTGTGGGCGGACGCCGCCGGTGTCGGGCAGGCCGCCGCCGTTGAGGCTGCGTCGGGCCAGCTCGACCAGCGCGTCCGCGCGCCGCTGCTCGGCGGTGCGCGCGTCGTCCTCACCGTGGAGGGCGGCCAGCGGCGCGAGCGCGGTCAGGACCGTCTCGGCGCCGACCTTGTCGAGTTTGGCCTCCAGCAGCGCGCCGTCATCACCGGTGCGGGTCACATTCAGCCGGCGGGTGGCCCACGCCCGCTCCTGCCGTGTTTCCAGGCTGTCGGGCGCCACGCGGTGGGCGTAGTCGCTGAGCGCTTCCCGCAGCTGCCCGGCGTCGGTGTGGGCGCCCCGCTCGGCGACCAGGCGGTCCAGCCCTTCGACCGCCTCGTCGGGCAGGTCCCGCATCGCCTTGGCCGCCACCCTGGCATGGGCCGGCGTGATCGTGCCGTCGGCCAGCGCTTGGGCGGTCTCCGGCAGCCGCGCCAGCCGTCTGGCGGTCTCGGCCCGCCCGGCGGCCTCGCCGATGCTGGTGCGGCAGTGGGTCGCGAGCCACTGTTTCTCTGATCGGGCGCTGTCACGTTTCCATGCCTGCGTGCGGTCGTGGGCGGCGATGGCGAGGGTGCACAGCCCGTCGAGCCGGTCGCGGTGGCGTGTCAGGTCGATCACGCAGCGGCTGAGCGTGTCGGCGTCGAGGGTGTCCCAGGCG
>JBOGEA010000218.1:0-9791 GCA_050743205.1 Egibacteraceae bacterium | reverse complement strand
ATCGCGCACGGCGAGCAGCAGGTGGGCACGGGCGAGCTGGGCGAACCCGGTGGCGGAGTCGAGGCTGAGCCTGGCCGCGGACACCTCCGCGAGGTCGGCCCAGAACTCGGCCGCGGGCTGGCGTCCGCGGGCAAGCTCGGCTTGGGTGAGCAGCTCGTACACCTCCGGGCGGAAGGGCCTGCCGAGGTCTGGCAGACCCGGTCCGCCGCCGCCCTCGACGGCTGCCTCGATGCCGCGGGCGGGGTCGCCGCTGGCGAAGCGCGCGTGCGCGAGCCCCCAGCAGGCGAACGTCCACCACTCGCCCTTGATCAGCTTGGCCGCCTCGACCGCCTGCTCGCCGGTCCTCAGAGCAGCCTCGACGTCACCGGCCAGCAGCGCGACGGTGCTCTGCAGCCACAGCGCCATGGCACGCGCGTCGTCGCTGGCCAGCAGCAGGGCAGCCTCTACCGCGTCCTCGGCGTAGGCGGCGGCTTCGCCCAGCCTGCCGAGCATCTGATGCCCCAGGGCGAGTCCGGCGAGCACGTGCGAGAGGATGTAGTCCTGCCCGGTGATGCGCACCACCGTGAGGGTCCGCTCCAGGTGCCGGAGGCCGCTGTCGCAGCGGTCGAGGCAGATCTCGGCCCAGCCCAGCCAGGCAGAGGCGGCGGGGCGCCGGGCCAGCTCGCCGTCCGGCAGCGCGTCGATGATCGCGGTGGCTCGGTCGAGGTGCGTTCGCGCGGGGTTGATCTGGCCGGCGAAGCACTCGGCCAGCGCCCGCACCGCCAGGGCGGCGGCCTCGAGCGGCTGGTCGCCGTGGGCGAGGGCGGCCGCGGCTGCCTTGCCCGCCCAGTCACGGCTCGCCTCGAAGTCACAGACCAGGTGGGAGGCGGATGCGAGCCCGAAGGCCAGCAGGGCCGTCCCGGGTGCGAGCTCGTCGGGCAGCGCGTCCCACTCGCGCTGCAGCAGCGCCAGGCCCTCGGCGTGCCGCCCCAGCATGCGCTCGGCCATGGCGCAGTGCGCCACCGCATCCGCCCTGGTCGGCGACGGCTCCCGAGGCAGCAGCCGCAGGACCTCGTGAAGGGTGTCACGGCAGGGATGCAACTCCCCCGCGACACCCCGGGCGCGCGACAACTCGATCAGCAGGGTCAACCGCTGCAGCGTCGCCGCGCCATCCGCCGGCAGCAGGTCGACCGCGACCTGCATCCAGCGGGCGGCCATCATCGGGGCCCTGGCGGCCATCGCCGCAGCCGCCTCCAGCAGGACCTGGACGGCGGCTCTGTCGCCGACGCTGGCCGCCCGCGCGACGTGGTGCGCGCGCGTGACGGCAGAGGCCCCGCGCGCGGCCAGCGCGTCAGCGGCGCGGGCATGGGCGGCGAGCCGCCAACCGCCCCCGGTGGCGGAGTAGGTCACCTCACGGACGAGGGGGTGGCGGTACCTGAACCCGCGTGGGCCGTCGACGCGCACCAGGTCGGCGTCGAGCAGCTCGTCGAGCGCTTCGAGCGTCGCTTCGTGGCTCACGCCCGCGACAGCGGCCACCAGCTCCGGTGCGAACGGGTCTCCGACCACGGCGGCCGCTTGGGCCACCAACTGCCCGCAGGGCGTCAGCATGTCGATCTCGGCGAGCAGCACGGCCTGCACCATCGGGGGCACGTCGGCCAGCCCGCCGACCTCGCGGGCCGCGCACACGCTGTGGTCAGCCCGCGCGAGCGCCTGGAGGTAGAAGGGGTTGCCCCCGCTGTCGCGGTACAGAGCCCGGCGGCGGAACGCGCTGATTCCCTGCCCCAGCAGCTCATCCGCCTCGTCGATGGTCAACGCCGGCACGTCCAGCCGCTGGACGAACTTCTCACGTGCCGCACTGGCCATGGCGCCCGCCAGGCGCCGCGACGCCTGCCTCGGGCGGTAGGCCAGCGCGATCAGCACCGCCGTCTCCGGCGGGTGGCGCAGCAGGTGGGCCAGCAGCTCGATCGAGGCGTCGTCCGACCACTGGAGGTCGTCGAGGATCAGCACGAGGCCGCGGGGCCGCGCGAGCTGCTCCAGCAGCTGGCGCACCGCCCGGTGCAGGCGGTAGCGCTCAGCGCCGGGCAGCGCGACGGCATCGCCGGCGTGCCCGGACAGAGCGGGGAAGATCTTGGCCAGCAGCCCAACGCAGTCGGCGTCCACGCGGTCGCGCCACTGTGCGTCGGGCTCCCCCAAGTGGGGGTCCACGGCCTCTACGAAGATCCCGAAGGGAGCCTCGCGCTCTGGCTGGACGGCACGGCCCGACAGCACGAGGTGCCCCCGGCCGCTGGCGCGCGCGGACAGCTCGCCCAGCAGGCTGGTCTTGCCGATCCCCGGCTCGCCGACCACCTCGAGGAGCCGCGCTGACCTGGCATCCAGGCTGTCCAGAGCCTCGTCGAGCATCGCGAGCTCTTTGTGCCGCCCGACGAGTGGCTCGGTCAGGACCTGGCCGTCAGGCCGGGCCGTACCAGCGGCTGGTTCTCGTTCGACCTTTGACGCGCGGTGCATCACGACCCTCTCGCCACGACACGCAAGCAACGTACCCTGTCTGTAGAGGGCCCAACTGCCCAGCCACGTACATCTTCTCCGGGTACGGCAGCAAATACGCATCGGCTCAGGGTCCGGGTAAGGGTTTTTCCCCACTGGCGCGAACCCGCGGATTCGATCACGCTGAGTCGAGCGCCGGCAGCGGAGAGGAGCATGGCTGATCGGGAGCACTTCGACACGGCGGTAGTCGGCTCAGGCTTCGGGGGCTCGGTGACCGCGTTCCGGCTCGCCGAGCAGGGAAGGAGCGTGTGCCTCCTGGAGCGCGGCCGGGCCTACCCGCCCGGGACGTTTCCCCGCACTCCACGCGAGATGGCGCGAAACTTCTGGGACCCGGGCCAGGGTCTGTACGGGCTTTTCGACATCTGGTCGTTCCGCGCCATCGAGGCGGTCGTCGCGAGCGGGCTGGGCGGCGGATCGCTGATCTATGCCAACGTGCTGCTGCGCAAGGACGAGCGCTGGTTCGCCGAGCGGCACCCCCCCGGCGGAACATACGAGCCATGGCCGATCGACCGGGCCGACCTGGAGCCGTACTACGACCGGGTCGAGCGGATGCTGGGCGGCCAGCGTTACCCCATCGACGCCGAAGGGTACGCCGACACGCCCAAAACCCATGCCATGCACGAGGCCGCGCGCCGTCTCGGCCTTGCGATCGAGCTGCCGCCGCTGGCGGTGACGTTCACGAACGACCGCGGCGAGGCCCAGCCGGGCACGCCGATCGCGCCTGGCCCCTACCCGAACCTCCACGGCCCGCGCACCACCCGCATGACGTGCCGCATGTGCGGTGAGTGCGACCTGGGCTGCAACTCGGGCAGCAAGAACACACTGGACCACACGTACCTGTCGGCGGCCGCCCACCACGGCGCCGAGATCCGCACCCGCTGCGAGGTCCGCCGGATCGAGCCGAGACCAGGCGGCGGGTTCGGCGTCAGCTACGTGCGCCACAGCCCCGACCGCGAGGGCAGACGCACGGCCATCGCCGCCCTGCCGCACGAGACGATCACCGCTGACCGCCTCATCCTCGCCGCCGGCACGCTGGGCACCACGTCCCTGCTGCTGCGCAACCGCAGCGCGCTGCCCGGCCTGAGCACGGCGTTGGGCACCCGTTTCTCAGGCAACGGTGACGTGCTCGGGTTCATGATGCGGGCCCAAGGCGGCCGCATGCAGCTCGACCCGAGCAGGGGCCCGGTGATCACCGCGGCGATCCGCGTGCCCGACGCCCTCGACGGCGACTGCGACGGCGACGACGTCGCCGGGCGGGGACACTACGTCGAGGACGGGGGCTATCCAGCGTTCCTGGACTGGGTGGTTGAGGCGACCGGCATGCCGGGCAGCTCCAGGCGGGCGGCCTGGTTCATGCTGCGCCGGCGCATGCGCCGGCTCCTGCGCCGCCTGCGCCGGTCGGGCGACAGCACCCTCAGCGCTGAGCTGAGCGGGCTGCTGGGCAGCGCGGCGCTGTCCTCCAGCTCGATGCCGCTGCTGGGCATGGGTCGCGACGTGGGCGACGGGGTGATGCGGCTGCGCGACGGGCACCTCGACATCGACTGGGACATGCGCACGTCTAAGTCCTACTTCGCTGGAGTGCGCGCCACGATGGCGCAGCTGTCGGCGGCGCTGGGCGCCCGGCTCCACCCTTGCTCCGCCACCGGCCGCCTCATCACCGTGCACCCCCTGGGCGGCGTGCCGATGGGACGCCATCCACGCAGCGGCGTGGTCGACGCGTACGGCGAGGTCTTCGGCCATCCCGGGCTGTACGTCGCGGACGGGTCGGTGATGCCCGGGCCGGTGGGCACCAACCCGGCGCTGACGATCGCCGCGTTCGCCGACCGGCTCGCGGACCACATCCTTGAGCCGCGAGGCCGCCGGCTGCTGCCGGTGGCGGCCGAGCCGCCCTCACCCAAGTCCAGACCCACCAGCCGGCTGCAGTTCACCGAGGAGATGTCCGGCCATATCACGCTGAGCGGCCACGAGTGGGACGCCCTCGACTGCCGGTTCCGCCTGACCATCGCGATCGACGACATCGACCGCTTCGTCACGGACCCCGCTCGCGAGGCGACGGCGGACGGGTGGGTCCAGTGCGAGGAGCTGGGCGGTCGCCTGCCCGTACGGCACGGCAGGTTCAACCTGCTGGTCGAGGACGCGGAGAACCCACGCGTGCGGTGGATGCGCTACCGGCTGTTCTTCGCCGACGGCGTCGGCCACCCGCTGACCCTGGCTGGCTTCAAACACATCACCGACGACCCGGGCTTCGACGTGTGGAGCGACACGACGACCCTGTTCACCCGAGTCCTGCGCGGCCATGTCGACCCGCGGGACGAGGGGACCGCCGAGGTCGTCGCCACAGGCGTCCTGAGGATCCATATGACCGACTTCGCCAAACAGCTGACCACCTTCCGCGTCGACGCCCGCAACAGCGCTGCCCGCGCGGTCGCGCTCGCCCGTTTCGGGCAGCTGTTCCTCGGCACGCTCTGGGAGGTCTACGGATCCCGGCTGGATGCCACGCCGGCGCCATGAGCGCGCCTCCACCCCGGCCCACCCCTGCTCGCGGGCCCCGTCGCGTTCGTGCGCAGCGCCACGCTGCTCAGCTGCTGGCTGTCCGCGCTGTACCTGCTCGTGGCCGACACGAGGGGTGCAACGAGCAGGCCGTTCGTCGGGCAGATCCGCCTCGACCCCTCCGTTCCCGCGGCGACACCGCACGAAAGGCCACGCACATGCCGCTACCGACCCAGACCCGCGAGATCCCCCGGTTCACGCTTGACGGGGTGCGCGACGCCGACGTCTCGACGCGGCGCTTCCACACCGATGACGGGCTGGCCCTGAGCCTCCTGCGCTTCCGCCGCCCGCCGTCGGACGACGCGGTGCTGCTCATTCACGGCCTCACCAGCTCGTCCGACATGTTCATCATGCCCGAGCACCGCAACCTCGTGCAGGTCCTGCTCGACTCGGGGTTCGGCGACGTCTGGTGCCTGGACTGCCGGATGAGCAACCGGTTCGCCTACAACCACACCCCGAACCGGTTCACCCTGGACGACGTCGCGCTGTTCGACCACCCCGCCGCGCTGGCCGCGATGCGCGCCCAGATCGGCGACCGTCCCGTGCACGTCATCTGCCACTGCCTGGGCTCGCTGTCGTTCATGATGAGCCTGGCCGCCGGCTGCGTGGACGGGATCGCCAGCGTCGTGAGCAACAGCGTCGCGCTGATCCCGCGGGTCTCGCGCTGGGCCCGGACCAAGCTCGCTTTCGGGCCGTTCCTCGTCGAGCGCGCGCTCGGCTCGTCCTTCCTGAGCCCCCTGTGGGCCGAGGAGCCGGGCCTCACCCCCCGCAAGCTCGTCTCACGGCTGGTCTCGCTGCGCCACCGCGAGTGCGACGACCCGGTCTGCCACATGCTCAGCTTCATGTGGGGCGACGGCCACCCCGCGATGTACAGCCATGCTCGCATCGCCGACGTCACCCATCGACGCGCCCGCGACCTGTTCGGCGCCACCAGCGTTCACTACTACCGCCACATCCGCGCCATGGTCCGCGCCGGCAGAGCCGTGAAACACGACCCCGACGACCCCCGCCATCAGCGGCTGCCCAACGACTACCTCGCCCGCGCCCCCCAGATCACCACCCCGACCCTGCTCGTGACCGGCGACCGCAACCACGTCTTCACCGACTCGAACATCGCCTGCCACCGCCACCTCGACCAAGCCACCCCCGGCCGTCACCGCCTCCACGTCTTCCCCGGCTACGGCCACCAAGACGTCTTCATGGGCAAAGACTGCGCCACCGACGTCTTCCCCGCCATGCTCAGCTTCCTCACCCAACACCGGGTATGAGGGCTATGCGCGACCTGCGCGCGCCAGATCGTCTCGTGGGTTTCGCGAGGGCCGAACGCGGTACTCCGGGCGAAGCTCCTCGTAGAAGCCCAGCACGAAGCCGGGAATCTCGACCGCCTCGGCATCCCGGGGATCGACGTGGCCGAGGCGCTGCAGGCAGCTGATGACCTCCACATCCGGCACGTACGTGCGAAAGCCGCTCGGCCACAGCACGTAGGCCCTGCCTTTCTCTGGTCCATCTACAGGGGTCACAAACCTGGCGATCATTGTGGTCTCCATCCAACCTGCGGATTCCCCGGCGTCAGCACCCAGAGTGACGCGTCGCACCCCCGTGCAGTAGTCGGGAGAATCCCCTACCCCCTCAAGGCTGGGCGTGCCGGGGCGAATTCCACTCTCCGGAACGGATCAGTGGCGGCGCCGCGGTCCGCGCCGAGGGGCGCCGCCCAGCCGGCCGCCTGCTGGCCGCGACGACTTTCGGGCTTGCGGCTCGTGCCCGGAACAACGACAGTCTGGGCGGTTGACGCGAGATGGCATAGGGATCGATCCTATGGCGGTTCGCACGCGAACTCGTCCGGACAGAGGTGATTGATTGTCACACATCAGCCTGGTGACCCTGGGGGTCGATGATCTCGACCGAGCCACCGACTTCTATGAAGCGCTGGGGTGGCGACGCTCCTCCGCGTCCGTCGAGGGCACTGTCACGTTCTTCCACGCGGCCCCAGTCGTGCTCGCGCTGTTCGGGCGTGATGACTTGGCGGGCGACGCGCATCTGTCCCTGTCTCGGTCAGATGGGTCCGCCAGCGTGGCGCTGGCGATGAACGTCGAGTCGCAGGACCAGGTCGACCGTGTCCTCGCCTCCGCACAGGCGGCTGGAGGCACGATCTCCAAGCGCGCTCAACGGGCGGAGTGGGGTGGCTACTCCGGGTACTTCTTGGATCCAGAAGGCCACCTGTGGGAGGTTGCCCACAACCCCTACTTCGACCTCCTCCCAGACGGGCGCGTCGTCCTGCCCGACAGCGGATAACACGCCATGCGCGCGCAACAAACTTCCCCTAGCGGAGTGTTTCCAGCGCCGCCTCCGCCCTCCAATCGCGAGATCGCCGCTTGCGTTGTGCCCATCCGCCGCGCGAGCTCGCCTGGCGTGAACCCTGCCGCAGGGCAAGGCAGACCGCGGTCTGACGAGCGCTCCGATCACGCGGACCGCGGATTTGGCGGCTGCGACGTCCAACCGCAGGTGTGACAGGACAGCCTCGCAGACGCCCGAACGGTGGAGGCACATCTTCGAGCCCGGGTCCTTCGGGATTGGCAAGACCCGCCTCACGTCGGTCCGTGCAGATCAGACCGGCAGCGCCGATCGTCATCGACATGCTCAACCCTACGAGCGCGAGGACGCTGCGCTGCTGGAGGACAGCGTCGTCGACATCGTCCAGCCGCTGGGCGAGCTGATCGCTCAAGCTCGGGCCCGCGACGACGCGCAAGTGATCTTCGTCAACGACAACTACGGTGATTTCGCTGCTACGCCGCGACGATGTCGTGGCGCGTGCGCGCAAGGGCAGGCGCCCCGACTTTGTGGAGCCGATCGTCCCGCCCAAGGACTGCGCGTTCCTCATGAAGGTCCGTCACAGCGCCTTCTACGCCACCGGGCTGGACTACCGGCTGCGGCACAGCGAGACCGAGAAGGTGATCCTGACCGGGCAGGTGACCGAGCAGTGCATCCTCTACAGCGCGCTGGACGCCTATGTGCGTCACTACGCGATCCGCGTGCCGCGCGGCGGCGTCGCCCACATCGACGCGGAGTTCGCCGAGGCCGCGTTGCGGATGATGCAGCGCAACATGCACGCCGAAACCGTCACGACCGCACAACGCCTCGGCTGAGGATGACGCCGGCATCTGGCCGGACGACCAGCCTCAGACGTTCTGGCGCGGATTGCGGAGATCCACCCGAGTGGCTGGCCGACCATGGTCCGCAACGTCAATGCCGACCACGATCCCAGCGCTTCACCGCGGCACCCGTCACGCCGAGCGGGAGCAGGCCGGCGCCCTACGCGCCGAGCGCACCAGTCTGCATGCATCGCCGCGCGGCTGGGCGTGGCCCGGCACAGCCCGCCCGGGGACCCACCATGTCGTAGGCCGAGTTTCGTGATGAAACCGCGGCACCCCTCGCAACGCGCCTGAGGCCGACGGGGACGACCGGACCATTGTGACCTGCAGGCGTCGGGACGGCTCTTTCGCGGCGGTGGAGTGGACAACGTCCGGGCGCGTCTTGAGCCCATCCGGACGCGAGACGCAGGGTTCACCCGTTCGGTCAGGGCCAGGCGACGCCACACGCCCTCGCGGCCGTGCTCAGTTTCATGACGAGACGGTGGGGATTTCCCAGGATGGGCTCAAAACTGTGGTGGCGGTAGAAGTCGGCGGCGCCGTCATCGATCGCATCGACCACCACAAGCTTGCCGCCGGCCGCACGGGCGGCATCCAGGATCGTCAGCAAGGCCTTGACCAGCAATTCACCGCCCAGTCCGCTGCCCTGCAACCGCTGGTCAAGCGCGAGTTTGGCCAGCAACACGGCCGGGATCTGGCGCGGCGCTCCCCGTCCGATGCGCTTGGGCGCCTCCTCGCGCTCAACCAGGTGCGGAGCCAGCGCGAAATAACCGAGGACACCGGCGGTGCCCTCTTGAACCAGGACATAGGTACGGGTTCCCTGGCCGGTGGCGTGGTGGGCATGCTTGTGCAGCCACTCAGTCAACTCGGCGTTCCCGCAGTCGAACGCCCATGGGTCGTGGCGCTCGTTGAGGGACTCGACGACGTAGCGTCCGCTCACGCGATGCGCCGACGCTGTTGCGCTAGGGCTGCGGCCCGCTCAAGCCCTGATGCCCGCTCGGGCTCGTTCAGCGCCGCCAGCAGCCGGTCGAAGTAGTCAGCAGGCACCGACGTCACCGTGTGGGCGGCCAGGATCGCATCGGCTCTGCCGACAGCGGCACTCACGATGAACGAGGACAGCGACTGGCCCTCGTATGCCGCTGCCCGGTTGATCCGGTCTCGCTCGCTGGGAGACAGACGCGCCTCGACCCGCTCAGTTTTCACACCCATCAGGAATCCCTCGACTTCCGTACACCACGCCGTACCGGAACATTGTACGGCCGTCCGCGATGACGGACCACAATCGGCTCCGGCACGAACTCAGGCAGAGCGCACCACAGCCGAGCTGCTGGCGGCCAACTGGCTTGCCCTGCCGCCGACGCACCAGATCGCAGGCACCAGCGACCCCGGTGACGTTGACTCATGAGGGCGGCTGGCGACTGGAGCTTGACACAGAGGGGACGGACGTTCAAAGAACTTAAGCGACAGACCGCTAACGTGGCTTCGCCCCAACCCGACGAGCCATGGACGGGTGGGACGGCAGCGCGCCACGTCGGCGGCAGTTTTGTGCTGGATCCGCGCAGCATGCTGCGC
>JBOGEA010000217.1:0-9800 GCA_050743205.1 Egibacteraceae bacterium | reverse complement strand
CACCAACACCACGGCTTGGCGGCGGAACTCGGCCGGGTACGGCGGTTTCTTCGCCGTCATCATGGACATCCTCTCCTGGGCAATACAGCCCAATCTATCAGATGTCCACCAAACCGGGGCAATTCCAGACCCAGCCCTGACCGACTACTGGGCCAACCGGCGGCGCAAGAGCAAACCCCCACTGAGCAGCCGCACCCTGCGCCTACTACAGGCGCAGGACGGACGCTGCCCGCTGTGCCGGGACTGCCTGCTCTACGCCGACCACCAGCCACAATCTGCCTCTGAATGGGAACAATGGCTACGCACGACCCAAATGGCGATACGCAAACACCATATCGACCGCTGGGAACGGCACGGCACGACGGACGACACCAAACTCCATCTCGTACACGCCTACTGCCAACGACGGCACACCGCCGCACAAACGGCAGGGACAGCGCTTCTGCCCGCCTGCCAGCCCTAGAGCTTGCTTGAGCCGTGTGCAGTGAAAATTGCACGCACGGTTCTGAGGGGCTCCGGCGCAGCAATGCGCTGGAGCAGGCCGACAAAGGCACCACCTTCGCCCTCATCGGGCTCACCGGGGCTGCAGCAGGGCGACCGCCAGGCAGGCGATGCCTTCGCCGCGGCCGATCATGCCCAGGCCGTCGGTGGTCGTCGCCTTCACGCTGACGGCCTGGGATGAGATGCCTAGGAGGGCGGCCAGCCGCGTGGTGATCCTCAGGCGATGCGGGGCGATTCTGGGGCGGGCGGCGATGATCGTGCAGTCGACGTTCGTGACCGCCCAGCCGGCGTGGACGATCAGGCGCAGCGCCTCAGCGACGAACACCGACGAGGAGGCGCCGGCGTAGGCGGGCTGGTCAGTGCCGAACCGGGCGCCCAGGTCGCCGAGCGCGACCGCGCCCAGCAACGCGTCGACCACAGCGTGCAGCACGACGTCGGCGTCGCTGTGTCCCTCCAGACCGGGCTCCCCAGGGATCTCGACGCCGCCCAGCACAAGTGAACGCGTCCCAGACGCGGCGAACCGGTGCACGTCGATGCCCTGCCCCACCCGCATCAAGAGCAGCCCCTGCCCAGCAGCGCCTCGGCCAACTCCAAGTCTTGGCGGTACGTGATCTTGAGGTTGGTCGACTCACCCATGATCAGCCGCACGCGGCACCCGATCCGCTCGACCAGCCCGAGGTCGTCGGTCGCCTGGTCCGGGACCTGATAGGCCCGCGCAAGCGCGGCCCAGCGAAACACCTGTGGCGTCTGCACCGTCCACAGCCTCCCGCGGTCGACCGTGCGCACCACCGCCCCGTCCTCGCCGACCAGCTTGAGCGTGTCCACCACCGGCAGGCCGGGAGCGGCGGCGTCCCAGCCGTCGCGGACGGCCGCGAACACACGGGAGATCAGTGCAGCGCTGGCCAGCGGGCGAGCAGCGTCGTGGATCCCGACGAGGTCGGAGGGCTCCAGCGTTTCACAGGCTGCCAGCCCGGCGGCGACGGAGTCCGTGCGGGTCGCGCCTCCACCGCATATCCAGGCTTTGATCCCAGCTGATGCGAGCATGTGGCCAGCTTGGCTGCGCCAGTCGTCGCCGACGACAACCACCAAGCGACCGCACACCTGGCGCATCACCTGGCAGCTGCGGACGAGCAGGGACTCATCCCCCAACCGAACAAACGCTTTGGGCAGATCGTGCCCAAAGCGTTCACCCGTGCCAGCCGCCACGACCACGCCGACACGCTGCTCGCTCACGGGGTCGAGTGGCGAACAATCAGGGCGCAGCCGATGCCTGCGGCAGGCTCAGTCGGAGAGCACCCCGTCGAGGAGTTCTTCGGTCTGCTCGTCGGACTTCTTGATGGCGGCGGAAAGCTCGGACACCAGGATCTGCCGAGCCTTGGTCAGCATCCGCTTCTCACCGGCCGAGAGCCCCTTGTCGCGCTCACGCAGCGAAAGGTTGCGAACGACCTCGGCGACTTGATAGATGTCGCCGCTCTTCAACTTCTCGTAGTTGGCCTTGAACCGGCGTGACCAGTTCGTCGGCATGGTGCCGTCGCGGCGGCGCAGGACGTCGAAGACATCGTCGACTTCCTGCTGGCTCACGACGTCGCGCAGGCCGACCTCGTTCGTGGCGTCGGCTGGCACCATCAGTGTGAGATCGCCATAAGTCAGGCGCAGCACGAGGTAATCGCGCTCCTGCCCCTCCAGCGTCCGCTTCTCATGTTTCTCGATGACCGCTGCGCCGTGATGCGGGTAGACAACGGTGTCCCCTACTGCATAGGTCATACGTCGTTTCCTTGGCTTGTGCCAGCCCGAAGGACGAGCGGCACCGTCGGTGGCAGACTGAGATGCCAGCGTAGCACGGAAGGGCTAGCGTCACCAGCCAAAGGCGCTGGTCAGAGGCCTGTTTAGGGATCCCCCGATCGGGGGATGCTCAAACAGTTCGGGCGGCGCCCGCACTATGCGTAGTGTTCGAGTATCGACGACTCGGCCAGCCGGGCGAGCCCTTCCTTGACCGATCGGGCCCTGGCCTCGCCGATCCCCTCCACTTGGCTCAGCTCGGAGATGCTGGCGTCCATCAGCCGCTGGAGCGACAGGAAGCCGTCCACGAGCCTCTGCGTCACCGAAACAGGCAGCCGCGGGATGCGCGACAGCAGCCGGTAACCGCGTGGGCTGACCGGCTGGTCCATCCGCCCGTCGCTGCCCGCGTAGCCGAGGATCCGAGCGAGACGGTCCAGCTCCAACAGCTGCTCAGTCTCCAGCTGGTCGAAATCGGCGAGCAGCGCCGTGTGCTGCCGCCGGTCATCGACCATGTAGTCGCGGACGACGAGCTGGCGCTCGCTCTCCACGCCGAGCATCAACTCGTCGAGTTGGAGCTGCAGCAGCCGCCCGTCGGTGCCCAGCTCCACGATCGCCATCTCGATCTCCTCCGCGATGCGACGCACCATCTCAGCTCGCTGCAGCACCGTGGCCACGTCCCGCATCGTCGCGACGTTCTCGATCTCAAGCGCGGACAGTCCGCTGGAGACCTCATCGAAGCGGCTCCGGTACCGCTCAAGCGTCGACAGAGCCTGGTTCGCCCGGAACAGGACCGAGCTGATCTCCTCCAGCACATGCTTCGTCGAGTCGACGTACAGCGTGACGATCCGCATCGACTCGCTCACGCTGATGACCGGTTTGCCGGTCTGACGGGCGACGCGCTCCGCCGTGCGGTGGCGGGTGCCCGTCTCGGAGGTCGGCACCGTCGGGTCGGGCACCAGGTGGACATTCGCATGGATGATCTTGTCGATGCTCTCGTTCAGGATGATCGCGCCGTCCATCTTCGCCACCTCTGACAGGCGCTGAGCGCTGAGCCACGTGGCCATCCGGAACCCGCCCGACATGAGGCGCTCGACCGTCTCGTCAATGCCCAGGACGATGATCGCGCCCTTGCCGGACTTGATGATCCGATCGATCCCCTCACGCAGCGCGGTGCCCGGCGCGACTTTCTGGAGCACGGCGACCAGCCGGTCGTCACGCGGCTCATGCCCCCGCTGCCGCCAGCCGTCTGCATGTCTCGGTCACCTTGGTCCTCGCGCAGGTCACTGCGGTCCCCAGGCTCTCCACGCGGCCAGCAGGCCGCCGCGGCTACTCCGTCGCCAGCGCAACCCCGATGGCCTCCGCGAGGTCGCGCCCGCGTCGCAGTTCAAGCCCGGAGTCAGGGCCATCATACGCAGTCGCCAGCAGCGCCCTGCGAAAACCCAGCCTGGCTGCCTCGGCCAGCCGCCGTTCGGTCTGGGCGACGAGCCGCAGCTCGCCGGCCAAGCCGACCTCACCGAAGACGACGAGGTCGCGCGGGACGGGCCGGTCACAGCGGCTGGAGGCGATGGCCAGGCAGAGCGCCAGGTCAGTCGCCGGCTCCACCAGGCGGATGCCCCCAACCGTGGAGGCGAACACGTCCTGGTCGGACAGGCTGACCGCGGCCCGACGGTGGCAGACCGCGACGAGCAGCGACAGGCGCGCCGAGTCGAGCCCACTCGCCACGCGACGTGGATTGGCTGGTATCCCGCTGGGCGCGACCAGCGCCTGAACCTCACACGCGAGGGGTCGGCGCCCCTCCAACGCCAGCGTGACCACGACCCCGGTCGTGCCGTCCGGGGCCTCGCCCACGAACAGCCGACCGGCATCAGCGACTGGCCGCAGCCCCTGCTCGGCCATCTCGAAGCACCCCACCTCGCCGACGGCGCCGAACCGGTTCTTCGTCGCCCGGACCAGCCTGAGCGCATGGTGCCGGTCGCCGTCCATCTCACACACGACGTCAACGATGTGCTCGAGCAGCCTGGGGCCGGCCAGCTGGCCGTCCTTCGTCACGTGGCCGACCAGGATGGCCGCCATGCCCCGCCGCTTCGCCGCCGCCACGACCGCGCCCGCGCACTCCCGCACCTGCGTGGGGTGGCCCGGCGCGCCGGTGACCTGGGGATGGCGGACAGTCTGGATCGAGTCGAGCACCAGGACCGCCGGCTCGTGGTGCTCGACGAGCCCCAGCACCACCTCAAGGTCGGTCTCGGACGCGAGCAGCAGGTTCGGGTGCAGCGCGCCCAGCCGGTCAGCGCGCAGCCGCACCTGGCTGGGCGACTCCTCAGCCGAGGAGTACAGGACCGTGCTGCCCTGCGCCGCGATCGCCTGCGCCGCCTGCAGCAGCAGCGTCGACTTGCCCGCGCCCGGCTCGCCGCCGAGCAGCACGACCGCCCCCGGCACCAGACCGCCGCCCAACACGCGGTCGAACTCGCCGATCCCCGTGGCCGCCCTGCGTGCGTGGTCCACCGGCACCTGCGCGATCGGCGTCGCCGGCGTGACGGTCACGGCGCCATGCCGGACCGGCCCGTTCGCCTTGGATGCGGCCGGCTCCTCGACCAGCGTCCCCCACTGCCCGCACCCGGGGCACCGTCCCTCCCACCGCGGCTGGCTGTGCCCACACCCGGTGCACCGCACCACTGTCTTCACCTTGGCCATGCCGCAGATGCTAACCCCGAGGTGTGACACGTCCTCTTCGCGCGTGTGATGAAGGGCCGCGCGGAGCGTTCCGGCGAGAGACGGCTGGGCACTGCACGACATTCAGCGCAATCCGCGTGTGCGCCGTGGTCTTGAGCGGGCTCGGGGCGACGAACACCCGGCTGACCTCGGCCAATCCCTTGATGCCGGCAGCTCCGAAGGACTTGGAGAAGAGCGGCGAGGGGCCATCTTTATGCAGGTTAAGCGGCGGAAACAGAGACAGAGAAGGGCGTGCATCCCGCTTACGCGCCCGCTGGGAACTCGGCCGGAGCGGCGTGGGTCACCGACTCGGTTCGCCAAGCGTGCCGCCCTTGTCGCCATATTCAGCCTGCTGTGGGTGCTCTCGCCGGGTCGCGCCCCAACAGCCCGAGAGCCTGACCTGCGCACGGCCGCCCCGCTCACCGTGATCCCCGCCGTCCCGGCGCCGGCGCAGCCCGCTCCCGACGGCCTCGCCCCCGCACCACCCGCGCTGTTCAAAGCGTCCGAGCGCGGCTACACGCCGCTGGGCACCGTCAACATCCCCGCGATCGGCCTCGTGTCGGAGTTCTCCAGCGGGGCGTACGACGAGGTGCTGGCCCGCGGCATCGGGCACTGGCCGGGGACCGCGCTGCCCGGACAGGCCGGTAACGCGGTCCTGTCGGGGCATCGGACCACCCACACGAGCCCGTTCCGCAACCTCCATCAGCTCCAGCTGGGCAACCACATCGGCGTCACCATCGGTGCCGGGCCGGAAGTGGTCTACCAAGTCACCGAGACGCTGATCGTGCCCGAGTCCGACTACGTCACGGTCGTCACCGCACCGGCGAGCAGCCCGAACGCGCGTGAGCTGACGCTGTTCGCCTGCCACCCCTCCGGTTTTCGCACTCACCGAATCGTCGTACGCGCACGGATAGAGGGGGGTGGTGCCACCACCTAACGACGCTGTGTTCTCTCCCATCATCATCGTCAGGAGCACGTCACGTGAACAGCAAGAAGCAGCTATTCGGCGGCAAACCCGTGATGATCTTCCGCCATGAGCACGACCGCAGGAACTTCCTGCGGGGCGCGGGGCTCATCGGCGTAGGGGCGGCGTTCGCAACCCGCCTTCCCTCCGACCCGGTCGCGTTCGCGCAGGGCTCGGCCTCCGACCTCGAAATCCTCAACTACGCGCTGACCCTGGAGTACCTCGAAGCGGAGTTCTACAAGCAGGGCATCGACGGCGGCGTCCTGTCCGGCCGTGAGCTGGAGCTGGTCACCCCGATAGGCGACCACGAGCAGGCGCACGTCAGCGCGATCACCGACACGATCAACACCCTGGGCGGGACGCCCGTCGCCAAACCCATGTTCACCTTCCCCGAGGGGACGTTCACCGACCGCACCATGTTCCTCATGACGGCGTACACGTTCGAGGAGCTGGGCGTTGACGCCTATCACGGACAGGTCGCCAACATTCGGAGCGGCGACGTCCTGGGGGCGGCGGCCGCGATCGCCGGATCAGAGTCGCGCCACGCCGCCGTCCTGGCCAACCTCACGGGGAACAACCCGTTCCCCGCCCCATTCGAGGACAACAAGACCATGGAGCAGGTTCTGGCGGCCGCCATGCCGTTCCTGGGAGGAGGCTCTTAAATGGACCGTCGTGACATCGTCCGGGGCGTGGCCTCGGTCATCCCCGCCACCGTCGCCCTGAGCATGCTCAACACGAAATGGGCGTTCGCGCAGGCTTTCGAGGATGACCTCGACGTCCTGAACTACGCGCTGACGCTGGAGTACCTCGAAGCGGAGTTCTACCGCCAAGGCAACGCGGCGAACCTGCTCCAAGGTCAGGAGGCGCAGTATCTGCGGCAGATCGGGGCCGACGAGAACGCCCACGTGACCGCCCTGACGGACACGATCATGATGTTGGGGGGAACGCCGGTGGCAGCTCCCGGCGTCGACTTCGGCATGGCGTTCGCAAGCCGAGAGAGCTTCCTCGAAACCGCCTTCACGTTCGAGAACCTCGGCGTGTCGGCCTACCTCGGCGCCGCCGGATCCATCCGCGACAAAGCGATCCTGACAGCCGCCGCGAGCATCTTCGGCGTCGAGGCGCGCCACGCGGCGATCATCGGCCTCGTGCAGGGCAAACCCGCCGAGGGCGGGGTCTACATGACCGGCTTCGAATCCCCGTTGCCACGGGACAAGGTGCTGGCGGCCGCCACGCCCTTCCTGACCGGGCCCGCAGCCATGGGTGGGCAGGCAGCCACCACCACCTGACGCGCGGTGGCGTGGAGCCAGACGCCGCGTTCGGGCTCCACGCCGCCCGCCCACAAGGAGAAGACGCACATGCGAAACGTCCTGCTGCTCGTGCTGCTGCTCGTGCTGAGCGCGTGCGGTCAGCAGGCCGATCAGGCGGCGCCCGCCCCTGCCAGCCCGCGGGTCGAGGCGTCCACGCCGCCCCCCACCACCGCCCCGCCCAGCCCCGCCTCGCCCTCGCCATCCCCGTCGCCCTGGCCAGCCCCGTCGCCCTCGCCAACCATCGAGGCCGCTGTCACGATCCAGGGCCTGGCCTTCGAGCCTCCCGAGGTCACCGTACCCGCCGGCGCGACGCTGACCTGGACCAACCGCGACACCTCCCAGCACACCGTCACGGCCGGCGCGCAAGGCGCCGAGACCGGCACCCTCGACCTCGCCCTCAACGGCCAAGAATCAACCGCGTCCTTCACGTTCGACACCCCCGGCCGCTACCCCTACTTCTGCCGCATCCACCCCTTCATGCGCGCCGAGATCATCGTCGAGGGATAGGTGGTGTTGCGGGACCAGGCCTTGACCTAGCACAATGACAGGTCAAACGCCCACAGAACGGGGAGAGGCACACCGTGCGCAACCTCAACGCCACCGCGGCGTCGCTGCTCGGCTTCCTGCACGACGGACCCATGACGGGCTGGGACCTGGTCGCCACCGCGCCGGCCCGGATCGGCGACTTCTGGTCGCTCACCCAGAGCCAGGTCTACCGGGAACTCGCCGCGATGGCCGCGGCCGGCCTGATCGAGGCCGGTGAGCGGGGGCGGCGGGACCGCCGCCCGTACACGATCACCAGCGCCGGCCGCGACGCCTTCGCCGATTGGCTGCACCGCGAGCCCGCTGTGGAGTCGATCCGCTTCCCGCTCCTGCTCATCGTCATGTTCGGTCGGCACGTGCCGGCGCCTCGGCTGGCGCAGATCGTCGCCGACCACCGGCGCATTCACGCCGAACGGCTGGCTGGCTACGAGAAGACACTGGCCGAGGGGCCGACACGTGCCGACCCCTACGCCACCGCGACCCTGGACTTCGGCGTGCGGTACGAGCGCGCGGTGCTGGAGTGGTTCGACGCGCTGCCGGCGACAGTCCGATCGGGGTAAGGACAGCCTGCGGACCATTGACCTTCCACTGTGGCAGGTCTAACCTGGCACAGTGGAAGGTCAATTGGAGGCCTGCCCCCTGACCTGGGCCACGTACTGGAGGCACATGATGGAGCCGACCCTGACCGCCGCGCTCACGCTGTCCGCCGATACCCGACGTACCGCTGGCGTCATCCTGCTGACGATCGTCGGCATCGAGTGGGGCGGGTGGTACCTGCTGCGGATCGTACGCGGCAACGTGGTCAGGACGCCGTTCCAGGAGCGGTTCGAGCGGGCGGGCCACGCGCACGCGGGCGTGCTCGTCACCCTGGCGATGGTGTCGCTCATTCTCGCCGACGCCACGACCATGACCGGCGCGCTGTCGTACCTCGGACGCCACGGCGTGGCGACCGCAGCCATCCTCGTGCCCGCGGGATTCTTCTTGTCGGCCATCGGCAAGGACCGCACCCGGCCAAACGGCCTCATCGCCCTGATCTACCTGGGCATGGCCGCGCTGGCGCTCGGCGTGGTCTCACTCGGCGTCAGCCTGCTGACCGCTTGACTCCAGCGCCAGGCGCTGGATCCGCGCCGCCAGGGCAGTGAGCAGCGCGGCGCCGGCCTCAGTCTCCACAACACTGTCATCGGTGCCCGCCGCGCTGCCCGAGGCCGGCGAGGCATGGCGGAACCTGCGCGCCTGAGCCGCAGTTGCTGCGCCGTCCGGGGTAACTGCTACGCTGCGCGTTCATCTGGCGGTGCAGGCCACGCCAATTGTCGGGGACTCGTCTCCGTGCGGAGTGCGAAGGATGTCGGCGTGAGACTCTCTGCAAAGGCTGACTACGCGCTGCGGGCCAGCGCTGAGCTGGCGGCCGCCGCGCAGTTCGACGCGCCGCTGACCCGGGAGCAGATCGCGCGGGCGCAGCAGGTTCCGGCGACGTTTCTGGTCCAGATCCTGACCGATCTGCGCCGCGCGGGGATCGTCCGCAGCCAGCGGGGAGCCGAGGGGGGATACCGGCTGGCCCGCGACGGCGCGCAGATCACCCTGGCCGATGTGATCCGGGCGGTGAACGGCCCCCTGGCCGAGATCCATGGCGACCAGCCGCAGGACGTGTCCTATGGCGGCGCGGCCGCCGCCCTTCGCGAGGTGTGGATCGCGCTGCGCGCCACCGAGCGGCGGGTGCTCGAGTCGGTCACGCTCGCCGACGTGGCCAACGGCCACCTGCCTGAGTCGATCGCCGAGCTGACCCGCGATCCGGACGCCTGGATAGGCCGCATCAGCTGAGCGATCGTCCGTATGGCCAGGGTTCGGCACGCATGGAGGCTGTTGCAAAATCTCACGGGCCCGCCAGTCGGGGCGTTCGAGCCAAAGATGCAGGTTTCCTCCGAATACGGAGGAAACCTGCAGTGCGGCTGACCCAAAGGGCACCCACGGCCCGCGGCACTCAGCCATTCCTGGAGAGC
>JBOGEA010000216.1:0-9930 GCA_050743205.1 Egibacteraceae bacterium | reverse complement strand
GGCCGCACCCGGGTGCGGCCGCCCGTCGGCAGGCAGCCCAGCAGGCCAGCGGTGTACGGGTGCGCCGGGTGCTCCAGGAGGGCGGCGGTGGGGCCCTCCTCGACGAGGTGGCCGGCGTACATGACGGCGATCCGGTCCGCCACAGTGGCCACGGTCGCCAAGTCGTGGGAGATGTAGACGATGGCGGCGTCGGTGGCCTCGCGGAGCCGGCGGATCTCGGCGAGCAGCAGCGCTTGCGTGACCACGTCCAACCCGGTGGTGGGCTCATCGAGCACCACCAGGGACGGCTCGCAGACGAATGCCTGGGCCAGCGCCACGCGCTGCTGCTGACCGCCCGACAGCTGGTGGGGGAACCGACGTTGGAACCGCCGGTCTGAGGGCAGCCGGACGGACGCCAACGCCTGCTCGACAGCGGCGCGATGGTCCCTTTGCGGCGTGTGTACGGCAAGCAGCTCGCCGATCTGGCGGCCCACGCGGATCGCGGGGTTCAGCGCCTCGCCGGGCTCCTGCGCGACGAAGGAGACGAGCCTGCCACGCAGCCGGCGCACCTGCGCCTCCCGCGCGTCCGGTCATGGCCTGGCCGGCGACGGTGACGGCGCCGCCGGCGATCCGGGCGCCTGGCGCCGCCGCCCCCAGTAGGGCCAGCGCCAGGGTCGTCTTGCCCGACCCCGACTCGCCGACGATCCCCAGGATCTCCCCGGGGCCCACACGCAGCGACACGTCCTCGATGATCCCCACCCCGGAGGCGAGCTCGACGCGGAGGCCGTCGACGGCCAGCAGCGGTGCGCTCACGGCGCCGCGCTCGGGGAGACGATCGTGTGGGCGGGCCGGCCCAAGCGCGCGGCGACCTCGTCGCCGACGAGGTTCACCGACACGGTCAGGATCGCGATCAGCGCCGCGGGGGCGATGACGCTCCACGGCTGGATTGCGATGCCCACGCGGTTCTCGGCGATCATCAGGGCCCAGTCGGCGGCTGGAGGCCCAGGCCCAGGAAGTTCGCCGACGCCACAAGGTAGACCGCGCCGATGAACCGCACGCCGGCGTCGGCGAGCAGCGTGGCCGCGATGTTGGGCAGCACCTCCCGTGCCGCTACCCATACCTTGCCTTCCCCACGCATCACGGCCGCCTCGACGTAGCCTTTCACGGACACGTCGAGCGTCGCGGCCCGCGTATAGCGAGTGATGAACGGCAGGTTGGCGAAGGCGCCGGCGAGGATCAGGACGGTGACGCCGCGGCCCCCGCCGGTGGCCAGGACCGCGAGCACGAGGAACGGGGGCAGGGCGAGCAGCAGGTCCACGGGGCGCAGCAGCAGCCCGTCGCGCCCCGAGCGGGACAGGCCGGCGATCAGCCCGAGGGCCATGCCGCTGGCATAGGCCAGCACCATGGCCGCGACGGCGATCAGCACTATGCTGCGCCCGCCCCACAACAGGCGGCTGAGCACGTCGCGGCCGAGGAAGTCGGTGCCCAGGGGCGATCCGTCGCCCGGCGGGGCGAACGGCGCGCCGATCGGCGTGGCCAGCCCGTAGGGAGCCACGACCGGACCCAGCAGGGCCACGCCCAGCACCGTGACGGTCGCGATCAGCCCGGCGCGTCCCGGCCACCGCCACTGGCGCCAGGCGCTGCGCATGGCCTGCGCCGCCGGCATCACGCCGCCGTCCGCAGCTTCGGGATGAGCAGCGTCACGACGATGTCGGCGGCGATGTAGAGGCTGACGGTGAGCGCGGCGAAGATCGTGGCCAGTGACTGCACCAGCGGGATGTCGCGCGTGGCGACCGCGTCGACGAGCACCTGCGACAGGCCCGGGTAGCCGAACACCCGCTCCACCACCGCGATCCCGCCGACCAGCCAGACGAGGATCGCGGCGAACAGCTGCACCGTCGGCGCGAGCGCGTTGCGCAGCGCGTGGCGGACCAGGACGCGCCGCTCGGGGATGCCGTGCAGCCGGGCCATCGGGATGTAGGGCGAGGCCATCACCTCGGCCATCGCGGCCCTCACCAGGCGGATCGCGTGCCCGGCGGCGCCGGCCGACAGCGTCAGCACGGGCAGGACCAGCGCCGCCGGCCGGCCCAGCGCCCCCTCGGCGGGCAGCAGCGAGACCGAGGGCAGCAGCCCCAGCCACAGCGCGAACACGATGATCAGCAGCGTGCCGATCACGAACTCGGGCAGCGCCATGGCGCCGACGGCGGCGGCGGAGATGAGGCGGTCGGTCACGCTGCCCGCGCGCGCTCCGGCCGTCAGCCCCAAGCCCAACGCGACGGCGATGAGCAGCGCCGCGGTCACCAGCGCCAGCGCCAGCGTGTTGACGGCCTTGCCGGCGATGACGTCGGCCACCGGCCGCCCGCTCACCGTGACGCCGAGGTCGCCTCGGACGAGGCCGCCAAGCCAGTCCGCGTACCGCCGCGGCGCGGGATCATCGAGCCCGAGCCGCTCGCGCACGACCCGCAGCTGCTCGGGTGTCGCCGTCTGGCCGAGCGCCGCGGTCGCCGCGTCGCCCGGCAGCAGCTCGGTGCCCGCGAACACCAGCATGGACGTCACCAGCACCAAGGCGACACCCGTGGCCACCCTGCCCAGGACGGCGCGCGGCAGCGGATGACCGGCCGTGACCAGATGCACGGCCCGCCGGAAGACGCGCGCGCGAACCGCCGACGGAATCCGCACTCGACGCCTCACCGCTCCAAACCAAAGGACGACTCCAGATGCACGGCCCGCCGGAAGACGCGCGCGCGAACCGCCGACGGAATCCGCACTCGACGCCTCACCGCCCCAAACCCAAGGACACGAGGCCTGGCCTAGGCGAGCCACACCTTCCGGTAGCTCGCGAAGTCGTTGGACGAGACCGCCGCCGGGACCAGCCCCTGGACACGTGAGGAGAACCCTTCGAGCCAGGTCGCGACCGAATAGATCAGGTAGCCCCCCCGCCGCCACTGCTCCTCCTGCAACGCGAAGAACAGCTCGCGTCGCTTGTCCTCATCGAGGGTGCCCCGCATCTCCGCAAAGCGCCGGTCGAAGTCCTCACTCTTCCAACCGGTATCGTTGTACGGCCTGTCCGTCAAGAGCGTCTGGCCGTAGAACCACTCGATGGAGTAGCTTCCCCACCCTGTCTGGGACAGCGGCTTCGTGTCACGGTTGGTGTAGTAGCTGTCCGCTGGCACGCGGTCCAGGGCCAGCGTGAACCCCGCCTCCCGCGCCTGCTCCACGAGCAGCGTCGCCGCCTCGAGCATGCCGGGGGTGGCGTCGGAGGTGTAGACGGGCACCTCGAGTCCCTCCATGCCGGCCTGGCGCAGCAGCGACCGTGCCGCTCGGGGTCGTACTCCCGCTGCGGCAGCTCGTCGTTGTAGAAGGGATGGCCTTTGCCGTACAGATCGTTGCCGATCTCGCCGTAGCCGAGGTACACCGAGTCGACCATCGCCTGCCGGTCCACGGCATACTTCAACGCCTCGCGCACCAGCTCGTCGTCGAACGGTGGCAGATCGAGCTTCATCACAAAACCGCGCATCGTCCCGATCGGAGACTCCAAGACACCGAAATCGCCGTTGCCGGCCAACGCCTTGGCCCGCACCGGGCTGATCTGGTCAGCCAGGTCCACCTCACCGCCGAGCAGCGCGTTCTCGCGGGTGGAGACATCGACGATCGTCAAGACCTCGAGCTGGTCAAGATAGGGCAGGTCGTCCTCCCAATAGTTGTCATTGCGGGTGTACACCGCCGCCTCGCCAGGCCTGAACGACTCGAATATGAACGGCCCTGTGCCGACAGGGGTCGCAAAGTCCACCGCGCCGTCCTGCACGATGTAGATGGTGTAACCGGCCAGCGTGCTCGCCAGGTCGGCGATGGGCTGGCTGAGCGCGAGTTCGACGGTCAGGTCGTCGACGCGGCGGGAGTTGGCGAGGTCCACGAAGGCGAGGTCAACCGCGCCGTCCAACGCCAGCTCCGGATCAAGGATGCGCCCTATGCTGTACAGCACATCGTCGGCGACCAGCGGCTTGCCGTCATGCCAGGTGACCCCGTCGCGCAGCCGGATGCGCCACTGCGTCCCATCCGCATTGGGCTCGACCGAAGTGGCCAGCCGGCTGGTCGTCGTGAGATCAGGGTTGTAGCCCACAAGCCGCTCGAAGCAGTTGTGGGCCCTGGCGAAGTCGACGAAGTACGAGCTTTGATGAGGATCGAGCGACTCCTGCTCGGCGCTGCCTGAGAACGCCACTCGCAGCGTCCCGCCCCTCGCCGGCGCTTGCGCGGCCACTTCCCGCGCGCCACCGAACACCCCGAACAGCCCTCCCGCCGCGGCGGCCGAGCCCGCAAGCGCATGCTGAAGAAACCTTCGACGTGAAATCGACATGTGCTCCCGCTCCTCATTACCGATCCATCGCTACAGCGCATCGTCGGACTGCACACGCAGCGCGTACAGCAGCCGCTGCCCGACATAAGCGTCCCGCCCGTGCAGCGTCCGGTAGTTGTCCAGGCACAGCACGTCCCCCCTTGAGTCGCGGGCGAAGCGAAGCGGAGCGCGGTTCGGGTGGCTCGATGCCGCCTGAACCGCTCCGCTTCACAAAACACACGACGGTGGGTGGACATGGGGTCGCGCCTCGTCGGGTGCAGCGACCTCAAAGGGTGTTCGTGAGCGGAACCCGACGAGGCGCGACCCCTTACGACAGTTCTCGGTGCCGCGGTACGTCTGCCGCCACAGCGCATGCGCCAGGTAGTCGACGTCCACACCGGTCAGGAAGGCCCCCAGCTCGACCGTGCGGGGGTGCGTGCAGATCCGATCCACAAGGCGGTAGCCGTCGGCGACCACCGACTCCCCGCCGCTGGAGCTCTGACGTACGCACAGCAGCAGCGCGTAGTCCTCGTCGAGGTCGCGCAGCCGTCGCTGGCGCCCACCGATCTCGTAGGAGATCAACGCCCCGTCGGTGTGCAGCGCCAATGCCTCGCTCTGCGCGGTGGTGACGGGGCGGACCGGAGAGAGGTGGCGCAGCCTCGCGCCGAGCAGAGCGGCCGCAGCCACCACAATGGCGTCGGGGACCGGCTCGCAGCCGGTGAGGATCACGGCCCCGTCGGCCTCCAACGCGCGTCTGGCTGCGGCGGGGTCAGCGGTCCTGGAGGGCACGAACCCCACCGGCTCGACCACCGGCCACAAGTCGTCCCGTGCCACGCCGATCAGCGCGCCATCGGGCAGTCTGCGGCGCTCGTCGTTCTCGGTCGCCGCCAGCGGCGGCTGATTCTGCGTCATGGGGTGAGCCACACCTGCCGGTAATTCGCGTAGTCGTTGGACGAGACCGGGGCGGGAACCAGGCCCTGGACGCGCGAGGAGAACAGGTCGAGCCAACTCGCGACCGCGTAGATCAGGTAGCCGCCGCGCCGCCACTGCTCCTCCTGCAGATCGAAGAACAGCCGCCGCCGCTTGTCCTCGTCGAGCGTCCCGCGCATCTGCTGGAAGCGCCGGTCGAAGTCCGCGCTGGACCAGCCGGTCTCGTTGTACGGGCTGTCGGTGAGCAGCGTCTGGCCGTAGAACCACTCGAGGGAGTAGGTGCCCCAGCCGGTCTGCGACAGCGGACGCTGCAGGTAGTCCTGGTAGTAGCTATCGGCCGGCTGGCGGTCGAGGGTCAGCGTGATGCCCGATTCGCGCGCCTGCTCGACGAACAGCGTCGCCGACTCGAGCATGCCGGGGACCACGTCAGAGGTGTAGGCGGGCACCTCGAGCCCCTCCATGCCGGCCTGGCGCAGCAGGGAGCGCGCCCGCTCGGGGTCGTACTCCCGCTGCGGCAGCTCGTCGTTGTAGAAGGGATGGCCTTGCCGTACAGATCGTTGGCGATCTCGCCGTAGCCCAGGTACACAGAGTCGACCAGCGCCTGGCGGTCCACCGCGTACTTGAACGCCTCGCGCACCAGCTCGTCGGTGAACGGCGGCTGGTCGAGCCGCAGCAGGAAGGAGCGCATCGTCCTGATCGGCGTCTGGAGCAGTCCGAAATCGCCGCTGTTCTCCTGCGATCGCACATGCACGGGGCTGAGGTCTGCGGCAATCTCCACCTCGCCGCCGAGCAGCGCGTTGTAGCGCGTGTTGACGTCCACGATCGTGAGTACCTCGAGCTGGTCGAGGTAGGGCTGCCCCTCCTGCCAGTAGTTCTCGTTGCGCGTGTAGACCGCCCGCTCGCCCGGCCTGAATGACTCGAATGTGAACGGGCCCGTGCCGACTGGAGCGGAGAAATCCCTCGCGCCGTCCTGCACGACAGAGATCGTGAAACCGGCGAGCGTGCTCGGAAGATCGGCGATGGGTTGTCTCATCGCCAGCTCGACCGTCAGGTCGTCGACCCGCCGTGAGTTGGCCAGATCGAAGAACGCAAGGTCCACCGCTCCGTCGAACGCCAGGTTCTCATCGAGGATCCGCGCGAAGCTGTAGAGCACGTCGTCAGAAACGAGCGGTTTGCCGTCATGCCAGGTGACGCCGTCGCGCAGCCGAACCCGCCACTGCGTCCGTCGGCGTTTGGCTCGACCGACTCAGCCAACCGGCTCGTCGTGGTCAGGTCCGGGTTGTACCCGACAAGCCTGTCGAACAGGTTCTGGCCCCTGGCGAAATCGGCGAAGCTCGTGCCCTCGTGCGGGTCGAGCGTCTCCTCCGCCGCACCACCACGGAACGCCACCCGCAGCCTCCCCCCACGCGAAGGGCTCGGGCGCCAGCCTCCGTCTGCGCGGCCTCTTGCGCGCTGCCGTCAGAGGCCGTGACCCATCCTCCGACCGACAGGGCAGCCGAACCCGCCGCAGCTCATTTTAAAAAGATGCGACGCGATAGAGGTGAACCAAAGGGCAAACCCCGCCGAACGATATTACCCATAGTCCGCCCGCTCCCGCACTCCCGCGCAGCGCCTCCTGTTGCAAGTCTATCGCAGCCAACATAACCCTCGTTCCTCGATCTGGCAAGGCATGGATTTGGGCACTGAATTTGCGACCAATTCGGCCTTTCGAACCTAATCGCCTTTCAACCTATGTACCGGTCGTTCGCCTAGTGGCCACCTTTCCAGCTTTTGCGCATTGGCACGCAAAACCTGGTTCTCCAACGGTAGTTTCGTCGCGGTTGCCCGCCCTCGCGTGGCATCCACCCGGCCCCTGGTATCTGTTGAAGGTGGGTTGCTGGGGAAACGAGGTTGCGTCTGCCGCGCGCCAGGAGTCGCAGCATGTCGACCTCGGGTCCACCGGCCGGTGTCGGCTTCGCCACCGAGCAGTCTGGCGGCGGCTTGCAGGGTCAGCGCGGGGCGGTGCGGGCACGGCTATGTGGCGGGCCGCGAACACGTCGGCGGCGGCGAGCAGCCGGGCAGCGACCGGGAGGTCTGCGGAGCGGATCCCGCGCGGGTAGCCGCAGGCGTCCTGGCGCTCGTGGTGGCCGCCGCGAGCGGGGTGAGCGGGGCGAGGGCGGGACAGCGTTCCAGCGCCCGGCCGGTCCAGTAAGCGTGCAGCCGGACACGTTCCCAGTCCGCCACGCTCAACGGGCCGGCGCGGTTCCAGATCGAGTTCGGGCACACACGCCCGGCCGAGATCCTGCAGGAGCACAGCCGCACGAAGCTGCCCGCGGTCGGCCTCGTCCAGACCCGCGAGCTCACCCGCCCGGTCGGCCAACCCGGGCGACATGCGCGGAGTGGCCCAGCAGGAACCGGCCCTTGAGGTCCACGACGATCGCGAGCGCGAGGCACAGCCGGTCGATCTCGCCGATGCCGACCGTGAGCACGGGGTGGGTTCCGCGGCGACGACCTCGGCGAGCAGGTCGGGAGCCTCCAACGGCGCGAAGACGGCGCTGGCATCGGCGATGAAGCGGGCGCAGAGGTCAGGGTCGAGGTGGCCTCCCCGCGCGGCGGCCGACCTCGGTGACTGCGGCGTCGCCCCCCTGGCGGCATGGGCGAGGACCACCGTTCGGCGATGCGTACGATTCGGCCAACCAACGACAGCGCCCCGCCGCCCTTGCGCCCGGTCGGGATGCCCAGCCCGTCCCAGCGCTCGCACACGTCGTCGAGGGCGGCCACGGCGTGGGCGGGAGCCCGAGCTGTGGCCCCAGCGCCCGGCTGACCTCGCACGCGCCCAACGCGGCCGTCGGCCCGACCAGCTCATCGGGCACTCGGAGAGCGACGCATGTGCCGATCTGAGCGAACCCACTCGCTGCAAGACCGTTGGAGATCTGGACACGCGCCGCATCGTTCACGAGCTTGCCGGGCGCGACGATCCAGCCGAGGCGCCACCCGATCATGCGCTGCTCGAACGAAGGGGCGCCCACCGTGACGCGCGTCCGGTCGTTCACTGAGAGGCCCACAAAGCATCGATGTCGAGCCGCCACTCTCCCTCGACCACATGGAGGGGAACACGGCGTGGAACCGCCCCCACGAGGCGCACCCGGTTGAGCATGCCGGCGTCGGTCGGGTCCCGTGAGGATGACCTCGTCGCCGGGTTCGGTCAGGCAGAAGAGGGCGTCGAGCATCGCATCGCCCTCACCGCTGGTGATCAACCCCGCCGATCGCGGATTGATTAGCTGGACGGCTGCGCACCGACGCTGATGGTCCCCGCGCTCGTGCCGAGCCCAGGCAGGCGGGATCAAGCCGCGGCCAGACTCGACTGGAACCCCAGAGCTCAATGGATTCGCCCACACCCGGCACGCCGCTGAGAATGATCCCTCGGGCGCTCGGTATCACCTGGTCAGGATAATGGCGTGAATAGCTGATCAGGTTGCGAAGTTGCGCACGTTCCATCATGGGGACGAACGCAAAGGGCCGTAGGCTGGGGCGGTGATCGTCAGGCTGACGCACCCGGACAAGACGCTGTGGCCGGAGGC
Organism: Egibacteraceae bacterium; assembly: GCA_050743205.1. Taxonomy (GTDB): domain Bacteria; phylum Actinomycetota; class Nitriliruptoria; order Euzebyales; family Egibacteraceae; genus JBOGED01. The sequence goes on along the minus strand of JBOGEA010000216.1, from coordinate 1,128 downwards.
CGGGGTGACGAAGGTCGACCTCGCGACCTACCTGGAGGCGGTGGCCGGGCGCATGCTGCCACAGGTCGCCGGCCGGCCGATCAGCTTGCTACGCCACCCTAACGGCGTCGGCATGCCGGGCTTCCTGCAGAAGAACCTGCCGGACTCCGCGCCGGCCTCCCTGTCCCGCTGCCGGGTGTGGACGCCCAGCTCCCAGCGGGAGGTTGCCTATGCGCTGGCGGACGGCATCGACGATCTGCGCTGGATGGCCAACCAGAACACGGTGGAGTTCCACCACTGGCTGGCCCGCTGTGACCGCCCGGAGCGCGCCGACCTGCTCGTCTGGGACCTGGACCCGGAGGAGGGCAGCGTGGCGGTTGCGACTGCGGCGCGCTGGCTCAAGGAGGTGCTCGATGAGCTGGGCCTGTCCTCGGCGGTCAAGACGAGCGGCAAGCGGGGACTGCACGTCTGCGTGCCGGTCGAGCGCCGCTACGGCTATGACGAGCTGCGCGGCTTCGGCCTGGCCGTGGGCCGGGCCTGCGTCGCCCGCCATCGGGACGCGTTGACGGTGCAGATGCGCAAGGCCGAGCGGCACGGACGGCTGCTGATCGACTGGTCGCGCAACGGCGCCGCGCAGACGATCGTCGCGGCCTGGAGCCCCCGCGCATACCCAACCGCGACGGTGTCGATGCCGCTGGAGTGGGACGAGGTGCACGAGCAGCTCGACCCCGCCGTGTTCACGATCGCCACCGCGCCCGGGCGTCCGGACGCGTGGGCACAGCTGCCGGCCGGACAGCGCATCGAGGGTCCGCGCCGCCAGTTGGCCGCCGAGGGGTTTCCCAGCGACGATCAGAGCTCGCGGGCACGCACGCGCGAGTAGCGTGCAAGCAGGTCGACACCCCCGCAGGCTCTCGTCGATGAGGATCGCGGATAGGGCAGCCGGCGTCAGCCGCTTGAGTCCTGGGTGGATGCTGGGCTCAACTGCGCCGATTCCTCCGTATCCTCCAGGATGCTCCAAGCCCAATCGGCGACGCCGGTCCAAGGACGCGGCCAGTGTTTGCCTTAGAGCGTGTTTGAGAACTGTCGTAAGGGGTCGCGCCTCGTCGGGTTCCGCTCAGCGCTTCACCCTTTTAGGTCGCTGCACCCGAC
>JBOGEA010000215.1:0-9935 GCA_050743205.1 Egibacteraceae bacterium | reverse complement strand
TCCCGAGCACGGCTGCGAGATGGCCTGACAGGCAAGCGGTGAGCAACTCCACGCGCTCTTTGGCGGACGCCTCGAGGAGGCGCTGCCGGAACCCTGCCGCCTGCTCCCCGGACGGGGCGGCCGTCCCTTTGCTGGACAGCAGCTCGGCCCATCGCGGCGAGCCCATTGCCCTGGAGATCTGCTGCCAGTCCATGTCGGCTACCGCAGCGCGAACCCGTCCCTCCTGGAGCAGGCGACCCATGACCTCCAGCGCAACGTCAGGGGGTATCGCGCGGATCCCTTTCCGCGCGAGCCGTTCCCCACGCTCGGCTTGCTGCGCCACATACCCCACGTCGGCGATCACGCCCCAGTTAGGGCTTGGGAGGAAATAACGTTGCCATTTAGGGCGATCTCGCCCAAGAGGGTCGCCATGACTTCCCCCAACTCCGACTTGGGGGCGCATGCGCCCCCAAGTCGGAGTTGGGGGAACCCGCACCCACCGTGCGCCCGTGTGGCGCGGGTGCGCTCCGGTGCGATGTGCGTGCTCAGGCGTATGCTCCCGTGAGCGCACACCCGCTCTGCCGGAAGCTTGTTGTGTGGAGCATTGACGATGTATCGGTCGCGGATGCTCGACAGACGCCTCCCGACCGGTCGGCCAAGTCCGGACAAACCATAACGTTATCTCCTCCCAAGCCCTTAACGGTCAGGGCGGGCAGGCCTTGGGCCACGCGGAAGGCGGCGAAGTTGTCCAGGAACGCGTTCGCCGCGGCGTAGTTGCCCTGCCCCCTCATGTGTTGCCCACCACGGAGGCCACGGACGAGAACAGGACGAAGAAATCCAGCGGCTCGTCGAGGGTCTGCTCGTGGAGGTTCCACGTCCCGAGCACCTTAGGCGTCATCACCGTGGCGAGCAACCCTTCGTTGAGCTGGAGCACCGTGCTGTCCGCGAGCACCATGGCCGCATGAACGACCCCGCGCAGCGGCGGCAACGACCCGCGGATGGTGGCCATCAGCTCACGAACCTGGTCCTCCTGGCTCACGTCGGTCTGTGCCACAAACACCTGTGCGCCCGCCTCGCGCAGCGCGGCCACTGCCTGCCGCGCCTCTGGCGAGGCGGCGCCGCGCCGGCCGGCGAGCACGAGGTGACGCGCGCCGTGCTCGATCATCCAGCGTGCTGTTGAACGGCTGCTGGTATCACCTGTATGTGATCATCGACATCTGCGCACTGGTATGTGCCCGGCTGGCTGCTGGCCGAGGCCGAGTCCGCCGAGCTGGCCAAGCTGCTGGGAGTCCGGAGCGGTCGCCAAACAACAAGTGGCCCGCGACCGGCTGACGATCCACGCCGACCGCGGCACGTCCATGGCCTCCCAGCCAGTCGCGACGCTGCTGGCCAACCTCGGCGTCACCCAAAGCCACTCGCGACCGCACACCTCCAACAAGGACGTCCAACAGCGTGGATGCCATGTGGAGGCCGTTCATCCCTGGGGCAAGATCAGGTGCTGGTTGACGTGGTCCCGAGGCCAGCGTGCCGATATGCGTTCGCCCATGCCCAGCCGCGCGACCTACTGGTCCGTTGAGGCTTCCATCTCGCGGCGTAGGCTCAGCGGGCGCATATCGGTCCAGACCTCATCGACATAAGCCATGCACTCCTGCTTGGAGCCCTGCTTACCCGCATCGCGCCAACCGAGCGGGTTCTCCCGCTCTTCGGGCCACAGCGAGTACTGCTCCTCGTGGTTGACGACCACCTTGTAGACCCAGTCGTCGTCATCGCGGTCTATCATTCTTGCGCCTCCTTTGCCCATACTGCCTACTCACTGCTTCGCACAATTACAGGGTCCAACTGCAGCCGTCCGGCCCTCTGTGTCAGGCGGAACGCGAATGCAGTATGTGGTCCAGCCGGACCACACGCTGGGGTAACAGGGAAATAAGGGGCCGACCACATGGAGCTATTGGTCCACCACCTGGCCGAGGTCATCCGGTCGGACATGGACGGGCCGTTCGCCTCTTCGGTCACCAGTGCTCGCCGCGCTGCTAAGGACCTGGGCATGAATAACGTGGCGGAAGTTACGGTCGCGTGACTCGCTGACCAGGTCAAATCCGGTGAAAGCATCAAGTTATTTGTGCCCAGGCCCTAAGTGACGATGAGCAGCAGCGGTTGGCAGCACTGCGCCGGCCCACCGATCGTGACCGGTTGGTCGTCGGCTGCGGGCTGGTGCGGCTGGCACCGGCCGGCTGCCTTGCACGATCACGGCGGTCATCTCATCTCCAGTGCTTGCCAGGAGTGCGGAAGCCCACGTCAAGCGGGTAAACCTTGGCCCTCTTCGTCTACTGGACGAGGAAGGGAGCGGTGGTCAAGGCCACTGGGTGAGACGAGGAGCGCGCGGATCGCGTCCAGGTACTGCCCGGCGAGGGCCTCGACGGTCGCACGCCGGTGCCGCTGCTCGGAATAGCGCCAGTTCACCTGCAGACGGCCATCTTCTACAACCGCGATGAGGTACAGCAGGCACTCGTACGGGGTGCGCGGGCTCACCGCGGAACCGATCAGTTCCTGGGCCGGCGCGAACCGGCCCACGCGGGTCCCCACGTGGTCATCATGCTGGCCTGTGTAATTGAAGATGATGTCGGGCTGGGGCAGGGCATCCAGGGCCGCTGCTGTCTGCGGGTCGCCCATGTAGCGCAGCACCCCATAGCCGACGCCCCGGTTGGGGATGGCCCGCAGCTGGGCTTTGACCGCCGTGAGCGCCCTGACGGGATCATCGGCATCAGCCAGCTCCAACAGCACCGGGTTCGGGACGGCGAACCAACCCACGGTGCGCGTCAGGTCCATGTCGGCGAACAGCTGCTCGCGGCCATGGCCCGCCACGTCGATCAGGACGCGGCGCTGACCGGTCCACACGCTGAGGGTCTGCGCCAGGGCAGTCAGCAGCACATCGTCGATCTGGGTGTGGTAGGCGACCGGCATATCACGAAGCAGGGTTTCGGTCTCGGCTGCACTCAGGCTTACCGTGACGACCCTCGTCGACTCGAACGTGATCGCCCCCTGCTGCTCGTGATCAACCGGGAGGCGGTGCACGTGCCGACGAGCTTCGTCGAGCCAGTGGTCCAGCTCTTTGCGCAGCACGTCGCTTTGCGCGTATGCGGCCAGGCGGTGGGCCCACTGACGGAACGAGGTCGTCTTGGGCTCGAGCCGCACCGGCAGGCCCGCTTCTAGCTGGTTATAGACGGTTACGAGGTCTTCGAGCAGGATTACCAACGACACCCAATCGACGGCGAGATGGTGGACCACGAGCAGCAAACGGCCGGGCAGCCCGCGGCCCCGCTCGAACAGCGCCGCACGCAGCAACGGGCCTGAGGCGAGGTCGAGGCCGGTCTGCAGCCGGGCGGCAGCGGTTTCCAGCGCCGCAAGCTGGTCCTCGGGTTCTTGCCCGCTCAGGTCTACCCGCGAGAACAGCCCGTCGTGCCCCAGCCCGGCGTTTCGTTGACGCCAGGAGCCATTCTCACACCGGAACCGCAGGCGGAGGGCGTCGTGATGGTCCACCAACACGCGAAGGGCATGCTCAAGCAGCCCAGGATCGAGCCGAGGGTCGACTTCGAACAGCATCGATAGGTTGAAGTGGTGTGGCTGGGGGGAGTTCAGCTCGAAGAATATTCGTTGAGGGGGGGTCAGCGGCAACTCGCCAGTGACTGGACCTTGTTCGGCCACCGCGGTCTGGGTCTGGCCGATCACCTGGGCCTGCTCGGCGATGGTCTGGTGGAGGAACAACAGTTTGGGAGTCAGGTGCAGTCCAGCTTCCCTGGCGCGGGCCACTACCTGGATGCTTAGGATCGAGTCGCCGCCGAGGTCGAAGAAGTTGTCGTGGACGCCTACCCGGTCCACGCCCAACACCTGGGACCAGACGCGAGCTAATACCTCCTCGACCGGTGAGCGGGGAGCCACAAAGCTGGTCTCCAGCTCCGGGCGCGCGCCCCCAGGGGCGGGCAGGGCGCCACGGTCGAGCTTGCCGTTGGCCGTCAACGGCAACGCCTCAAGCACCACGAACGTCGAGGGCACCATGAAGTCGGGCACGCTGGCCCGCAGGTGGGCCCGCAGCTCGGGCACCAGCGCGGACGCCTGGGCCCGCGCCTGTGCCAGCCGCCGTTGCAGGGGCACGTTGACGTAGCCGTCCAGCCGCGCGCCCGGGGATGGCTGCGACCAGTCGGCATAGGACACGGCGGCCGCCGCGCCGGTGTGCGGGTCTTGGCCGGCGCGCGCACAGATCAGGTCGAACCCGCCGTCGCCACGGCCGGCCGCCCAGCTCAGCCGCACCCGGTAGCCCAACTCCTGGCCCAAAGCCCACAGCTGCTCGGGATCGACCCCGACCCCGCCCCCGCCCCCGGGTTCCCCCGTCACCGCCGGCTCGCCCTGGACGAGGCCGTCATGGATGAGGCCGCCGATCTGGACACCGTCGCCGAGGCCGTCATGGCCGGTGAGGGTGTGCAGGACCGCCAGGTCGCCGCTGAGGCGGGCGTTGGGGATACCGTGCACGGCCAAGACCTCAGGTCGGGACTCGGCCAGCCGCTGACCCAGGCCGGCCACGCTCAGGCGCTCCCGCCGCCAGTCCAGCCATGACGGCGCGGCTGCCGGGGCGGGGGCCTGGCCGACGTGGAGCGCCACGTCATAGCGGTAGCGGTTCATCTCGGTGTCGTGATGCCCACGCTTGGGTGACACCTCGACCCAGGCGATCCTGGGCAGCCGCCAGGCCAGCGCCTGGAACAGCCTGGGGTCGACGACCAGCTCGCTCTCCTCAGCCAGGCCGCGCGCCAGACGCTGGGCCAGCGCGGCTGCCGGCGTGCCCGCGGCGGCCTTGGCCGCGACCACCGACGCGTGATAGGCCTGAAGCAGCGGCAGGCTGCGGACGTCACCGACGAACACGACCCCCCCAGCCGCGACCGCCTCGACCGCGCCGGTGAGCACCCGCAGCAGATAGTCCAAGTCGGGGAAGTACTGCACCACCGAGTTGAGGACCACCGCGTCGAAGCTGCCCGCCGCGATATCGGAGAAGTCGTCCGCCTGCCGGCACAGCAGCCGCACCCGGCCAAGACCCTGGCCCTTTAAGCGCCGGGCCAACACGTCCAAGGTAGACGCCGAGAAATCCGCGCCCACATAGGTCTGACAACCCGGCGCCAGCCGCCACAACAGCAGACCGGTGCCACAGCCCACCTCCAGCACCCGCCTCGGCCCGAACGCGGCGATGCGCTCCACCGTGGCCGTGACCCACTCCTCCATCGCCTCGGCGGCGATCGGCGCGCCGGTATAGCTGCTGCTCCAACCGGCGATGTCGAACCGGGGATCAACCCCGGGCGCATCCCCGGCCCCGTCGCTGGCGCCTGCCCCGGTCGCGTCATCGAAGATCGTCTGCCACTGCGCGACCTGCTCGGCGGCCAACCCCGCGTTGTCGGCCGCCTGTTGGTCGGCGACGACGTAGGCGACGAGGCGGGTGTCGCCGGGGCTGTCCTGGCGGGCGGCCACGGCCGCCTGAGCGACCCCGGGATGGGCGAGCAGGGCGGCCTCGACCTCGCCCGGCTCGATGCGGAACCCGCGGACCTTGACCTGGTCATCCAGACGTCCCAAGAACTCCAGGTCGCCGTCGGCCAAAAAGCGCACCCGGTCCCCGGTGCGGTACAGCCGCCCGCCCGGCGGACCGAACGGGTCGGGCACGAACCGCTGCGCCGTCAGGCCGCCACGCCCAAGGTAGCCCCTGGCAAGCCCGTCGCCGCCGATGAACAGCTCACCCGCCACCCCCACCGGGACAACATTGAACCACCGGTCCAACACATACACCCGAGTATTCGCGATAGGACGCCCAATAGGAACCGCCCCCATAATCCCGTCGGCCAGACGACTGGGGATGGGATAACAGCAGGCGAAGGTCGTGCTCTCGGTTGGCCCATAGCCGTTGATCAGCTGCGTGGCGGGTAAACAGCGCAGCGCCCGCTGGATGTGACCGGCCGACAGCGCCTCCCCGCCGACCAACAGCTGGCGGACCCCAGCGAGGGCCTCAGGGGCGAGGTCGACGACTTGGTTGAACAGCGACGCGGTCAACCACACGGTAGTGACGTCATACTCAGCGAGCACCTGGCCGAGCTGCCACGGGCTGGGCACCCGCTCGGCGAGCACCACGCACCTGGCGCCGTGCAGGAGCGGGCCCCACAGCTCAAAGGTGGAGGCGTCAAACGATACCGGGGATGCGTGCAAGACCGTCTCGGCCGGGCTGAGCGAGACAAAGTCGATGCCAAACACCAGCCGCGCGACGGCCCGGTGGGTGACGGTGACGCCTTTGGGTTTGCCGGTGGACCCTGAGGTGTAGATGACATAGGCCAAGTTCTCAGGGCTGGCGTGGTGGGTGGGGGCGCGGTCCGAGCAGCCGGCGATCGTGTCGCGGTCGCGGTCCAAGCACACCAGGCGTACGCCGCTTTCGCTCACCGGCAGCCGGTCGGCCAGATCCGCGGTGGTCACTAGCACACCGACTTGGGCGTCGGACAGCATCCACCCTAACCGCTGCGCCGGATAATCGGGGTCCAACGGCAGGTAGGCCCCACCCGCCTTGAGGATCCCCAACAACCCCACCACCAGCTCCACGCCACGCTCGAGGCAGACCCCCACCAGCACCTCAGGGCCTACCCCCAACCGTTGGAGATGCCAGGCCAGACGGTTCGCGGCGGTATCAAGCTGGGCATAGGACAGCTGGTCGTCGCCGCACACCACCGCGGTCGCCTCAGGGCTGTCACACGCCTGAGCGGCGAACAGCTCATGCACCAACGCCTCTTTGGGATAAGGAGAAGCGGTCGTGTTCCACTCCACCAACAACTGCCGGCCTTGGGCCTGTGACAGAACAGGCAGCGCAGAGACAGCCCGATCGGGGTCCGCCGCTATGCCCTCAAGCAACGTGACAAAGTTATCAACCAGGCGTTGAACAGTTTCTTGCTCGAAGTGAGCGAGGTCATAGCAGGCACGCAACGAGAGGCGCGGGCCCGGGATGAAGATGACGCTTAAGGGATAGTTGGTCTGGTGGACCTCGTCAACGCCGCGTATCTTGAGCCCGGCCGGACCGGCGCTGCGTAAACCGGCCATCGGGTAGTTCTCGAAGCCCAAGAGGCTGTCGAACAGCGCCTGGCCGCCCCCCAACCCCATCCAGGCCTGGATCGCGACCAAAGAAGTGTGCTCGAACTCGCGCGCCCCGACCTGGCGGTCCTGCAGCTGCGAAAGCCATGTCGCCACATTGGCTCGAGGGTCTACCTGAGCCCGCGCCGGGATGGTGTTGATCAGCAGCCCCACCATGGACTCGATCCCCGCCACTGGCGCGGAGCGTCCCGATACCGTGGTCCCGAATACCACATCGGACTCCCCGCTGTAGCGGGACAACAGCAGCGCCCAGGCGCCTTGCACCACCGTGTTGAGGGTCAGCCGCTGCCGGCGGGCCAGCCGCCCAAGCGCGGCGGTGGTCGAAGCGTCCACCTGAAGGCTCACTACCCCAGAGCCCTCGCCCGCCCGCCCAGAAGCGATGCGGTCCACCCCTAGGAAGGTTGTCCGCTTGACTCCTTCGAGCGCCTGGCGCCAGTAGGCCTTGGCGGCGCTGACGTCCTGCTTCCCCAGCCAGGCGATGTAGTCCCGATAGGGGCGGGGTGCGCCCAGGTCGGGCTCTCTCTCCCGGCACAACGCCTCATAGCAGCGAAAGACCTCCTCGAACACGATCGCCAGGCTCCACCCGTCCAACAGCATGTGGTGGAAGCTGAAGATCAGCCGGTGATCCCGCTCGCCGAGGCGGACCAGGCACAGCCGGACAAGCAGCCCCCGGTCCAGCTCCCAGGCCCTGGCCCGATCGGCCTTGACCGCCTCCTCGAACCGGCGGCGCTGCTCGGCCTGCTCCAACCCCTCCCAGTCATGCTCCTCCCAGGGCACCTCCACCCCGGCGATCACGAGGGCCAAGGGCTGGTCGATGCCTGCCCATGCCGCCTTGGTGCGCAGCGCCGGGTGGCGGGCCACCACCAGGGCCCATGCCTTCTTGAGCGCTGCCCGGTCTAGTGAGCCCTCGAACGCCAGGACTATCTGTTCTCGATAGACGGCTGTCTCTGGCGCGTAGAGACTCTCGAAGGCGAGCCCCTGTTGCAGCGGCGACAGCGGGTGCACGTCTTCCACCCGGCCGGAGACGGTGCGGGTGAGCTCGTCTAAGCGGGCCTGGTCGAGGCGGGCCAGCGGGACATCTGAGGGAGTGAGCCCTCCCGCCTCAGGCGAGCAGCAGTGCGCGATCAAGCCTCGCAGGGCGTCCAGATAGCCACGGGCAAGGGTCTGGATGCGCTCCCGTCGGTGGCGCTGCTGGGAGTAGCTCCAGTGCATCCTGAGGCAGCCGTCGTGGACCAGCGCGTTGATGCCCAGTAGGTGGGAGCGGGGAGTCTCCGGCGAGCGGCCGGCGGCGAGCGCCATGCCCGCCGAGTCCTCAGCGAGCGCGAACCCCCACCCTGGCGCCACCGGGGTAACCTGGCCGAGGTAGTTGAAGCTCACCTCGGCGTGAGCCAGGCCCCCCAATACCGCCGCATCCTCGGCATCGCCCAGATAGCGCAGCAGACCGTAACCGATGCCCCGGTGAGGGATCGCGCGGAGCTGTTCTTTTACCGCCTTGAGGGACGCTCCCGGATCGGCGGGATGGGCAAGCTCCAAAAGCACGGGGAAGATGGTGGTGAACCAACCCACGGTGCGGGACACGTCGACGTCGTCGAAGAGCTCCTCGCGGCCGTGCCCCTCGACATCCACCAACACCCGACGCCCCCCCGTCCAGCCGGTAAGGGTCTGGGCCAAGGCGGTCAATAACACATCGTTTATCTGGGTGCGATACGCCCCCGGCACCTCGAAGAGCAACGCCCGGGTCTCCTCGCGGCTCAAGGCCACCGAGACCGTGCGCTCATCCGCCACCACGCCGGGCCCACCCCGATCGTCAACTGGCAACAGGGGCGCCTGCCGGCCGGCAGACGCCAGCCAGTGTTCGAGCTCCTCGGCAGGCGTCGCCTCATCCGCATGCTGTTTGAGCCGATGAGCCCAGTGTTTGAAGGCGGTCGTCTTGGGTGGAAGTGTCACCGTGGCGCTCTCCCGCAGCTGCCCTAAGGCCACTGCCAGATCCTCGAGCAGGATCCGCCACGACACCCCGTCGACCACCAGATGATGCGCCGCGATCAACAACCGCGCGGGCCGGCCGGCGCCAAAGTCGAACAGCGCCGCGGCAACCAACGGTCCCTCCAACAGATCAAAGCCGGCCTGAAGCGCGGTCGCGACCGCGTCGAGCGCGGGGCCCTGCTCGCTCACGCCCAGCGCCGACAGGTCCACCCGGGTCACCCGCCAAAGGCCCGCGGGCTCTCCCAAGCCGACGCAGCCCTGGCGCCAGCTCCCCTCCTCGAGCCGGAACCGCAGGCGCAGCGCGTCGTGATGAGCGACTACCGCCGAAAGCGCTTGCTCCAGCAGCCGTAGGTCGACTTCCTCTTCCACTTCCAGCAGCATCGACTGGTTGAAGTGGTGCGGCTGGGGGGAGCCGAGCTCGAAGAACCAGCGTTGGACCGGGGTCAGCGGCAGCTCGCCGGTCACCAGCCCCTGCTCGGCCGACACCACCGGGGCTTCTTCCACCACCTGGGCCAGCTCGGCGATCGTCGGGTGCTGAAATACCAGCTTCGGGGTCAGCCACACACCCGCGTCCCGAGCCTTGGCCACTACCTGGATGCTTAAGATCGAGTCGCCGCCGAGGTCGAAGAAGTTGTCGTGGACGCCTACCCGGTCCACGCCCAACACCTGGGACCAGACGCGAGCTAATACCTCCTCGACCGGTGAGCGGGGAGCCACAAAGCTGGTCTCCAGCTCCGGGCGCGCGCCCCCAGGGGCGGGCAGGGCGCCACGGTCGAGCTTGCCGTTGGCCGTCAACGGCAACGCCTCAAGCA